>CP039459.1:737500-1037500 GCA_004843165.1 Acetobacteraceae bacterium
TAGCAGGTGCCACCCGACCAAAAATTATCGCTATTGATGGCGGCATTGATTTTAAAAAACTTAAAAAACACAAGCTCAACCTCCAAGATCCCAGCGTCATTCTCGGTGAAGGTGCCTTTATTGTTTGGCCTACTGTACCAACAATTAAATATCGTTTTACCCGTCTTGAAAAAACCAAGAAAAATGGGAAAGAAGAGCAGGTCAATACAATCATTCCCGTTTTCGACCTACATGAGAAAATTGTTGATTTAAGCGATATCCCCCAAGACCGGCGCAATGCCCTCAGCGCGACGAGAGTCATCCAAGTTGAGGGAGCCAAAGGGAAAGCCACCTATCTTCTCCATTGGGAGCGTCAAGCACCACCGAATGTTTATGGCTTATTCCCAACAATCTTCAGCATGTATGCCCTCAGAGATGGCAAAAAAATGGATGATTTCACACCTTACAGCGATGGCTGGTACTGGACAGAAGAAATCCACCAAAAAGTCGGTAATTATTGCTCTGCCAACTTCCCTGCCAATATGTTCCTCAAAGGCGACCGAAGACTGCAAGATCCCTGCCAAGAAGCAAAGAAATAATGCGTTATCTTAAAATCTCGGAACTTAAAAAGCGCCTTGTGACCTTTACTGTCTACGTCTAAGGCAGATAACGCCATCCTTAACGATAGCTTTCTGCCCCTCTGGGCCTGTCGCCACACGACTTAAATCGGCAACACAGATTTTACTCCATTCTTCTTCCCGGAGGTTCAGAGCAGCAAGAGCCGCTTCAGGTGCAGGCGGGACAAAACGCATTGGCCATGACCAAGGCGGCCGAGAGACGTGGGAGGTGATTAACAAAATCCCGTTGAGATTAACATAATTTGCGGCTTTTTTGAGAATACGATTACGACCAAAAGGAACGGGGGATTCAAAAAACTGCGCTGAAATCAGGTCATATTTTCCAGCAGGAAAAGTTTGATCGAGGTCACAGCAACTAAACTCAATACGTTTACTGATTTCTTCCCCGGCATGCTCTGCCAAAAGACGGCCTTGCTGCAAGGCAGCTTGGGAAACATCAACACCGACAACGGCCCATCCTTGCTGGGCGAGCCAAATGGCATCCTCCCCACGGCCGCAGCCAAGATCAAGGGCTAGCCCTTGCGGGAGGTGGAGTTTTTCCAGGAATTCTTTGAGGCGGGGGCGGGGTGGACGAATGGACATTTCCGCTGAAAAACCGGCAGATTGATAACGTCTTTCCCAAAATTCTCTGCTCGTCTCCTGAGGCAAAGGATTTGTTTTTGCATTTTTTTGTGTCACACCGCACATGCCTTTTATCTTCTCACAGAGCCTTTCCCTTTTTCCAACGGATCGAAAAGTTTGAAAGCTCCAAAGATGTCTCTGAGACCGCCCAGAATTGCTTGATTTCCCCAAGGAAAACAAGCCAAAGCGTAGAAATATTTCTTTAGTGACCTTGAAGACTCATAAAAAAGGAGGCCAAACGACCCCCTTTTCTATGCATTAACAAGAGAGCACTGATTTAGCGATCCAATGGACGGGAAGGAATCTCTGTTGCTGGATTTTCAGATTTCTCAACAAGTTTATCTTCGATTCCACGAACACCAAAATCTTTTTCATCTGTTGCTGTGCTGTGATTTTGCGGATCAGCGACAGGATCAAAAGTTGTTTTTGTGACAGGGACTTCTTTTCTCTCTGCGTATGTTTTTGTCATTTTTTATTCCCTTCATTAAGCTTTTAATCTTTATAAAAGTTAGGGTACAGAATGTCTTGCAATCGCATTCTCTCCTGTCCCCTGTTCCTCCTCATCTAATCTCCAAAATGAACAAAAGTGCAAGCATTTTTCATCTTTTCAAAAGATTTTTCATTTTAGACTTGAATATATTGCAAGAGCAGGTGAATCTATTTCTAGTCTTTCATGAAAAGGAACCGAATGTTTCACTATATTTTCCAGCATGTTTTCGATTTTGTTATGAATTTTCCTTTTAATATTCTTAGTTCTGACTAATCGAAATCTCTTCCTGCTGCTTGTGCTCCAAAGGAAGTTCGACAAAAATTTCCCGTGCGACTTTGCCAATCTGACGCGTCATAAAGCTTGTCCATCCGGCACTGATAAATCCCCCTGCCACCGGCAGAAAACGTCCAAAACTAACAGCCCCTGCTGAACCGGCTAAACCAACGGGACTAAAATGAGCGATGGCCTGTGCACCCAGCGCCTTATGCAAGATCTTAATCACATCACCCGTCATATAATGAGACATCATAGAGGCCGTGAATTTTCCGCCGGCTTTCAGACCGGCACTTTGAAAGATTTTTTTAGCATTATTTCCAGCTAAACAAACGTAGCAAAGCGTTTTTACCCTAGGATCATGGACATCATAGCCGCCGATCACCGCCATTACGGTAATCATGCGCAACTGAATATAGAGGCCAATTAAAATCCCTAAAGGTAACGTCACCGGCAAAGCGACAATCCCACCAAAATTCATGCAAAAACCATTCAAAGCTGCCTTTGAACCTTGACGGAAGAGCAAAGCATTTGCGGCTTTTTGCTCGTCTTGGTTGTGGCGGGCTAAATGATCCTGGGCGAGCACCTCGACGCTCCGCATAAAGCCTAAGCCATTAACGGCTCTCTCATAAGCCCATTCGAGCATTCGATTGATCAGAGTCTCTGTATTCTGATGATGTTTTTTCTGTATTTTTCTAAAAATTTTAGACGTACGGGGAGAGCATTTCTGAGAAAAGGGATGCGGTAACATTCAATGTTCTTAAAGATAATTTCCGTTAAGAGAGGTTGGATTATCTTTTGGCATCTTATTGAGAGCGCTATATCAGATATTGCCAACAGGATTATTTTGAAGATCGCAGAGGGTCTCCCTCTGCGAACCTTCGATGCAGAAAACTTAAATATTGTCTGCTTTTGTGTCTGGTGTTGAACGCGCCAACTCATGTTCAGCATTTTCTTCGCCAACCATTTTGGAAATCATGGAAGCATTTGGGTTTTCTTTATCAAACTGTGCGCGTTCAGCAAAAGTTTTTTCACCTTCTTCGCCGAGTTCAACACCTTCCTGACCATAAATTTTTTCAATGGCTTCCGTACGTTCTTGATCGGACAAACCTGATTGTTGTTCAACAGCTCTCACGACACCTTTTGTTGACGGATTAGACATTTCAATCTCCTAAAATTGGATTAAATTTACGCAAAAATCTTTAAGTTTTGAAAAGACTCTTGTTTTCGAGCCTACCTCATCTCTTTTAAAAGATTCCGTCAATGGGGCAAGGTTCAAAATTTTTGAATTGAGGAGAAAATAAAACACTCTCTCTCCTTGAAAAAGCTTATATTTCTAAGCTTTTTTCTTTATGTAGAGAATCATATCCTTACGTTTTGGTCTCATTTAAATTTAATATTGAACTTTATCCCCTCATGTCCCCCAAAATTAGACGGCTTTTACCCGGCGAAATTAAAACCGAAATTTTACAACTCATTCAGGAATCCCAAGAAATTCGGGTCGCTGTTGCATGGGCACAAGCCGGCCATGAAGTAGAGCTTGCCCTGCGTGCCAATGCAAAAAAAATCAAAAAACTTGTTGTCGGCATGGATTTTAATGGCACAGACCCCGCCTTTTTAGGCTTTTACGGCAAGCATAATCTGGCACTCGGAAAGGCAACAGGTACCTTTCATCCAAAAATCTATTATTTTCAAAAAGGGAAATATGCGGCCTGCATCGAGGGCAGTACGAATTTTACCAAAAGTGCTTTTGAGCGAAATGCAGAATCCGGCACGCTGATTACGGGGAATAAAAATGATGAATTCTTTAAAAAAACCCGTTTTTTAATCGATCAATATGCCGAGAGCGGTGCCAATCTTAAACCAAATGACCTCATGGGCTATGAGACCATTTCCGCCGCCCTCAAAAAACAAGAGATTAAAAAGCAAAAAATTGCCCTGAAAGAACGCCGTAAAAAAGAAAAAGAGCAAAAGAAAAAACGGGACAAAGAGCGCAAGAAATTCAAAGCCGCAAAAGCGAAAGAAAAAAAACGTCAAAAAGAACAAAAGCGACGTGCCAAAACAAGTTCAACCCGATCCGGCTTCTTCTTTAAGAAGAAATCTCGGAAACAAAAGAAGTCCCTTTTCGGGTTTCGCTTTAAATTCATTGCCCTCCTGGCGCTGATTGGGGCAATATTTTATTATAAACCAATCTTTAGCCACTCTGTCACCCAATATGCCAGCAATATGCTCAATCCCTCGGCACAGCATCCCCTCAAAGGGCCACACCACCACCCTTCTTAAAGTTCCTTTAAAAGATGGAAAGAAACAGCCTCAATGACCGCAAGTATTTCCTTAAATGATCTTATCCAATCTCTTACCAATAAAGGCTATACGGGTAGTCAAGAGATCATTGAAACAACGTATAAAGACCTCTCTTTTCCGTGGGATCGCCATTATATAGGCGCGGCGGAACTCGATACGCTAGCGGTTAAAGTCGAAATTGCTGCCCAGATGGGATATGTCCCTGTTGGTGACGTGCAAATCCAAACCCGCTCCGCCATCAAAAGTGCAGCCTCTGAATTTTATAAACATTTCTTTGTCCAAGCGGTGCAGCGAGAATGTGAAAGCACTAAATGAATCTCCCATCATAAAGGAAAATGGCTCCCCACTTTTCTAAATGTTTTTTACAGCTTACTATCTTAATCTCTCTTTATTCTTTTTTTGAAATTATCCGATGCTCAGCAAATTCACGATTGAAAATTTTTCTTCCATCAATGAAAAGCAGGTGCTGGATTTAAATGTAGATCCAGAACAGGCGGATTTACATGGCTGGGCCGTACCAGCCACAGAAGAGAATTCGCAGCATTATCCAGATATTGCCACTTTAGCCGTCCTTTACGGCGCAAATGGCGCTGGGAAAAGCACTATTTTATCAGCTCTTAAATCTTTGAGTTTTATCGCTTACGCCTCCCAGACAGAAGTAAAAGCGGATGAAAATTTTCCTAATTTTTCTTGGTTTGGGCAAGATAAACCAACCAAAATGAGCGTTGAATTTTTAAGACCAAATGGCCACAAAGTTGAATATGAAATTTCTTTTACCAACGAAGCTATTCTTTTTGAAAAACTAGAAATTAACAATGAAGAAATTTTTAAACGTGAAGAAAAAAATCAAATCGTCTCGGAGCAACTCGAAAGCCTTCCTTTTCGAAACTTGCGACGCAACGCGTCTTTACTTTCCTTTGCCGCCTCCTATGGCCATTTAGAAGACATCCATTCCTTATTTAACTTTGCTTTATGCTATTTTGATGGCTCTAAACCCAATGCCGTCCAAGAAAAGGACATACCCAAACTAAAACAAGCTTTTAAGCTGATTTCTGATTTAGATCTTGGCATCAGTGATATTTCTTTTCAGGAAATCCCTGGAAAAGAAGAAAAACATGCGCTTTTTGCACATCATCGACTTCCAACAGGAGAAGTTAAAAAGCTCTTATGGCATTCAGAATCTGACGGAACGGCGCATCTTTTAAGCGTTATGTTTATGCTTCAGAATATCCTGAATAAAGGCGGTATTTTACTGGCTGATGAAATTGAAGAAAAACTTCACCCTCTAGCTGTTTTTCGCCTTCTTGAGCTTTTTAACGATCCGGAAACAAATCCGCATAAAGCCCAGCTTATTTGCACCAGCCATCTGCCCGATATTATGGATGAAGTCGGGGAATATAATATATTCCTCACAGAAAAAAGACATCAGGCCACCCGCCTTTGGCGCTTAGATGATGATAAGCATCTTGATGAAAGCCAGAGTTTCCGTGCGGCCTATCTCCAAAAAATCTATGGCGGTGTCCCCCGCATCGGTCGCCCTGCCGACCAAGCCAATTAATCATGGCAAAAGAAGCCTGGCTTATCGTTGTTGAGGGAAGCGCAGAGCAAAATTTCTTTACCTTCTTAGCGAATGATTTTTCTGATTCTGCATTTTTACCGAAACATATTGCACTAACAATTGTTAAAGCTGGCGGAGGGCGAAGCCCTGCCAAACGTATTTTAGAAAGAGCAAAACAAGAAAAACGCAGCAAGCAGAAAGCACCTTACCGTCATATTTTTGCGCTTTTAGATTTAGATCGAGCCTATAAAGGGATGGAAGAAGATTTCCAAGCTGAAAATATCATTCTTATGACCTGTGATCCCCGTTTAGAAAATGTCCTCTTAGCTTGCGACAATCATCCAATTTCAGCGCACGAAGATGCCAAAGAATCTTTTCAAAATCATTTTGGCACAGAAGCGCAACATTTAAATTGGTGGGGAAACCTACTACCCTGCAATCTTACAAAAGAAAAGCTTCTAAACTGCCCTCTCCTAGAATCTTTCTGGGAAAAAGCCCCCCTATGAAAAGAGCTGATCTTCAGAGATGCAGAAAGAGGTGTTTTTAAATCGAGAAGAAAAATTTTAGTGAACTGATGGTTCATGAATTTTCCCTCACAAATTTAATCGTGCATATTTCCTGCCTCTAGAAATCTTTTAAGCAGGAAAAAACAGAAAGAGGTTTTTTAACGAGAAGCGCAGGCGATTATCTAATGGATAATAAGCTGAGCATCACAGTGTAAAAAACATATAGCTGTCTTTAATGCTACTTCAAAACTGAGCAAGTATAATGGCCATAGAGTGCAGGTTAAACGTAACCGAGGGAGGCGGAGTTATCAGAGAGATAATGACCCGACCGAGGTAAGCTGCGCCTGTGCGATATGGCTATTAGAGGATGCTCAGCAGATGCGGGGAAGCGGTTCCGCATGCGGCAAGTCAAGAATCCGTGTCACCCCATAAGCGCCTTTGAGCCTGACACTCCCCTCGCCCGTGACTTGACCAATAATGGCGGAATCTTTGCCGAGTGGATGGGCTTTGAGCGCCGAGAGAACTTCCTCTTTGGCTTCTGGAGAAACCGCCAGCACGACCTTCCCCTCATTGGCAAAATTAATGGGATCAAGCCCAAGCAACTCACAAATGCCACGCACGGGCGCTTTAACAGGCAGGAGGTTTTCTTCGACCTCAATGCCCTGCTTTGAGGCTTTGGCAAATTCATGCAGAATGGCATTCACACCCCCTCGTGTGGCGTCCCGCATCGCACGAATGCCTTTAATGTCACGCAAAGCAGCGATAAGAGGTTCTAAAACAGCACAATCGCTGGTGACAGCCAAAGACATGCCGAGATTTTCACGGAGATTTAAAATCGTTGCGCCATGATCGCCGAGTGTTCCGCTGACAATGAGAAAGTCGCCTTTTTGAATTTTATCGGCTGACCAGTCGAGAGCGTTTGGAATCACGCCAATACCAGCCGTATTGATAAAAATCTTATCCGCCGCCCCTTTTTGAACGACTTTTGTATCCCCCGTCACAATCTCAATACCTGCTTTTTTTGCCGTTTCCGCCATCGAGGTAACAATTTGTTTTAAGACGCTAAAAGGCAGTCCTTCCTCAAGAATAAAGCCGCAGGAAAGAAAGCGAGGAACCGCACCGCCGACAGAAAGATCATTAGCCGTTCCACAAACAGCTAATTTGCCAATATCACCGCCCGGAAAAGTAATGGGATCAATCACATAGCTGTCGGTCGTAAAGGCCAAGCGATCCCCTGATTTAGAGAGTTCTGCAATCGGCAGACGGGCCTGATCCTCTCGCTGGTCAAGTTTTGGATTTGAGAATGAAGGCAGAAAAAGTTCTTCTAGGAGCTGCCCCATTGCGGCTCCGCCACTGCCATGCGCCATGGTAATTACTTTTTCTTTTTTCATCATTTTTTAACTCTAAATAAATAATTTCACTTAAGCACACATCTAAAGCGTGCCTGAGAAAGGCGGGAAGAGGTGCGGTTAAATTGAGAAGGAAAATTTTAGTGACCTTATGGGCTCATGAATTTTCCCTCACAGATTTAATCGTGCATGTTTCTCCTTAATCAGGTACGCCCTCAGAACGACGATATTGATAAAAGGCTGCACATGCCCCCTCTGACGACACCATCAACGCCCCAAACGCATTTTCCGGATTACATTCCGTTGCAAAGAGCGGACAATCCTTTGGTTTGCACTGCCCTGTTAAAACCTCACCGCAACGGGCACGGGGATCATCGGCGGCCTGTTGTTCTTTGGGATTAAAACGACGCTCGGCATCAAATTCCTGATATTCCTCGGTTAGAGAAATACCGGAATCTTCAATGACACCAAGTCCCCGCCACTCACTGCCACCGCCGAGTTTAAAGACTTCCTCAATGGCTTTTTGGGCGAGCTTATTGCCTTCTTTTGGCACGACTCTGCCATATTCATTTTCAATCACACAACGATTTTCAATAAATTGATCTAACAACATCGAAAGAGCTTTGAGAATATCGACCGGCTCAAACCCTGTGACCACCATCGGTTTTTGGTATTTTTCAGCGATAAATTCGTAAGGATCAGAGCCAATGACCATACTCACATGCCCCGGTGCTAAAAAACCATCAATATGGACATTTTTCTGTTCTAAGAGCGCCCTAAGGGTCGGAATAATTGTGATATGCTGACAAAAAATCGTGAAATTCTTCAGACCAAGTTTCTTTGCCTGCTGAAGAGTCACTGCCGTCACCGGCATCGTTGTTTCAAAGCCAAGTGCAAAAAAAACAACTTGTTTTTTAGGATTCCGCTGCGCCAAAGTCAGCGCATCTAAGGGAGAGTAAACGACCCGAATTTCAGCCCCCTGCTCTCTGGCCTGAAGTAAAGAGCCATTTTTTCCCGGCACACGAACCGCATCGCCAAAAGTGCAAAAAATAACATCTTTATGCGCTGCAATTTCAGAACAGGCATCAATCCGCCCCATCGGCAGGACGCAAACAGGACAGCCGGGGCCGTGAATAAATTCAATTTCTTTAGGGAGGAGCTTATCCAGCCCAAAACGGAAAATCGCATGCGTATGCCCACCGCAAACTTCCATGACCTGCAGAGGTTTTTCTTGGGTAAAGGCCGGAAGTTTTTTCATTTGCGCACGAATTTTGCCCAAAAGGCTCGTTACGAGCTTGGGATCTCTAAATTCATCAATAAAGGCCATTGAAGACATGCGGAATTAAATCCTACCGGCAAGAAAAAGCGCTGCGTCCTCTTCAACTTCACCCATTTCCTGCAACCCTGCAAGCACATCTTTAGCCTCATCCTCTTCCATACGGCTTAAGGCAAAACCAACATGGATCAGCACCCATATGCCAATGAGTTGCTTATCATCCTCACCTTCCTTACGGACAAGCGCAATATTAACCTCACGGCGAACCCCTGAGACTTCCGCCCACGCATTTTCGGGATCGTTGGGGTCAAGTTCTACAATCTGTCCAGGAATCCCTATGCACATAATTCTTTCTCCAGCCAAGAAATCCATTGATCCATGCCCTCACCTTTAAGGGCGGAAACGGTTAATACCTCAATCTTAGGATTAACTTTTCTTGCATTGGCAATGCAGGCCTCTAAATCAAAATCCAAATAAGGTAAAAGGTCTATTTTGTTTAAAATCATCAACCGTGAAGCCGCAAACATATGTGGATATTTTAAGGGCTTATCTTCGCCTTCTGTTGTGGAAAGTACCGCAATTTTACAATGTTCCCCCAAATCAAAACTTGCAGGGCAGACGAGATTACCGACATTTTCAATAAAAAGCAGGGAATCCTTTTTAAGATCCAGCCGATCCGAGGCTTCTAACACCATTTGGGCATCCAAATGACATCCCTTACCGGTGTTGACCTGTATAGCAGAAACACCCGTAGCACGAATACGCTCCGCATCATTGGTGGTCTGCTGATCTCCCTCAACCACGGCACAAGGATGCTTATGCCGCAATTTAAGAAGTGTTTCGGTCAGCAAAGTTGTTTTCCCTGAACCCGGACTGGAAACCAAATTTAACGCAAGAATATTTTGTGCTTTAAAATAGGCACGATTCTTTTCAGCAATCGCATCATTTTTTGCAAGCACTTTTGTCTCAATCTCAAGCATTCGGCGCTGGGTAATACCGGGCGCATGTGTCCCGGCCTCCCCCAAACCAAAATGTAAATCCTCTTTCTCCCCGACAGGGATACCTTGCTGACCGTCTAACATTTTTAACAGAAACCCTTATCTGTGGTGGTGTGCTTCGTCTTCAAGATGTCTTTTGGCATCTTGAGAAAGATTCTCACCATGCGCATGGAAATGATCCCCATGCGTGTGGATATGAATCTGAACACCTTCTGGCAAACCGCCATGGGTATGAATATGCACATGATGATGAGAAGCCTCTTCCCCCTCATGCTGATGGGCATGTTCCCCATGATGCTCATGGCCATGCGTATGTTCATGGGTATGGGGATGAGCGTGCTCACGCCCCTCAATTGTCACTTCACCTTCACCGCATCCGCAAGTCGCACACATAATAAACTCTCCTAAAATGTTTGAAATCCTACTCGATTTCCAATCGTTTTATTTGTACACCATCTTCCGCCTTCACACGAAGATTACGTCCCTCGCATTTTGGGCAGACCAGAACTTTTGGAATCAAAAGCTCTATTTCCTCTTGGCAATCTCGACACCAAGTTTCCGCTTTTTCCTCAATTAAATGTAATTTACAGCCCTGAGCCATTGTGCCCTGACACACCATGTCAAAACAAAATTTTAAAGCCTCGGATTCAATACAGGAGAAAGCACCAATCTCTAACCATAGGCCCGTAATACGTTCTGCCTGATGTTCTTGCGCTCTTTTCTGGATAATTTCCAGCGTTGACTCGCATAATGTCAGCTCGTGCATACGGGCTCCTAACCAATTAATTTAATAAGTTATAACATAAATCATGCCTAAATATGCGCCCTATAGATATGTACTTCAAGCCATTTTCGACTTTATGCCCTTAGAATATGAGAGAGAGTAAAACACAATATCTCTGCCCAGCGCCCTTTTGTATGACGTTTTTATATAAAAATCATACGCAAAAGAGACTATTGTTGTTTTTTAAGCACAATAGATGTTTTTTAGAAAAAGGAAGGCTATTTTAGCGTCTAAAAGTCCTTCTCACAGTTTAATTCCCTCAAAAGAGAGAGTAGGGATAAGAAGACAAAAAATTTCAAGAATTTTTTAAAGCTAGGTAGCAGCTCACATTTTAAGCGGTTACCCCGAAGGTATATTCGATAGAAGACGCACCGTTTTGCATTTTAGGAAATGAGGTGCTCTCAGCACTAATGCTTTTTGCCGCATGGCATGATGTGCTTTAGGAGCAATTACCCTCACACCCTTCAAAAGCGGATGTCTCTCTTTCGGATAACAAACTAAGGAGTGTGCATGAACCATTTTATTATTGCGGATCCTAAGCTCTGTATCGGATGCGATACCTGCATGGCGAGCTGCTCTGAAGAGCATCGTGCCGTTGGGTTAGACGATACACCGCGCCTAAAGGTCAAGCGTGATACCAAACAATCCGCCCCTGTCACGTGTCATCATTGCGAAGATGCGCCATGTGCAGAGGTCTGTCCCGTCAATGCAATTAAGCATACAGGGGACTCTATCATTCTCAATGAGAGCCTCTGCGTCAGTTGCAAACTGTGCGGAATTGCCTGCCCATTCGGTGCCATTGATATGGGGGGGAGCCATCCCTACCATGTGCCAAAACACCATGACACAAATATGGCACTTCCATCCCCCAAAGATCCGACACCTGTCGCACCGTTTTTGGACTGGAATCCTATTGTCCGCAAAGTCGCCGTCAAATGCGATCTTTGCCATTTCACCCCTCTTGGCCCTTCTTGCATCCGTCATTGCCCGACCAAAGCCATCCGCTTGGTTGACCCAATGGATCTGCTCAAGATCAATGCAGAGAAACGCCTGAGCACGGCACTGGAATTCGGCACTTTCTCACCCTTTGACCACGCCTCCGAATCTGTGAAGGAGACTCACAAATGATCACAGGTATCTTCGCTGATCCTTTGTCTCTATTGACGGTTGTGTTGCTCGGCTTTGCCGCCTGTGCGATTGTTGGTGGACTTTTATCCTCCTTTAAACCCATGCGCCCTGTGGTTGCTTTAGGGACACTTCTTTTCTCCGCAATCGGCGTGCTCTCTGCGAGCGAAATGCTCTTTGCACCAAAACTTTTTGCCACACTGCCACATCTGCATTTTCAAATTGAAGTCAGCGGCCTGCACGCTTTCTTCCTCTTAGTTGTGATGCTGAGCGGTATCTGGGCTGCCATCTATAATATTGGTGCCTTGGGCAACAAAGAAACCGGCGTTTCTGCTTGGGAAGCCTTCTTTGGCAATATGTTGCTTGCCGCTTTGAGTGCGACCGTTCTTTCCAGTGACGCGCTTTCCTTCCTTGTTGGCTTGGAAATTTCTGCACTTTCCGCTTATTTCCTTACGGTTCGTAATGAAGGTGACAAAGCTGAAAAAGCAGGACAAAATATCCTTTTACTTACCCAGTTCGGTATTGCGCTTCTCGGCGTTGCCTTTCTGATTTTAAATGCGCATGTCCATAGCCTGCAATTTGATGCCATTCGTGCCGCTCACCTCTCTGAGCATGTGCGTACGGAAATTTTCTTGCTTGCTTTATTTGGCTTGGGTGTCTTCTCCGGCATGTTCCCATTACATGGCTGGGCACCACAATCCCATAGCTCTGCTTCTCCGGCTTCTGCAATGCTGTTTTCATCAAGCTTGATGAAAGCGGGTCTCTTTGGGATTTTGCTTTTCGGATTAGATCTTTTGGGTGTGCCTCCGCTCTGGTGGGGTGTTCTTGTTCTTCTCCTCGGTGCCGTTACAGCCTTCTTCGGTGGTCTTTATGCCCTCCAAGAACATGATCTTCGTCGCCTTTTAAGCTATCACAGCTTAGAAAGCTCCGGCATCATCCTCCTTGGCATTGGTGCGGCGATGGCCGGTATTTCCTTGCAATTACCTTTATTGCTGGCTTTCGGGATCATCGGTGCTCTCTTCCAAATTTTCAACCATTCCCTTTTTGGGGCTGCCCTTCTGCTCGGTGCGGGTACGGTTGAAGAAAGAACAGGTCTTAAAGATATTGAAAAAATGGGTGGCCTTGCACGTAAAATGCCTGTCACAGCCATTGCCATTTTGATTGCTTTAGGTGCTATGTCCGCCCTACCACCGCTAAACGGTTTCGTCAGTGAATGGATGGTCTATCAAGGTCTTTTCCACTTCAGTGCGGCACCTAGCTTCGTTGCACATCTGTTTGGGCCATTAATTGCTGTGGTTCTTGCTGTGACCGGTGCTTTAGCTGTGATGTGTGCAAGTAAAGTGTTTGGTGTTGCCTTTTTAGGTGCGGCACGTTCCGATGCGGCAGAGCATGTTGCTGCTGGAGGATGTTTCCAAACATTGTCTGCTTTCATTCCGGCACTTCTCTGTATTGTCTTTGGCTTGGTCTCTCCTTGGGTCATTCCAACGATTGCCAGAATTGCAGGTCTTCCTGTTCAAGAGCATGGGATTGGATCAGCACTTGTTTCTGCACCTCTCTTGACGATTTTGCTCCTTGCCTTGCCAATTTTGCCGCTTCTTTTGGCCGCTTTGTACCAAGGACACCGCCCACCACGTCGTGTCAGCGGAACAGCATGGTCTTGCGGTTATGATTATGACAAAGCCATGAACATCAATGCAACCAGTATCGCTCAGCCATTGCGCGTCATGTTTGCACCTTTCTACGCTGTGCGTCATGCCTTTCCTCAGCCGCTTAAAAACCACTTTCATGGCAAAACATTTGTTGCTGCCTGTCGTGGGATTGCAGCTGTCGGGCTTGCTGCGCTTTTAATCATTGCCATCGCTTTCGCCTAAGGAGAATTTTATGACTGAAAAACTTACGGCCTTAGAAAATGAAGCGTTGAATGAAACGCATCATGTCGAGCATGTCGCTGATAATCTTTCTCACACCGTCTCTCATGATGTGCATCACGGGTTGCATAACGGCTTTCAAAGCCTGCCCCATGGCGTTCAAAATGATCTGACTGACCTGATGACACTCCACCTGCATTCCTCTATGGTTTTAGGAATTGTGCAAGCTTTGTTCCTTCTTTTGCTTGCACCTTTCTTTGTCGGGGTTGCCGGGCTTATCACGACACGCATGTCGGGAGCCTCTATTGAACTCAGTGGGGTTTTTGGCCCTTATCATGAGATCTTTAAACTCTTAAAACGTCCACGTCTTGCGCCATTGACAACGGGTTTTGCCTTTAAAGCAATGCCTTATCTCTTCTTTGGGATTATGCTTGTTGCCGCTTGCGCTATACCGGTCATTACGATTGCTTCACCAATGCCTGCCATTGGGGATATGATTACTTTGATCTATATTTTTGCATTGGCACGTTTTATCTTTATCCTTTCAGGCCTGGATACAGGTAGCCCCTTTGCCATGATCGGTGCCGCCCGTGAGGGTGTCCTCGGTGTCTTGGTTGAGCCTATTCTGTTCCTCGGTCTTTGGATCGCCGCCTTGGTTGCCGGCTCTACACAGCTTGGTGCCATTGCGCAGAATGTTTTTGATCTGCCACATCACCTTGAACACCATCTCTGGCTTCCTTTGGTCATCGGCGGCTTAGCCTGCGCTTTTGCAACAGCAATTGAATCCGGTGCCGTGCCTTTCGACTTGGCAGAGGCGGAGCAGGAACTTCAAGAAGGTCCTTTAACAGAATATTCAGGTGCCGATTTTGGCATTATCAAATGGGGAATGAATCTTAAACAGATCGTTGTTCTTCAGATGTTTATCGGTGTGTTTCTTCCTTTTGGAGCCGCCACCGAACTTACCTTACCAGCCCTTGCAATTGCGTGTGTGGCTGCCTTTGGTAAACTTCTGATCGCATCCATTTTGATTGCCCTTCTATCCAATGGTGCTGCACGTGTCCGCTTTATCTTTGCGAACCGTATTACACTCACCGGTTTCAGCTTGGCCTTCCTGGCGCTGGTATCTTGGTTAGTCATCTACCCCACTTGGTCTTAATTAAATTACAGAGGCAATAATGATGAATATACGTAAAGGCCAAACACATGTTGACCGGTTGAGGGAAGATTTTCCCTCTGCCATCCTCGGTGTTGAATGGCAAACAGAAACACAGCTTACTGTTGATGTAAAAGTCAACGCTCTGCCAGATGTTGTGGAATCTCTCTATTATAAACAAGGCGGCTGGCTTCCTGTTCTTTTTGGGAATGACGAGCGCACGCTTTGCGGTAACTATGCCATTTATTACGTCATCTCTTTTGAAGATGACGATCCATGCTGGCTCACAGTCAGAACAGAAGTGGATCCCGTTTCTTTGGAATTCCCTTCCGTCACAATGAAAGTTCCTGCCGCTGTTTGGGGTGAGCGTGAATTGCGTGACATGTATGGCTTGGTCCCTGTCGGCCTGCCAGATGAGCGCCGTTTGGTTCTACCAGATGATTGGCCAGATGGACTCTATCCATTACGTAAAGATGCGATGGATTACCGTCAGCGCCCTGCCCCTGTTTCCGATCAGGAAACCTACGAATTCCGTAGCACGGCAAGCGAAAAATCCAACATTGTGCCAATCGGCCCTTACCATATCACTTCTGACGAACCTGGACATTTCCGTCTTTTCGTTGATGGCGAGAACATTGTTGATGCGGATTACCGTCTCTTCTACGTTCACCGTGGCATGGAAAAACTTGCTGAAACCCGCATGGGTTACAACGAGGTGAGCATGCTTGCTGACCGTGTTTGCGGTATTTGCGGCATGACCCATAGTGTCGGTTATTGTACGGCTGTTGAAAATGCGATGGGGCTTCCTGTGCCGGAACGTGCACAGATGATCCGTACCATTCTCCTTGAGGTGGAACGTCTGCATTCCAACTTATTGAATGTGGGACTAGCCTGCCATAACGTCGGTTTCCATGTCGGCTTTATGAAGGTCTTCACCATTCGTGAGCATGCCATGAAAATGGCTGTTATCTTAACAGGTGGCCGTAAAACCTACTGTATGAATCTCATTGGCGGTGTCCGTCGTGATATTCTTAAAGAAGAACGCCTCGAAACTATCCGCCTCATCCGCCTGATGCGTAAGGAGCTTAATGATATTTTAGATATCATTATGAGCACCTCCAACATCGAACAGCGTACAAAAGGCATCGGTATCTTGGATAAACAGGTTGCCCGTGACTACAGTAACGTTGGCCCTATGATGCGTGGCAGTGGCTGGGCAAGAGATGTTCGTGTAAACCACGATGTTCTCAGCTACAGAAAGCTCCCTGTTGAAATCATGGTTGAAGATGGCTGTGACGTCTATGCACGTGTCAAAGTGCGTATTCGTGAGGTTTTGAACTCCTTTGACCAGATTGAATTCGGCTTGGATAATATGCCTAACGGCGATATCCTGCTTGAAGGCTTTACCTACAAACCACATAAATTTGCATTGGGTTACACCGAAGCACCTCGTGGTGAAAATGTTCACTGGGCAATGACAGGGGATAATCAAAAATTGTTCCGCTGGAGATGCCGTGCGGCAACCTACTCCAACTGGCCAACCTTGCGTTATATGTTACGTGGAAACACCGTTGCAGATGCGCCATTGATCGTTGCTAGCCTTGATCCTTGCTACTCCTGTACTGACCGTATGACCATCGTTGATGTGCGTAAAAACAGTTCAGTGACAGTGCCTTATAAAGAGATCGAGCGTTACGCTATTGATCGTAAAAATAAGCCTTTCTAAGCGGAGTCCCTCATGCTGAAACTGATTAAAGACACCTTTACGAAAAAGGCTGTTACAACCCATTATCCGGAAAAACCTTTTGAAGTTGTCCCCAACTTCAGAGGGAAACCCGACTATAAATCCAATCAATGCATCTGCTGTGCGGCATGTACCAATGCTTGCCCAGCAAATGCGCTGACAATCGAAATTCACGAATCACGTGATGTCATGACATGGGCTTTTGACACAGGGCGCTGCATTTTCTGCGCACGCTGTGAGGAAGTTTGCCCAACAGGGGCTATCCGTCTTTCCGAAAATTTCGAAATGGCTGTTTGGAAAAAAGAAGACCTTGTTGAAAAGGCGGATTTCAAAATCTGTCGTTGCGTTCAGTGCGGTGCCCCTTACGCCTCTCAAAAAGAAATCGAGTATGCAATGGACATTCTCGGCTTCGAAGGAGAGGAAAGAGAAAAACGGCGCGATCAGTTTGAAACCTGCACCGATTGCAAGCAGCAAAATGATCTGCTTCCAGCTCACCTTGTGAAAATTGATGCCTTTATCCCAACTTTGGAGGGCAAGTAATGACTCAGATATTGACCAGTGCGAGCTCCCAGCATCTTGTTGGGCCTCGTGATGAAAACGGCTTGCCTACACCGATCACCCTTGATCAGAGCATGGAAAAGCTAAAATCGGTTTTGCTTAAAAGCATTCGCCGTTCTGCTTATGTTTATCGTGTGGATTGTGGAAGCTGTAACGGGTGCGAAATTGAGTTTTTCTCAACCATCACCCCGATGTTTGATGCTGAACGTTTCGGTATCAAACTCGCGGCCTCTCCGCAGCATGCTGACATTTTGGCCTTTAGTGGTGCCTTAACACGTGCAACACGTGTGCCTGCACTTCGTGCTTATAATGCGGCACCAGATCCAAAAATCTGCCTATCTTATGGCGCTTGCGCCATTTCAGGGGGTATTTTCCATGATCTATACTGCGTTTGGGGTGGTTTGAATAAGATTGTTCCGATTGATCTCTACATTCCTGGATGCCCGCCAACACCTGCCGCCTTTATCTATGGTTTTGCATTGGCTTTGGGGATGCTTGATCAAAAGCTTAAAGGCAAACATGACGATGAGACCCAAAATCTGAATGGGGCTCAGCTTCAACATCCTGAATTCCCGCAAGCTTTGCGAGTCTTGCTCGAACGTGAAGCACGCCGTCTCGCAGGTTACCGTTATGGCAAGCAAATTGCAGATAAATTCATGCAGATTGCGAGTGAGAATAGTCCAAAATCATTTGAGCAACGTATTGCAGCTTATTTAGAACAAGAAGCTGATCCACGCCTCGGCGATATTATGGGCCATCTCATGGTCATTTTTGAGCGTGCACAAAACGGAGAGTACCGTTTATGACAACCCAACCGGCTCGGGTCGTATTTTACGCCCTGGGCCGCAAATTTGTGCAGGAAAAGAAAGCTGGTCCTAAAGCACAACAGTTGATTTATTATACGCTTGCGATCGGTCACCACATTGGGGTGATCGATTGTCTTGATGAAAGACTTTCAATCCCTCTTTCCGACTATAAAGGCTGGATTGAAAAACTACCGGAAGGCAAAAAAGCCCGCCAGAAGTTTGAAGGACTCCTCAAATTTGGGGAAATTACGATTGATAGCACCCATACACATCTTTTGGCGCTGGCACTTGACCGTGCCCTCGACAAAATGAGTGAAGCGGAAAAAGGCTGGAGTGAAAAACTCATTGAGCTTTTAGGAATGATTGAAGCAGAACCTGCTATTTATCTAATGGTTCGGAGACAAAATGGTTAATGTTTTACTCTGTGTCGGAAATTGCATGATGGGCGATGACGGCGCAGGCCCGCTTTTGGCAGAACTTTGTGAAGCCAACAAGCCAGATGGATGGGAAATCATTGACGGGGGCGCAGCGCCTGAAAATGAAATTTACTACGTCAAAGAGCTAAAGCCTGAGAAACTTGTCATTGTCGATGCAACTCAGATGGGCCTTCCCCCTGGAGAGACTCGCATTATTGATGAAAAAGATATCGCAGAAATGTTTATGGCGACGACTCATAATCTCCCCCTGACCTTTCTGATCGAACAGCTTCGAGAGGCGGTGCAGGATATTACCTTTATCGGTATTCAACCTACTGCTGTTGCCTTTTACGAACCTGTTTCAGAACCTGTTAAAAAGGCCGTTGAAGTGCTCCACCAGCGCCTCTCCAAATGGGAGAATAACGGCCATTACGAAAAGCTGGTTCTTGCTTCTTCGTGAGGATCAGCCGCCTCTTTATGCTATAGATGTATATTTACAACAATAGATCCCCATCTCTGAAAGAAGATGTAGATTCTCTTGTTTTTCAATGCTTACCCTTCTATCTAGAAGAGGTATTAAATAGTTGGCATGTAGACTTAAATGGTTGTCATCTTTGTATTATCGCCTGCGATTATCTCAGGTGAAAATCACGCAAATAGACATGCCAACATTATTTATCCGAACTGAAATATAACTTTTTAGGAGTTATTAATGAGCAACCGGTTTATTCTGGTCGATCCCCATAAATGTATCGGCTGCAAGACCTGTGAGATTGCCTGCGTCGTGGCCCACAGAGAAGACCCTGATATGGAAGACGTCAATGTTGGGGATTTCACCCCACGCATTCACGTTCTTGAAGCAGGTAAAATCACAGCCGCAGTGACTTGCCGTCAATGCCTCGATTCCCCTTGCGCTAATTCCTGCCCTAATGGTGCCATTAGCCGTGAGCAGGGCGTGATGATTGTTAACCCTGACCAGTGCATTGGTTGCCAGACATGCGTTGTCGCCTGTCCTTTCGGCGCCATGGAAGTCGTTGACTATGCATTGATCCATCGTATGGGTGCCACAACCGTCAAGGCAAAAGCACATAAATGCAACCTCTGTCTCGGCCGCCCAGAGGGTCCAGCCTGCATCCAGCACTGCCCAACAGACGCCCTTCACATTGTTGATCGTGAGCTGCAAGCCAAAATGATCGCTGAGAAGCGTCTACGCACAGCCCTCGAAAACCCATCTTTCTAAGAGGAGATTATTGTTCCTATGAGTATTACCAAAGGGTTTAATCCTCTAACACCAGCTTCTTCCCATGTTGATGGCGAAGAACACCACGTTTCCGTCTGCACCTATTGCGGTGCCGGCTGTAAAATGAACTTGGTCACCAAAAATGGTAAAGTCATCCGTGCCGATGCCATTGATGGTGTTACCAACGAAGGCGAAATGTGCCTTAAAGGCTATTTCGGCTGGGACTTCCTAAACGATACCAAAATTTTGACACCTCGTTTGCGTGATCCAATGATCCGCCGCCAAAAAGGTGCCCCATTTGAGATCGTCAGCTGGGAAGAAGCCATTAAGTTTACAGCAGATAAGCTTAAAGCTATCAAAGCTGCACATGGTCCAAATTCCATCATGTTGACCGGTTCTTCCCGTAGCACAGGCTGCGAAAGTAACTATGTCATGCAGCGTTTCGCACGTGCGGTTATCAACACAAACAATGTTGACTGCTGTGCCCGTGTTTGCCATGCGCCATCCATGGCAGGTCTAGAAGCAACTGTCGGCCGTGGCGCAATGAGTAACTCCATTGCCGGTATTGACGACACAGATTGCGTTTTGATGATCGGTTATAACGGTGCGGAATCCCATCCAATCGTTTTCCGTCGTGTCCTAAAAGCAAAGCAAAAAGGTGCAAAACTGGTCGTTTGCGATCCACGTTTCACTGATTCTGCTCGTGCTGCTGACCAATATGTTCCAATCAAAAACGGTTCCAACATGGCAATCGTTAACTGCTTTGCAGCTATTTTGATTGATGAAGATCTTATTGATCATCAATATATCTCCAAATACACACAAGGTTTTGAAGATTTCAAAGAACGCGTCAAAGACTATCTGCCAGAAAAAATTGAGCACATCACCGGTGTTCCAGCAGAGCAAATGCGTCAAGCAATGCGTACCTACGCCTCAGCTGAAAACGCAACCATTCTTTGGGGTCTCGGCGTTACCCACTTTGAGCAGGGTTCTGACACTGTTGCCGGTCTTGCCGCATTGGCATTGATGACAGGTAACCTTGGTCGTAGAAGCGTTGGTGTTGGTCCTGTCCGTGGACAGAACAACGTCCAGGGTGCCTGTGATATGGGTGTCTGGCCAAGCATGTTCTGTGGCTATCAAAAAGTTACAGACGAAGCGGTTCGCCGTAAATTTGCAAAAGCTTGGAACGTTCCTTACGAAAAAATGGATCCAAACAACGGTACGAAAATTACCGAAGTGCCACATAAAATCCATTCCGGTGAAATTAAAGCTTACTATGTCATGGGTGAAGATCCTGTGCAGACAGAAGCTGGCGGTGCTGAAGAACATTCAGCCTTTAAAGATCTGGAACTGCTTATCGTTCAAGATGTCTTCATGACAAAATCTTGCGAAATCGCAGACGTTATCTTGCCATCCACAACATGGGGTGAGCATGACGGTGTGTTCTGCTCTTCTGACCGTGGTTTCCAACGTTTCTGGAAAGCTGTTGAGCCACCAAAGAACGTTAAACGTGACTGGGAGATCATCAGCTTGCTTGCAACTGAGATGGGCTACCCAATGAGCTATAAAAACGATCAGGCTGTTTGGGACGAAATGCGTAGCCTATGCCCACTTTATGCGGGTATTTCCTACGAGAAAATGGGTGAGCTTGGACATATTCAATGGCCTTGCGAAACCGAAGAAAGCATGGGTTCTGACTTCTTGTTTGAAGGCAACAAATTCCATACTGAAAACGGTAAAGCAAACTTTGTCTTCACCCCATGGCATGCTCCAGCAGAAACACCAGATGCAGATTACCCATTGGTTCTTTGCACGGTTCGTGAAGTTGGACATTACGGTGCCCGTTCTCAGACAGGTAACTGTGCTGCGTTGGATACATTGGCTTCTGAACCAGGATTTGTTCAGCTTAATACCGAAGATGCTGCATCTTACGGCATTAAAGATCAAGAACTTGTCTATGTTCTTTCCCGCCGTGGTAAAATCATTACCAGAGCGAAAGTCAGCGACCGTACCAACAAAGGTGCTTGCTACATGACCTTCCATTGGTGGGTTGGCGCTTGTAACGAAGTGACAGACCAAGCTGTGGATCGTGTTACCAAAACACCTGAAACAAAATATTGCGCCGTTCAATTGGAAAAAATTGCGGATCAAAAATGGGCAGAAGCTCACGCAATTCAGGCTCACGAAGACCTCAAAGCACGTCTCCGTGGTCATATCGATAACGCTATCAGAGCCGCTTAATTTTAAGCCTTTGATTTGTTATCAAAAAGAAGGGATGCCGAGCAATCGGCATCCTTTTTTACTGTCTTGACCATAAATACCTATTGAATCATACTAGATACAAATACTTTTAAAGATCCACTACTTATCCCATACAATTTAATTTATATATCCTTATGAAGCTTTTTATCATGAAAGGAGGGCAGAGATGACAACTGGACAACATTTAATTTCCCTCCTTTACAGTCATATTGAAAAAAATGACGAACAACTTTTTTCAGTTGCCCTCCAAGCCGCTGCTAATGAAGCCCGCCGTGGTCATTCTAAAATTGCACAAGAGATAAAAAAACTCGTTGAAACAGCACGTTTAGAAAAATCTAAACAGCAACCTACACCCACACCTATCATTCAGCCTCGGGGTGAACTGGCAGATCTTTTCTCAGCTTCTTATCCTCAGATACGCCTTGCTTCTATGATTTTGCCAAAAAATTTAGAGGAAAAACTTCAACGTGTTTTATTAGAACAGCGCCAAGCCTATAAATTGCAAAAATATGGTTTTTTTCCTCGAAGGAAACTTCTTTTAACAGGGCCACCAGGCTCTGGGAAAACAATGACAGCGCATGCAATCGCCGGCATGTTAAAATTACCCCTCTTTGTCATTCGTTATGAAACTTTGATGACTCGCTATATGGGAGAGACTGCATCAAAATTAAGACAAATTTTTGATGCAATCTCCGAGGTAAAAGGGGTCTATTTCTTTGATGAATTTGACGCCTTAGGTGCTCGGCGAGATACTGGCAATGATGTTGGAGAAATTAAACGGGTTTTAAATTCGTTTTTACAATTTCTAGAAAATGACGCCTCAACCTCTCTCATTATGGCAGCAACTAATCACCCTAAAACACTGGATACTGCCCTTTTCCGACGTTTTGATGACATTTTAGAATATCATTTTCCAACGAATGAAATTGCTTGTGATATTTTAAAACAAAGGCTTATTTCCTTTTTACCAAAAAAAATGAACTGGGACGGTATTGCACATAAATTAAAAGGACTAAGTCAGGCAGAGCTTGTTAAAGTAGCGGAAGATTGTGCTAAAGAAGCTATTCTTTCGGATAAAAAAACGAT
Organism: Acetobacteraceae bacterium; assembly: GCA_004843165.1. Lineage (NCBI taxonomy): Bacteria > Pseudomonadati > Pseudomonadota > Alphaproteobacteria > Acetobacterales > Acetobacteraceae > Acetobacteraceae bacterium. Next base: position 760,535 of record CP039459.1, read on the forward strand.
CACTAAAAAATTATTACTTAAAATTTTAGAAGAACGGCAAGAAACCCTTAAATGCCGTGGAGAATCTTTACCCTATGGCGCAAACATCTAAACGAAGTTTACCCCTTCTTTTTCCTAAAAATACAGTGGCCTCTTCGTCTCCTTTTTCGCCTTCAAGAAACGGTGGTGGCTCTAGTAACGATGCACTGATACAGCGTAATCGCCGACAACACGCCCAAACCCTAACAAGCGACTTTAAAACATTCTTACAAGAAGCAAAAAAAATCTCCAAAGAGAAGACGACTACTTACTTAACTATGGAAATTGCATCTGAAAAAGCAGATATTTTAGGGAACAATAGCACACCTTTCTTTCCAGAAACCTCAGGCTTAAAACTTGTCAATACCGAGTTTTCTGAGGATGACAGCACAGCTGTTGCTGCAACATTTCTTCTGACAGAAAATGGTAAAAAAGGCTCCTTTCCAAACAAGCTTGAAGAATATGCTTCTTCCAAAATAATCTCAAAAAAGGATGAACAACGCTTTAATGCGATTGAGAGAATTACAGAAACAAAAATCAAAGATCTCTTTTCGGATAAAACAGAATTTCCTATTGATTTAAATCAGCAATTTTGGTGGGAACTCTGGATAAATAAAGAAAGCACCGCTAAAGACACATTCCAAAATATCTTAGCAGCACAGCAGGTACAGATAAGTCAATATCCCGTTTCTTTTGTCGAATCTGACGTTTTTCTCATTTGTGCCAGCATTACACAGCTTCAAAATGCTATTTTTCAGTATCCATCTGTCGTTACCGGCATCCGTAAATATCGAGAAATGAATTCTTTTTTTCTGAACATGAGAAATATAGATCAAAAAGATCGGATGGATGATTTAAAGCAACATATAAGTGTCAATCTTGGCAAAAACTCACCTACCGTCTGTATTTTAGACAGTGGCGTATTTCAAAAACATCCTTTAATTGAGCCTTTTTTAGAAGAAAAAGATTGTCAAACGACGCATCCAGATAAAAGAAATACACAGGATTTGGACGGTCATGGCACAGCGATGGCAGGGACTACGCTTTATGGTGATTTAAGTTTTATTTTAAAAGGTTCGACAACGCTTTCTATCTCATACAACTTAGAATCTCTTAAAATTTATGATCCTTCCGCAACTGCGGAATTAAGTGCCTCTAAAACAAATCAAGCAATTTCTTTAGCTGAAAGCAACGCCCCAAATAGAAAACGCCTTGCCTGTATGGCGCTAACAGATGAGGCAAAAACTCCAGAGCCTTCCTCTTGGTCTGCTGGGGTGGATCACTTAGCTTTTGGGAAGGATAGAAATCCCTATCTTTTTATAATTTCAGCGGGAAATATTTACCCCCCTTATCCCCACGATAAATATCTGGTTAAAAATGATCTTTCTCCAATTCAAAATCCGGCTCAGGCATGGAATGCACTCACCGTGGGAGCCTATACAGAAAAATGCAATATCAACGACCCAAGCCTTGCGGGCTACAAAGCCTTAGCACCTATCGGCGATTTATCCCCTTATTCCTCAACCTCGCTTCTTTGGAATAAAGAATGGCCAATAAAACCCGAAATTGTGATGGAAGGTGGAAATTATGCCATAGAACCTAATAATCCTGATGTTAGCGATGCCTCTGATGATTTGCGTCTCCTGACGACAGCACCTGAACCAAAACCTCATTATCCGCAAAATTATTTTGCCCTACATTCAGATACTTCTGCTGCCACGGCTTTGGCTTCTAAGCTTGCTGCTGAGTTAATGGCAGAGTATCCAGACCTATCCCCGCAAGCTATTCGCTGTCTCATTGTACATTCTGCACGCTGGACATCTCAAATGGAGCAACATTATGCAGGGAAGAATAAAGGGGATTTTCTACCGCTTTTAAGGCGTTATGGGTACGGAGTTCCCTCTTTAGAGCGGGCAAGTAAATGTCTTAAAAATGATGCTACCTTATTGGTTGAAAACGCAATCCAGCCCTTCCCCTCTGGGGCACAAAATAAGAGGAAAAAATCAACCTATCATGAAATGATTTTGCATGATTTACCTTGGCCAAAGGAGACATTAGAAGCTTTAGAAGGAAAAGATGTCAGAATGAGAGTGACGTTAAGCTATTTTATTGAACCGAACCCAAATGTAGCTGCTGTCTCTAAAAAATTTCGGGCACAAGCCTATCGTTCTTTCGGATTGCATTTCGACGTCAAACGCCCTGATGAAACACAAGAGAATTTCAAAAAACGAGTTAACACGAATGAAAGAGCCAAAATCAACTCACCTGATGGGAAAGAGACAACAGAAAGCCCTCAAAAAACTAAAGCTACAAAGTGGAAATTAGGCATACATAACCGCAATAAAGGCTCTATTCATTCCGATATTTGGGAAGGAACCGGCCCAGAGCTAGCAGCTTGCGGACAAATCGCCATTTATCCGGTTGGCGGATGGTGGACTTATCTTCAAAAGGATCAGCATGATGGCGCTAAAGTGGCTTATGCTCTAGCCATATCCTTAGAAACCTCTGAAAACATTGATCTTTATACAGAGATTAAAAACCAGATTGACCATTCCGCAATGATTCAAAACGACATTTTCCTTTAACCAGTAATGTCTCAGGCGATTGAACTTAAAATAACCGGTAAGGTGCAAGGGGTTGGGTTTCGGCCTTTTGTCTTTATGCTGGCACAAGAGCTTGGCTTAAAAGGCCATGTTTTCAATGATTCCGCCGGCGTTACCATTCGTCTCTTTCAGCCTGAAAATCTTCCGCTTTTCTTAAAAAGATTAAAAGAGGAACTTCCTCCTCTTGCGAAAATCGATCAGCTTTCTCAAGCACCTTTTTTTTGGGACGGGAACGAACCTTGTGATTTCAGCATTCAATTCAGCCAAGGCGGCACGGGGTCAAGCGATATTCTCGCAGATGTTGCGACCTGTTCTGACTGTTTGAGGGAAATGAACGATCCGACCGATCGCCGCTATCGCTATCCCTTCCTCAACTGCACAAATTGCGGCCCTCGCTTTACCATTATTAAAGATATGCCCTATGACCGGCCGCAAACCTCAATGGCAGGCTTTCCCCTGTGCAAAGCCTGTGCTGAAGAATATGCCGATCCAAGTAATCGCCGCTTTCATGCGCAGCCTGTTGCCTGTCCCGAATGCGGACCTGAAATTTCTCTCTTTATTTCTCATGATTTATCTATTTTTAAAGGTGAAAAAGCCCTTCAATCAGCCATTTCTGCCCTTAAAGAAGGCAAAATTCTGGCCATCAAAGGCTTAGGCGGCTTTCACCTTGCTTGTTTGGCAACAGAAGACGCACCAATTACCCGACTGAGAGAGCGTAAACATCGCCCCTCAAAACCTTTTGCTGTTATGCTGCCAAATCAAGGCTGGCTTTCCAAAATTTGTGCAGAGAATATGCTGTTCTCTGAAGTTGAGGCGCTTTTAAAATCACCGTCGGCTCCGATTGTGCTGGTGAAAAAAAACAAAAAACGTCTTCTTTCTTCCCTCATTGCACCGCACTTAGAAGAAATTGGAATCATGTTGCCGGCTAATCCGCTTCAGCATTTATTACTTGAAGGAGTCGGCCTGCCCTGCGTTATGACTTCAGGAAATAAATCCGGCTTTGCCCCTGCTTTAAGCAATCAAGCAGCGCTAGAGCAATTAAAAGACATTGCCGATCTCTTTCTTTTCCATGATCGAGAGATTTTAGAACGTGCCGATGATTCCGTTCTCCGTTTCCATGCACAAGGCAAAAAAGAGATTTTACGCCGAGCAAGGGGCTTGGCACCAGATGCGCTCATGGTACCGGAAGGCTTTCCCAAAGATAAAACGATCCTCGCTCTCGGCGGTGATTTAAAAAATAGTTTTTGCCTTTTACATCATGATAAAATTTTCACAGGCCCGCATTTTGGGGACTTAAATCAAGGGAATGTCTTTGAGCAATGGGAAAAAATGTTAGCGAAATTCCCAAAACTCTACCATGCCAGCCCTGAAATTATCGCCCTAGATGCCCATCCCGGCTATCGCTCGCACCAATGGGGCAAAGAGCAAACATTACCCTCTGTCGAAATTTACCATCATCATGCCCATATTGCGACCTGTTTAGGAGAAAATCACCGGCCCCTTCTAGGCGGTAAAATCATTGCGCTGACATTGGATGGGCTGGGTTATGGTGAAAAGGGCGAAATCTGGGGCGGAGAATGTTTTCTGGCTGATTACAAAAATTTTCAGCATTTGGGAGGCTTGCCGCCTGTTCCTTTACTCGGCGGAGATTTAGCCGCCAAAGAACCTTGGCGCAATCTTTTGGCGCAGTTTCATCAATTTGTTCCAGACTGGGAGAGGCTTCCGGAAGCGGAAGAGATTAAAAAACATCCTTATCCTATCCTGTTAAATGCCCTGAAAGCCGGGATTAACGCCCCTCTGGCCTCCTCTTGCGGACGTTTTTTTGAAGCGGTTTCAGCTGCTCTTGGGATTGCCCCCCAGCGCCAGACCTATGAGGGGGAAGCCGCCTGCCTGTTAGAAAGTCTCGCCTGGCAAGCAGAAGAATGTGTCCATCCTGTAAAACTCCCCCTCAAAGGAACCTCTTTCGATTTAGAAATTTTTTGGCAGAGTCTTTTAAATTGGAAAGCCGGAAAGGCAGAAAAAGCATGGGCTTTCCATGATGCGCTTGCAAAAGGATTTGCCGATCTGGCAAAAGATTCTGCACGGAAACATCATCTCACGGATGTCATGCTCAGCGGTGGATGTCTACATAATCTTCTCTTAAAAGAACGTCTGGAAAAACATCTCCACCCTCTAAAGATCCTGACGCATTCTGAGCTTCCTTCCGGCGATGGCGGCATCTCTGTGGGACAGGCTTTAATCGCTTTGGCAAATTTGGAAAAAGATAATAAATGACTTTGAAATTCTCTTGTAAATCTCTCTTATTAAGCCTCTTTCTTTTTCTGCCCCTTTCCGCACTCGCACAACAAGGCGATGTCAGTGTCAGTTTTGATAATGGAGGGCCACCAACTGTCGGACAGCTTGAAGATACGCCCAACGGCCTCTATTTAGACACTCATAACGGACAGTCTTATAAACTTGCCCCCGGACAAAATGAACTGGCAGCTCTTGAGCGACAAAATGCACTTTTAAGGCGCCAAATATTCCAGCAACAGCAATATGAATTACAAATTCAAAGAGAGAGGAAAGCCAGACAAGAGGCTATTGAGACTGAAAAAAGAAATATTGCCATCAGAGAGGAAAATGCGAGGCAAATGGATCATCGGGATCACTGTCATGACCTGTTATGGTCGTGCCAATTACCGACACATCAGAGATCTGTTTGCCAAAGCTTTACGAATGAATGCTCTGATCTCCCTCAGTTTAGCCTCTCTGTTCCTCTTGAAAAGGCTTTAGGAGGAAATGAACAAGATCTTTATCCTGATGGGTACTTACAGCCAAATGGTATTGTTAAAGGTTTTTACGATCAGATTTTGGGATATGTAACACCTGATGATTTTCAATCTGCACTTATCATGGCAGAGACGGCTATGATAGGGGTGCATGATCAACTCCCCGAGACTTTTCCAAAATCTTCAGAGACACACCGCTATAAAGCGAGCGCCTCTGAAATAAAGACATGGCGTGAGAAAACAGAACCACTTGAAAAAAGTAACTATCTCTTTGATCAGATCCTTCGTGAGATGGACTCTGATTTTGAAGGAAAGCTGGATGAAGCTGTTTTTCAAAATGATCGTGACAAAGTCAATCAAGCCAAAGAATTGTTAGAATGGTACAATAAAACTCATCAAGATCACATCAATATTGAACAAAGCATCAATACCTATGCAAGGGATTTGAGCTGCGTCTATTACCGACGTAGCCGCAAGCTGCCAGTATTGGAAGAACGTCTTCATTTCTTAGAAAAATGTGGCCGAGATCCCTGGATTCTAAATCCCAACCGTTTTCAAGGTACGATTAGTGATTGTTATACACTCAATCGTTTCTGCCAAGTACGAATGGCAAATAAATACAAAGAAGAAAATCCCTACTGCAAGACTTTTAAACAAGGGCAGTGTTTAAGCCTTAAAAATAGCGAAATTCCAAATTTTTTTAATCCCCCAGTTCCCCTTTTCTGGCAAACAACGAAAAGTGCCAGAAGCACAGTACACACAGATTATGCAAGTTGCCTTATTGGTGAAAATGCCGTGATTGAGGCGCATGGCTATTTTCTAGGCAAAATTACGGAGGATGGTTTTCTTACCCTCTATCTTCATGGGAAAATCTTGCGAAACATTGCGCAATTCAAACCAGATGGGAAATTGATAAAATATAGTTCCAAATCTCCTATACCGGAAGCGCTAAAACCCACTTTGGACAGTTTTGAAAGATCTTTTCTAGAGAAAAATTTTCAGCATATCAAACCGATTTTAGGGAATGGCATCTTACGGGACTGTGGTAAATATAATCATAAGAATAAAATGGAGATAAATTCTGCCCTCATTTTAACGCCGCAGGGAGAGATCATAAAGGCCGGCTATGGCCTCTATGATCGTGCGCTTTTTGCCTTTGAACAAGCCGATATGCAAAATATGCGACAGGAAAATCACTAAAAGAAAGGCTTTTCAGAGCGCAGATAATTCCCCATAAAAGCGTATCTCTAAAGCCATTTCTAAGATTGAAATTGATCAAATGAATTTAAACATAAAGGCGGCTAAGCCTCTTTTTACCGCCGCTCTTCTGCTTACTTGCACGTCATTTCCTACTTTTTTGCATGCCCAGCAGGTCATTGACGGTTCTACAGGGCAGCCGATGCCCATGCCCAATGGGCAAATTGATAATAGTCCAGGGCCTGTGCAAATCACCTCACAGCCACAGCCCTCTCCTACCCCCCAACAAGATCCTCAACCAGCGCCGCAACAAGATCCCCAACCGGCAAATGGGCAAGCTGATAATAACGCAGGTCAAGATATGGGGTCAGTGCAGCCAAACATTCAAAATAGTCCGGGGCCTGTCCAAATAGCGCCACAGCCACAGCCACAACAACCTGCCCCTCAACAAGATCCCCAGCCAGCACCTCAACAAGATCCAACCCCTGTCTCTCATATAACACCTGAAACGATTGATAATGATTCCGGTCAGGCCATTGCAACGATCTCCTCCAATGGCCAGATTGACAATGCGAACGGACAAGACATCGGCACGCTTCAGTCCAACGGTCAAATTGTCTCTCCTTCGGGGCAGGATATGGGCTCTGTTCAATCCAACGGACAAATTGTTAATGCTTCAGGACAAGTCCTTTTTACCGTTGAAAATAATGGGGACATCTTTAACGATGCAGGCCAAAAAATTGGCACAGTGCAGAACTATGGCACGTCTGATTCCGAGGGAAATGAAAATAATAATTCAGGGCAAACAACGGTGATCTTTGATGGGGATTACCCTGAAACAGGACAGCTTGTCGAAAATTCAGGCGGCCTTTATTTGGATAACCAGTCTGGGCAACGCATTAAGCTTGCCACATCCGGCAGAGAAGAAACCCGCCGAATCAATGAATTATATTACCAAAATAACCGTATCCGTAACGTAGGAGGCCAAAATACAGGCTCTGCCATCATCTTAACAGGTCGTGGCAACTTTAGGAGCCAACCACGAGAGAAGCTCTCATCTGCCAGTTTTTCAGAAGAAAAGCGGAGTGACTGGCCCTCTTGCGCAGAGAATGGCAATATCATGCTCATGACATGGAATGGCCCGATTGCCTTAGGATCGCTTTCCCATCATGGCGTTATTTCCCTTTTTAAAAATGGTAAAATCTTTGCCAATGTCGGCAAAGTCACGCCAGAGGGACACCTGACCAAAGAATATGATAAATATGACAATATCCGCCTGGATATTGATCGGCAGATTATTTCCCTCTTAGAGCGTTTTGATTTTATTGCCCGCATTGATGGCAAAGGGAATTTGTGGCATTGCGGTGCGCATAATGCTAAAAACCACTCCCAAAAAGCCGCTTATATCCTTGAACCGAATGGACATTTTAAATGCCGTACGGAAGGTGAAAAAGAGATGCATCCCTGTGGAGAAATAAAGAAAGAAGATATGAACCTTTTGCATTAATTTTAATCAGGATAATCGCATCATCTCACTTCATTAGAGATTTTTATCAACTGGACGGAAAAGATATGATCTATCAGAAATCTTCTTTCTTCACGCTTTGTCTCTTTTCCGTCTTTTATGTGATTCATCCTAATCTTTCCTTTTCTATGCCCTCCTCTGATTCTGACATTGTGCATGAGGAAGCACAGGAACAAGCTCGCTATTATCAAGACCAGCAAAGGATTAACCAGCTTGAGCGACAAAATCTTGAACTAAAATCGGAAAATCAGAAGCTAAAGACATTAACGCCGCCCAATCCTCCCTCTCTCAAAGAGCAAGCAACGGCTGCCCATAAGGCAGAAAAAGAGGCTCTTGCACGACAAAATGAGAATATCCAAAATTTCTGTCGCCGTCTCTTATGGGCGTGCCAGCTTCCCGATGCACCGCACAAAAACTGCCAAAGATTTACCGATAATTGCGCAGGACTGGAAAAAACCATTGGCGAGATGAAAATCTCCGTCCCGATTGATCTCCCTTTAGGGGAAACGGAGAAATTTCACCCTGTCGGCTATCTCACACCAACAGGCGTCGTGAAAGGCGTTCACCACCATATTTTAGGCTATACCGTACCGGGAGATATTGATTCCGCCCTGATGATGGCGGCCACAGCGAATTTGCAAGATTACGATACGCTGCCGGAAAATTTTCCTCTGACAAGTCCTGCACATCCCTATCGCATCACGCCCCAAAAAAAAAAGATGCTTCGCACAGAAATTATGCCCCATCGTAATGAATGCGGCTTAATGATTGATCAATGTGTCACGCTCAGCAGTGAGAGCGCTGAATGTTTTGCCCATTACAACCGGACATGCGGCCGCCATGTGCCTTATGTCGAAATTTTAAAAAATCTTCGACAGCAATCAGCCTGTGCCAATTATCGAATCAATAATAATCTTGAGCCGTTAAAACGCCTGCAAATGCTCCGGGATTGCGGAAGAGACCCAACCCAAGATCCTGAAAAAGAAAGCTCTTACATGGCCGTGACGGATTGTCATAGTTTAAATCTGCTCTGCCAAGTCAAACAAAATAAAATGCCTTATTGCCAAGCCTTTAGCGAAGGAGAATGTTTAAGCGGGAAAAAGAATAAAATTAAAAAAAGCCTCCCCCACAGAATGCCGTTTTGGGAAGCGCCCGACCCGACCGCTTTGCGCATGGCGCACCCTATCACACAATGGCCTGACTGCTCTGTGCCCGGAAATATTATTCTAGAGACCCCTCATAATGTCCAAAATTATCTTTTAGGCCGGATTACGAACAAAGGCGCTCTTTCCCTCTATACCGAAGGAGAAATCCTCAGAGATGCGGCACAAATCGATGCAAAAGGCCATCTTGTTACGCTTTCACAAGATCCAACCCACCGTGCGCTTCTCAAACATTTTCAAAGAATAGAGCGAATTGCGGCAGATGGCACGCTATGGAAATGCCATCGAGAGAATAATGCTGAAAAAATCAAACGTTTTCTGACCCCGCAAGGGGCACTTTTTAACGTGATGTCAGATTGGAGCGGTAATCTGCACTATGAGGCACAATTCGGCTTTAAAGCCGCTGACATGGCCTCTATGCGGCAGGAAACATCCGCCCTGCCGCTTTCCCCTTAAATTAACGGGATTCTGCTTCAGAGACCAAAGTTTGGAAACTGATCTCTTCGCCAATATATTCTTTACGGTTTGGAATCATTTGAAGATCATAAGGAAAGCGTTTGATCGTTGCCTTTTCTTCCAGACCAAGGGATTTCACTTTGTCCATTGCTGTTTTCGCAGAAAGAAAAATAATCCGGCGAGGATCGTCACGCAAACCATCGATATCAATGCAGGCGAAATCTTCGCCAGAAATAAGAGACGTCAAACCAAGCTTATCTTCTTTAACGCCAATAAGTTCATAACAGGACATTTCTAAAACTCCTTATGTCTATCCTGAGGATTATTCCTCTTTTTCGTTCTCAAGCTAGCATTGAAAAGGAAAAGGCGAATAGAGGCCTGAAAAGATTCTTTTTTTTAAACGTAAAAATATACGCCGCTCTCTTCCGCCCTCTTAGGAAATCAGCTAAAAGAAAAATATGCTAAATTATAAATTTATTCATACCAATCGGCGGGCTTTTTGCCTCCTCCTTGCCCTCATTACTTTAAATATTGCCGCTTGGATTTTAGCACTGCGTTTTTTTAGCCACTATCCAACTTTGTTCGCCTCTGCCTTTCTGGCCTATGGGTTTGGATTGCGCCATGCTGTGGATGCCGATCATATTGCGGCTATTGATAATGTCACACGCAAATTAATGCAGCAGGGGCAAGTCCCGATCGGCGTTGGCGCCTTTTTCTCCTTAGGTCATTCCTCCATCGTGATTTTAGCCTGTGCGGCTATTGCGGCGACCTCTATGGCTTTTCAAACACAAATGGGATGGCTACATGATTACGGCTCCATTATCGGGACGCTGGTTTCTGCGCTTTTTCTGCTTACTATGGCGCTCTTTAACGTCCTGATTTTTAGGGGCGTTTTTAAGCGTTTTCGACAAATCAAAAAGGGTGAATCTCTCCAAGAGTCCGATTTAAGAGCGCTGGAAAATGTGACCCCAACAGGCATAATGGGCTGGATGTACCGTTTTGCCTTTAAATTTGTCACCCAAAGCTGGCAAATGTATCTGATTGGTTTTCTTTTTGGGCTGGGTTTCGATACAGCAACCGAAGTTGGTCTCTTAGGCATTTCAGCCTCAGGGGTTCATTCCGGCCTTTCGGTTTGGTCGATTATGATTTTTCCACTCTTATTTGCCAGCGGCATGGCCCTCATCGACAGTTTAGATAATTTTGTGATGATCGGTGCCTATGGATGGGCCTTTAAACATCCTATTCGCAAGCTCTATTATAATATGACCATTACGATGGCGAGTGCTCTGGTTGCGCTCTTTATCGGTGGATTAGAGGCGCTGAGTCTTTTGGCAGATCAATTTCATCTCCAAGGAGGTATTTGGGATTTTATCGGCAATTTAAGCGAAAATATGGGAATGGTCGGCTATAGTGTCATTGCGCTCTTTATCTTTTTCTGGATGGCCTCAACCCTTTATTATCGTTTTAAAAATTACGATCATCTGGAAATTCAGGCCATAAAAAAAGGCTAAGTCTATTTAGATCTAGCCTTTTTCTTTTCAAGATCGAACCGCTTTTAAAAGCCGCCTGTTCGATTCATTTTTTATGGCTTTCAAAAAGACCTGTTACCGCATGAGAGGCTTTTGAAACGCCGTTAGACACAGCGCTACTTGCAGCATGTGTGCCTTTTTTAATACCTTGATGGGTTTCATGCAGGGCTTTTTTTGTCCCCTGATGTGTCTCGTGCAAAGCAGATTTTGTGGCTTGATGCGTCTCATGCAAAGCAGATTTTGTTGCCTGATGCGTTTCATGCGCAACAGAAGCATTTTCTGACTTAACGTCTGACTGCGCCTCTGCTGTACTGTCTTGCGCAAAAGCGTTTCCCACAACAAAACTGGCGCCTAAGAACACGGCTCCACAAGAAAGAAAAAATTTTTTCATGCCGAAATACCCCTAAATTTACATAATGAAGAAAACATTAAAGCTGGCTTTATACGAAAAAGAAAGAGCGAAAAACCAGATGCTGAAATGGCCTTTAATTTCCGCCAATCTTGCCAAAGAAATTTGCAACGGCACTGCTCCCTTTTGAGACACCGTCTGCAATAGAGCTTGTCACAAAATTTGTTCCCTCTTTAATCCCATTACTCGTACCATGCACAATCGCTTTGGTACCCTGATGGGTATCATGCAAAATGGATCGCGTGGCTTGATGTGTATTATGGGCGAGCGAATGTTCTGTTGGGTCCTCATGCACTCTTTTTGCGCCAATCGCATTTTTATCGCCTTGCGTCTCTCCCTGTCCTGTTTTGGGCGTGAGTTTTTCTTGATCTTGCGTTTCCAAAAGATCATCCCGACTAGAAAGATCTGCAAAAGCATTTGCCGTATAAGAAAAAAGCGTGAGAGAACAAAGGGTAAGAAAGATTCTAGATTTTTTCATAAATTAACTTTCTTAAATCACAGAGGGTCAACAACATCCGAGAAAGATGTCTGCTTTATAGCGCATCTCTATGAGAAATAGAAATAATAGAGATTATCTTCCATAAGTCATTATGATGAAATTTATGTATAAGCGACATTTTCTTTTGAAGAAAATTTCAATGATTAAAAAACTTTCCCAATCAAAAAGCGTACAAGAGATGCTTTAAACGCATAATTTTAAATAAAAGCGCATCTCAACGTAAAAGATGACAATAAAAGGCAAATAAAAAGGCGAAGTGAAAACTATCCCTCCGCCCTTTCAAAATCAATTTAAAAAAAATTAAATCAATGCTTCCAGACGTTCAACATCTTGCTCAGCCAGCATCATTGATTTCTGGGCTTCAAAAGAATTAAGATTCTCCTGCTTACTTTTCAAAAAAGAAACTTCCCCTGCCCTTCCGTCAAAATCATTCGAAATTTCAGCCGTTCCAATACGGTTACGGCTAAGATTGGAAAGAAGTGAGCCGCCTGTAAGTTGATCTTCATTCGGTAAAAGACCCGTTTTAAGAATCCCAACGACCGAATGCCACAGCATCATGTAACCCGCCTCTCGGAGCTTTTTCTGATCGGCTTTGGCGCTCTCATCACCAAGCGTATTTGCACGCTCATACATCGCCTCAAGTGTCTGATTACCAATCGCCATCATAGAGCGGTAAAGATAAAGATCCTCCCAGCGTTTAACAATGTCCTCGCCATCACCAACCGTCCATAAATTGGCAAGGAATTCAGCGAAAACAGGGAACAGTTTTAAAGAACGCACCCGCGTCTCAAGGGTAATACGTCCTGTTGGCGCCAGTCGCTCCAATGTTTTCACATAGGAGGGATGCTGCAAGCCCCAATCAACATAACTATCCCAGAGCAAACGGAGGCGATCATGCAAACCCTTCCAGCCATCTTGACGTGTATCGAATGATCTAGACGCACGACCCGTTAGAATCCGAAGACGCTCTTTCTCAGCATATGTCGCCAAATCGCTTTTAATGTACAAATAAACCGCATTTAATAAATCATCTTTATGTGAAAAATGATTAAAAATGGTTCCTTCAGAAACACCTGCTTCCTGGGCAATTTGACGGGTGGATGCCGTTAAACCCTGCTCAGCAACAATATCAACAGCAGCTTTTAAAATTGCCTGTTTTTTTGCCTCAGGTGCTCGGCTAAAACGCGAACACATATATATCCCCCCAAATAGAACATATTTAAACTCTGATTTTTTTTTGCTGAAATTTCTCTAAGGTTTTGAAAACGAAATAATGTCCCCCCTAAATTTCCCAGCCATTATCTCATTGGCAAAATATGAAGATCACAAAGATCCCTAAGAGAAATTTCAGTTTATAAAACTATAACTAAAATTCTCTATTGGAAAGTGTTTCAAAACTAAAATGATAATAAAAATCTAAAAAATTTATGTAGTATTACATAATTACAACATCAAAAACCTGTAAATCTAAATAAGAAAAATGTGAATACATATTATTTTTAAATATTTGAGTCTGAACTTTATATATAATTCAAATAAATCTGTTAATTATTAATGAATATTTTTGTAAATTGCAAATTACTTCCTTTTATTTGAAATAAGATTAATTTAGTACTCTTTTGTTTAAAACATACCTTTAAACAAAGAAGGAAAAGTCATTTTTTAATAACGTTAATAAAATAGCATTGGCGGATGAAGCTTGCTTTCTCAATCACTCTCTGCCACTAAGAAATGACGTGCGATATCAAACAAAAAGAAGTAACCCCAACAAGGATCAAAAAATAAGCCACATCATTTTATGGAGATTTTTCTTTCCTGCTCTGTGCCTGTTTATTTTTCATTCTGAATTTTTATGATGAAATTATCTTCTGCCTTTTCTCTTTCTTCATCCGAAAAATCTCTTCCCATCCTGTCTTTGGGGTTTCTTCTTGCCGGCTTTTTAAGCCCTGCCCTTGCTGAAAATCAGCAGATCTCTTCTCCCTCGCCCCTCATTGATCAAAAAATGATCAAGCGCGGCGATCCTGTTGCTGAGGCGGAAATCGATAAAAGATTCAACAGCAATCCCAATACAAGAGGCCTGCGTAATATCCTCTATGCCTATATTCCTGATCTTTTAAAACAATGCCCGACATGGGATTCCGAAATGCGGGATTGGCATCGTTGCGAAGCCGTTGTACCTGTTGCGGATGTTGTGAATTTCCGTAATAAATTGCGCAAAGAGCCTCTTAACACCCGTATTCAGCAATGGTTCTTTCTCGATGCGATCGGCGGCATTGAACGCCCCAATGACGACATGGTGCGGGTAAAATCCTTTCTGTCAAAATATTTTGCCAAAATTATTCTGCACGAACTTCATGATGATAATGGCTGGTGCTATGGGCCATCTTGGGTCGGGCACTCCCAAAAAGCCTGGATGCCTTGTGCAGAGATTCCTCCCTTTGAAACACGCACTTTGCCGCAATGGGCGCTGTATACGCCGCCTAAAAATCACCCCCGCCCGACATGGCCGGGGACTTTTGACGATAGCCTCCCTGACGAGGCAGGCCCGATGGAAGTCCCTGCCAAAATTATTGAGCAAGCCGCAAAACCGACAAAGCCAACAGGCAATTTAACCAAAAGCTATAAAGGGGAGGATGATAATCTCGCCTCCCTGCCAGCTTTGCCGGCACATAAAGCGCCCATTGATCCCTCTGTCCTGTTACAGCGTGCAGAACAAATTGCCAGCTCAAAAGATGGCGCAGCTCTCCTCGCCCAAGCTCTGGACGGCAATCCTGCGGAACGTCAACAAGCGCTTGAACAGGCTGCACAAACATTAAATATGAGTCCTGCAGAAGTTTTACAAACCGCACAGGCCTTAAAATCCTCACCGCAAGGCATGCTCATTTTACAGCAAATTCAGCAATTAGCGAGCGCCTCCCCTGATGAACGTCAGCAAAGTCTCAAGCAAGTTGCTGGAATGCTTGGGGTGAAGCCGCAAGAGGCACAACAAGCCGCTCAAAATATAGCGGACAATCTTTCTCAACAAGCTGGAAAACATCCAGAAACCACCCAGCAGCTCTTAGATCAAGCGAAAAAATTCGTTGCGGATCCACAAGTGATCCAACATGCAAAAAATGCCCTTAATGCGCATACGGATACAGATACGCTTAAAGAAGTTGCGCAATCCCCCGATGGTGAAGAGGCGCTTTCTCAAGTATCAAACTTCATTCACAATGCGCAGCAAGAAAATGCACAACCTTCCAAAGAGGATTTGAAACAATCCGACACAGGCGTTTTTGAAATTGATGCGCATGATGCCAACCGCAAGGAGGCGAATGCCGGCGGTGAACGTGACTTACTTTCCTACCCGCATCCAGACGACGACCATCCTGGAATTGGCGAGGGAAATTACGGCAATATGGAAGACCCCAACAGCAAAGGGGCACAATTTGCCTCTCACAGCGCAAGCAATACGCCGCAGGATGAACAAAATCTACACAATCCTGCCAGTGCAGCAAACAACCCTAATGAAGACGGTATTGCACCAAGCAGCTCGCATGATGTGGATATGTCAGACATGTCCAACATGCCTGAAAGCTTACCAACACCGGCACAGAAAACGAATTATCACAATCCAAGCCCCTTTGCCGGTGACGAAACATCTTCGCCACAGTCCGAAGAGACAAATGCTCAAAATGAAACGCGGCGCAACACAGTAGCCTCTTCGAATACTGCCCCAGAAAATTGGCAGGACGAGGCTTTTGGAGGTGGGCAAAGTGCCAATCCTTATGGCAATGCGAATTTTGCGCCAAAACAGGAGACCGCTCCGCCTCAAGGAGAAAATAGCCCCCCACAGCACCAGAATTTAGGGGAAATCGGCGAGCATACACAAGGTGAGGCGATCGTGAACGGCCAAAAAGTCGTCCCACAGCCTTATCAAAAAACACAAGCCCCTTCCCCAAGCCAACCCATCCCGGCGAAAACACAGAAAAAGAAATTAAAAATCATTACCGAAAATGACGATAATGACAGTGAAGACAACAACAGTGAATGGAAAGTTATCAAAAGATAGGCTTGACAAAAAATCCTCTTGTTTCTCTCTTTTGAACAAGATAAATTTTAGACATCATTACAAAGGCTATATTTCAAATATGACAACATCTTCTTTCGATCCTATTCGTCACCAGCTCCTAGATGTGCTTGAGGATGTGTATCCTTCTCCATTGGCTCTCGAGGATGTTGCCTTATCTGCGCCTTTTGACCCTTACGATTCTACTGTTTTAGAAATCCTGTACGCCCTACAGGAAGAGGGACTTACCACCAAAAACAGTGTTCAAAAAGAGGAAGATGGCCGAATCATATGGCATCAACCCGCCATTACCAGCCGCGGCATTGACTATCTTGCCAGTCACAGCAATATGAGCCACACCCTTGAGGCTGGAACACAACGTGTTCAAGAGGCCTGCTTACAGCCCATTCTCAAAGAGGCGCTTTTGCTTACGGAAGCCCTCTCTATGGAGGAGAAAAAAGCCTATTTTGAACGAATCAAAAAGGGCTCGGAAGCCGATTTACTTGAAATTGCAAAAGAGCTTGAGGCAAAAGATATTCTTAAACATAGCAACGCCTGTTTCTAAGAAAAAATACTTTCATTAAGAGAAAAATTCCCATTCTTTTAGCGTGGGAATTTTTTTGCTTTTTAAATGAGTTTGAACTTATTTAAAAATACCTCTTGCGTAGAATAAGCTTTTTTGCTAACATTGCGTAGGTATAACTTTATCTCAAGTTTTCCAAAAAACCAAAGATGCCTCCTATATCCTTAGCAAAGGCGCTAAATCCAAATGAATTGATCCTCTAATCCAGAAAGATCTCAGCTAGATATGTGCGAAGAAAATAAGCAAAAAAACATATTTTCTCCTTTTAAAAAGCTCGACACAAAGAATCGCCGTCGTGTTTTACAAAAAAAATGGATTGAAAATATTCGTCAAGAAACAGGCGATAGCTACTCCAAAATCGCGCGAAATTGTGGCCTTGCCCAAAGTACAATCAGCCGCTTTATGGATGATACCCAGACGACAGGGGTGCTATCGGCAACAACCGAAGAGAAAATTCTCTCCATCTATGGTGCAGAAACCCCTAACCCTCTGAAAAATCAGCATTTTCGGACATTCCCATCGCCTAAGCTTTTAACAACCCATCAAATCAATGTCATTGGTTCTGTTCAGGCTGGTCTTTGGCGAGAAGCAATGGAACTCTCCCATGAGGATCGTTACCAGATTGCTGCCCATGTCCCTGAAAAATATAAAACCATTCCCTATTATGGGCTGCTCGTTCAGGGAGAATCGATGAACCGAATTTTTCCAGACGGCTCGATTGTCATTGTGGCCAATTTTTTAGATTTGGCCAGAGGACCGGAAACAGGCGATTACGTTATTGTCCAACGCAGAGATCCTTACAGCGCCGCTTTTGAGGCAACGGTCAAAGCCTTTCAACAATGTGAAAATGGTGAAATGCTCCTATGGCCTCGCAGTACAGATCCACATTTTCAGCGTCCCTTTGTTCTTAAAAACGAGGCGGCCTTCAGCCTAGAGGAAAGTAAAGGATCAGAGCAGATTGATAACGCCGGAGCCTCAGACATCACCATCTTAGGCCTGGTCATCGGGGTTCAAATTTCAACGCCAAAATGTGTTTTTGATTGAAATAGCCACAGCCTCTATTGCAGATTAAGGCCAAATATTTTTCCCTTAGAAGGGAAATAAGCTTAGCGGCCTCTATCATGCTATTTTTGGGTTTAGCACGTAGAGAATCAACCTTAACAAGGCGTATAGAAAAGCTTCGATTGATCACATTTTACAGAGGCAAAAAGCGCCTCCTAAAGAATGGCGTAAAAGATATTTCTTTTTGCGATATTAAATCTGTACAAAATGATTGGCCTATCCCTTTCACACTCTCCAAGAAATAGGCAACACCTGAAGAAATTAGAAAAATTCACGCAATAGACTCGTTTTATATAATACGTATTTCAAATACGTATTATATCGTCTAAAAAGAAGCCATGAAAAATTCTGCTGAACAACTTCCACCGCTTTTGCGGATTGGCTTTCGTCCTTTTTTCCTTGGAGCTTCTCTGTGGGCACTCCTGAGTATTCTCCTTTGGATGTGCAATCTTTTTGGACTTTCCGGACATTTTATTGGCGGATCAGAGATTCCAGCCTTTCTTTGGCACGGACATGAGATGGTTTTTGGCTTTGTCTTTGCCGTAACGGCCGGCTTTCTTCTGACAGCAAGCGCCAACTGGACAGGCACTAATCCTGCCAGCGGCCTAGCGCTGGCTTTTCTGGTCTTTTGCTGGATGGGAGGCAGAATCTTTTTTTATACAGGCAATCTTTCCCTCGCCGCCTGTTCAGATCTTTGCGCTGATTTTGGCGTCCTCATTGCCGTGGCACGTGTTATCCTTAGGGCACGCCTTTGGCGCAATTTAATGCTTCTCCTCCTCCTTGCGCTTCCCGCTTTTCTCAATCTTTATTTTTACGTGATAGAAATTTCTTCTATTCCTTTCGATCCTGCTTTAGCGACTGAAGGGAGTTTAGGCGTCTTTTTTATCTTTATTCTGCTTATTGCCGGCCGGATTATTCCAATTTTTTCATCCAATGCGATTTCAAATCTTCACATTCAACCGAAACCGCTTCTCGATAGGCTTTCTTTACTTTTTGGAGCGCTTGCCTTGCTCCTCTGGACGTTTTCCGCCTATACGCTCTCACCTTTTATGGCTGACCTCTGTCGGCTCATTTTTGGCATAGCTGCTATCCTGCATTTTTGGCGTTTTTTAAACTGGAAGCCTTGGCGTGCCCATCAAAACGGTATGATTTTTGCCCTCTATCTTAGCTATGGCTGGGTTATTGTCTCTTTTTTTGCCATGATTTTGGAAAGTTTTGCGCTTATTCTTCGAAGTATGAATATTCATTTCATGGGACTTGGCGCGATTTCAATGGCGATTGCCGCCATGATTTGCCGTGTGAGCAGAGGCCATACAGGACGACCAATCGTTCTGGGTAAAATCGAGCTTCTCTTTTTCGTAATGATGACACTGGCCGCTCTTTTGCGCCTGATTGCCAGTTTCCCAAGCTTTATGGCACAACAAACGCTTTTCATCAGCCTCCTCATGGGGTCTGCAAGCTGTTTTATCCTTGGATTTGCTGCTTTCCTCTTTTGCTATGCCCCCTTCCTTTGCACCAATCGAGCCGATGGGAAAAAAGGATAGTCAGCCTACCAAGAGGTTTGTATATTACCCAATGACCTCATTTATAAATTCAAAAGCACCTTTTTAAAGGGATAAAATCATGACAGCTTGCAAAAATTTTCTGAGCGACAATACAGCACCTATCGATAAAGCCGTTTTAGAAGCTCTCCTGCAAGCCAATGAAAATCATACGCTTCCTTACGGTCAAGATAAGTTTTCCGCTGAATTAGAAACAGTTTTCGCTCAAAAATTAGGCGCAAAATTAAAAGTTTTTCCAGTGGCAACCGGTACAGGTGCAAATGCGCTGGCTTTAAGCGCTTTGGTCTCCCCTTGGGGCGCTGTCATTTGTGATAAAGCCGGCCATATTGAGAATGACGAAGGTGGCGCACCCGAATTTTATACCGGCGGTGCTAAAATTATGACCATCCAATCAAAAGATGGCAAAATATTGCCGAAAAAGTTAAAAGAAGCGCTACTCTATAATCAAAATAAAGGCGTTTTAGCGCCGCCTATTCAAGCGCTTTCCCTTTCACAATCAACGGAATGCGGCACTTTTTATTGCAAAGCGGAACTGAAGGCCCTTGTTGATTTAGCGCATGAATTTGGACTTTTGGTACATCTGGACGGGGCTCGTCTGGGCAATGCCGTAGCGGCGCTAGAGTGCGACGTCAAAGAAATCACTTCGGAAATCGGCATTGATGCGCTTGTTTTTGGAATGGGGAAAGCCGGAGCAATGGCTGCGGAACCACTTGTTATCTTTGAAAATGAGCGAACAAAACCTGCCCTAAAGGCACTTTCCCATCTTCGGAAGCGTGCGGGTCAAACCTGGTCTAAAGGTCGTTTTTTATCGGTACAGGCTTTGGCAATGTTAGCGGAGGATCGCTGGCTTAAAAATTCCCGACATGCCAATGCAATGATTGCCCATCTTTTAGAAGGGCTAACGGCCAAACAGAAAACAAGCAGTTTTGAGTTTTATCTGCCCTATGAAACAAAAACGAATGAACTCTTTCTTATCACAGAAACAGCCCTTTTAGATCATTTGGAAAAAGAAGATTTTGCCTTTTATCGCTTCCCTGTTGAAGAGATTTTCAAGGACGAAATAACGCATTTCAAAAACCCCCAAATGGCTCGATTTGTCACTAGTTTCTATACGAAAAAAGAAGATATTGAAGCCTTGCTGAAGGCTTTTTGAAGATTTCAAAATGTAAACAATCCATTACTTTCCTTAATGTAAGGATTTATTGACATTTGTTTGCTATTCCTTACATTACTAAATGTAAGGCTTACTTAACATTTAAGGGCGGAAAAATGCTGTTAAAACCCAATACGCCACTTGGATTTGCGGAATTTATCCGCCATTTACGCAAGAAAAAAGGCTGGACACAGGCTGTCTTAGCGGAAAAAGTTGGCGTTTCCCGCCAATGGGTCAGCCAGATGGAAAACGGCCATAATTATAAGGCCGAGTTTAACCTCGTCCTTCGTGCCCTTAATGAACTCAGCGCAGAGATTATTGAGAAGCAGGACTAGAAATTTAAGGGGGAAACGAGATGGAAGCTTTTATTCTCATCAACGGCAAAAAAGTTGCGACCTTAGCGGAAGAAAATAACCTTAGAGTCCTGCGATACTTGCCGCAGGCGCTTGAAAAACCGCATGAAAATTTTATCAGTTTCCGCCGGCAAACCTCCTTAAAAAGATGAAACGGAAAAAGGAAGGCTAAGCCTTCCTTTTCTTTTGCATTTACAACTTCTGAATAATGCCTTTATTTCTGGCGTACACCTGTTGAGCCAAAGCCGCCTTTGCCGCGCTCTTTATCGCTGACTTTGGCCTCTGGCAGTGTCACATTCGCCAAGAGGCAGAAGACAGCCTGAGCAATACGATCGCCGACCTTCACTTCAAAATCCTGATCGCCGAGATTCATCAAAATTACTTTTAATTCGCCCTCATAATCCTGATCAATCGTGCCCGGCGAATTTAGCGTAAAAATTCCGTGCTTTGCCGCCAATCCAGAGCGGCTCCGCACCTGCATATCAATGGGAGTATCGGTTTTAAGATGAACCCTCAAACCGGTGGCAATCATCGCATGTTTACCGGCTGGAATGGTGACATCCACCGCAGAATGCAAATCATAGCCGGAACTATGCTGAGTGGATTTCGTCGGAAAGACAGCCTGATCGGCATAAGGCAAATCTTTGAGGATGGAAAAGGCAATTTCGTATTTTTTTGTCATGTTTCTGCTACTCTTTATTATTCTTTAAAGACTTTAGGAAGTTGCGTGTCGTTCTTCACATTGATTTTTTTGCCATAGGCGATTTCCGGCGCTGAAAGACATTGGCGGAAAGCCTCTAGAACGGGGACGATCCCTTTCAGGCGCAAATGCAGATCTTTATTTGCCCCCCTTGCCGCAAGCTTTACCTCGGCATGATCCGCTTTTTCCAATTCGCCTAAAATCTCATCAATTTCATTATCACGCACCAGAGTCATCAAAATATATTCATTTTCAGGATCAAGCTCAAAAAAATGTTTTTTCTGATCAATTTTCAGCGTAAATTTTCCGTTTTCTGAACCTCTTAAATCCCAGGCATGATCGGTTGTCCATAACTCCCGTGACATCCGGGAAACAAGAAAGACAAAAGGATGCGCTTTTGGCACTGTTTCCGAAGTCACTTTATAATCAAGGGCGCAAACACTCGTTTTATGTTTTGCCTTATCGCTGTAAAGGGTCGAGGCTGACCAAATATGCCCGGCATCTATTTTAGAAGATTGCAGGACAACCCAATCGTTTGGATTTTCTTCCGCCTGTGCCCAAAACGGAAAAGTCGCAAATAGGGATAATCCTACGGCTAAGATCTGTTTGAAAAATCTCTTTTTTTTGAAATGTAATGCCACTTAACTGACCCTCAGCCTTTCATTCTTTTGCGCTTTGCGATGCGGATGAAAGCGCCCATAAAATCTTAAATAACATTCTTTCAGCCTGAAAAGAAATTTTTTGCAAAAAAAGGGGATACGGTTATAATTTCCCCCTCTTAATTTCACTTAAAATCTTTAGGAAATCTAATATTCGTAATCTATCTCTGAATGAAGACGAGGATCTTCCTGAATTTTTCGTCAAAGAAGCACCTCTGCCAAAAGAGGCTCCCATTCCCTCTCTTAAAAAAATGATTGATCTCTCAAAACCACGCTGGATCAAAGCAGGGCAAGAAATTGAAATCTCCGGCGCTAAAATCAAGGACGGCATGCTCTATATCGGTGAAGTGCCCCGCAACAGCGCCTCTGCACAAACGGATTACGGCCCTGAACTGATCAATTTAGCCCTTGATATTGCGCCAATGGGGCAATTTACAATGCGCCAGACAGGTTATTGGCCAAGCTATGATGCACTTGCCCCCTCTGGACGCCGTGCCTATCTCCATTGGCTTTCAGAAGGACGCCGTCATAAAGAGGCCGACCCTGGACTGGTTTTTCTCTTTTTTTATGGTTTAGAGCGGCGCATTCTGACCTCACCGCTGCCTTTAACGGCGGAACGGCAAGAGGAATGGCAAAATATTGCAACGGAATTAAAAGCGCTTTTAAAAACCTATGGGCCACGCTCTCCCTCTTTGGCCGGTTATATTTCCAGATTGCTGGAATGGATGGAGGATTTCCAATCCGCAACAGATAAGAACGTCACCCCAAAATCTCTGGAAAGATTTCTGATTCCTGAAGACACCGAAGAAGCGGATCTGCCAAAAGCTTGGCAACAAATTTGGGAAAATATTCAGCAGACCTATCCCTATCCTAGAGCTAAACGTACCGAACTGCCTTGGCGTTTGCGCTTAGCACTCGGACAAATCAGCCGTGATGCCAAACCGCTTTCGCCGCCGATGGCGCTGGCATGGCTGCATTATCATCCTGACACAAACCTCCGCACGCCTGCGGCACGCTGTCCTAAACAATTTGACCAGCTTTTCATGGCACATTTTGCCAAAAATTTTCCGCAATGGATGCGCCTCTTAAAAAGCCGCACGCCACTCAAAAAAACCTATTCGCCGGCCTCACATGCTTTGCAATTTCACCCAGCACTTAAAATGGAATTTTCCGACATTCCAGATATTAGCCGTCTCAAAAATGGTTTAAGCAAGCTCGAAGATATTGCGATTCATGTATGTGATCAGCTCGATCTATACAGCCGTGCCCTTTCCAAAGAGCCAAATGATCCGGAAAATATGGATCTGCAAATTCTACTCCCCTTTATGCTTTGGCCAGAAGGGATGCAGATTAAAATTAAGGACTTAACAGACAAAATCACCCAACAAGGGGCAGAAACTTATTGCTTTCATGAAATCTTTGAAGCCATAAATCCACAGCCAGAAAAAGACCTCACCCTACCTAAACGACTTTCTTTAAAACAAATTCAAGTCTTGGTCGAAAGTCTCAAAAGCTTAAATATCGGGGTAGAGCCTATCCCAACAAAAAATGCTGTCGATCTTTCCGAAAAATACACCTTTTTTCCTTATCCTTTTCAGGAGAATGAAAATCAGGAAGATATTCCCGCCTTTACCCAGCTTTTCTTACAATTAGGGGTCGCTTTAGCCCTCTCTGATGCCGAAGGGGTAAATCCGCCCCGAAGGGAATTTTTGGAAAAACAGCTCCTCAGCGCTGATTTTTCTACAGCAACAGACAGCTCTCTCCGCTTGATGCAAAATAAGGCGCATATACTTTATTTAAGCACGCTTTCATCAACAAAAATTTTTAATCTGACAAAAAAACTCCTGCCAAATTTGGAACTCACACAGACGCAAAAGATTTTGTTGTTAAACCGCATGATTATGCAGGCAAAATTAACGGGGATGGTCTCCATTGGGGCGATAAAATTTTTAGAGAAAATCTATAAATTATTCGATCAGGAGATAAGCACTCTCCCAAGTGATGTTAGCCGAGGCGGGATAGATGCGCCTGCACCGAAATCAAAAACACGCACCGCCACACACACCCTCCAGCTGGATTTAGAAAAAATCGAGGAAAAACGCCAAGCCACCGAAGCCATCAGCGGCATTTTAGATCATATTTTCAATCCGGAAGCAGAAAAAGAGCCCCCCTCTCCAGCCTCGATACCTGTCGCCCCTGAAATACAGGCGGAAGAGAGTTCTGATACATCGCAGATTTTTCCTGACCTAGACACAGCGCACCGCAAAATGGCACAAGCGCTGATCGCAAAAACAGAATGGGACAGAACAGAAATTGAAGCTTTAGCCGAAAAATTCGACCTTATGGCGGAAGGGGCGCTCGAAGTCATTAACGATGCCGCTTTTGATCTTTATGACGCGCCTTTCATCGAGGGCGAAGACCCGTTTGAAATCAATCCGGAGATTTTGGAACAATTTCAGGCCTAAACGACACTCTCTTTCGTAAAAGATAAAAATGGCAGGGAAAATCCCCTGCCACATTTTAAGAGATACGTGCAGAAAAAAGAGAACGGCGTCTGCTCAAAGCCTTTTCAGATAAACCATATGTCTCAAAGCCTTTTGGCAGCGCATTCTCTGCATTTTCATTTTCTTGACCAACCAGCATCGAAGAACTCTCTGCAACGGGCAAATATTCCACCCAATCAACAGGTACCTGATGTGTGCGCCCATCCCCGCCGCGAACATTGATATAGGTTCGCCGCTGAACGGCCTTAAAACCATAGGCTGTGACCCTGACATTTTCCACACCTTCGGCATTCTCTTGGACAGTGGTTTTTAAAATATTCCGTGTAACGCTTTCGGCATGTGCAAATTTATTCTCACCATAATCATTCGCAATTGATTCATGCACCCAAAAACAAGGGCGTTTTCCATATGTATCTTTGTAAATTTCTTGATGCGAACGATGTTGGCGGTAAAATGGAACCGTCAGGAGAGGTGCAAAAGAGAAATAAAAAGCATACATAAAATCATGATGATATTGATTAAAAAATTTTCGTATTTCTGCGAGGTCATAGTGGCGAAATTTTTCAGGATTGCCGTCAATATCTGTATTTTTCAACGCATCTGTACTCAGAATATTTATCATCCCATTTTTGTTGAAAGAGAAATCGTCACCGTGCCCAATCACTTTATCTTTGAGCAACTTGACCATTTGCACCTGCGCCAATGGGGTAAATAATAAGCGGAACTGCACTTCATTATCCCGGTCTTCTGCTCCAAAAAGACTCTCAAACTCACGGTTAGCCATCACTGTAAAATTCTGATTACTCTTGAGAGATTTCTTTTCAAGCTTTCGTATGGCTCTATTTTTTCGAAAACGATCCAATTTACCATCCCCTAAACTTGAAAGCTTAGACGGTACCCGACTAAAGCTCAGTTCTGGAGCAGCCTCATTGGCATAGACAATAAAACTCTCTGTCGCATATTCCGGAAAAGGTTCCGTAACAGAGGCCCGCAAAGTTTCGTGATGGGTAACGGTTTCCAGTTTTCCCTCGGCATTTCTTCGTTGTGTTGTCCAGCGAATGCTGAGTGAGCCTTGGTAGGTTTTAGACCCCATCCAATGTCCTAAAGTCTTGGCAAGAATAAAGGGATTGCCATTAAAGCTCCCGCTATGGGTATGTAAAATGGAGTGATCTTTTCCAAGGTTGGCATCAAAGCCAAACTGCTCATGCATCTCCTGTATACGGGCATTGTTAAAATATTTGTCAAACCTCATCCCTGGAAAGCTTTGTGCTACCAATTCTAAAGCAATATCCCATGTAAAAAGATCATTTAATGAAGACAGCTCTTCCCATGCTTTTGCAAGCATAGCGTCAACTTGCGCTTTTAAGTCGTTTAGTTCCGGTTTTAGAGCATTTATTTGCCGCAACACCCAATAAATAAAGGGCAAGAAAATGATCAATGGTACCACAGCAAGCCAACAGAAATCCTGCTCTAAACTATTCCATAAATAAATCGCAAGCCCTAGGGAAAGGACAATCTGAATGCCCAAAATAATTTTTAGCCCTAGATATCTTTTAAATTTTGCCTTTCGTTTTTCCGCTACGGCTTGAAGCGCCAAAATGGTTTCCGTATTTTTAACCGCATCTATCCCTGATTTCTCAACCAATTTTTCAAAAAAGGCAGAAACATTTTTTGCATGTTCCGCCTTTAAATGATGTGCATAGAAATCTAGAGGATCTAAAATATCCTCACTCAAAAGAAGGTACCCCGTGCCGCTGCTTTTGTCTCTGCTGAGGCGATAAAGGGAATTCTCGTTGTATAGCCGGCACGTGCCGCAACGATTTGCTTCGTTGGCCATTCGAAAATACTTGAATTCCACAAAAGGACAGCATCATTATAGAGAGAACGTGCCGCTGTAATTTCTTGCTGAAGATAACTATTCTGACGCATCGCATCCGCAATCACAGCATGCGCTTTTAAGTCGGGATAAGATTCAACGGTTAGGCGCACTTGTGCAAAAGCATTCTCTAAATTTGAGGACGCAATATTACGCTCACGGTCCGAGGCCGGGGAAACACCACTGCGATAAGCAGAAACAGATTCCATCACTTTTGTGTCCAGATCGACTGCTTTGCTCAGCAGACCAACAACATTGTTCAAAATCATAACACGTTGTTCAAGATAATTATCAATCTGTGACGCATCCGTTTGAACCCGCTGCTGTAACTTACGCAAAGTTGCTAAAGCATTGATTTTCATAAATAAGAAAATCAGCCCCGGAAGAATACCTGCTGCGAAAAGAACAATCGCCTGCAACAAAGGCAAAATACCTAAAGAAAGCGCAATCATGCCGGGAATAAAAAAGACCGTCCAAAGCGCAATTTCAAACAGAAGAGACCCAAAACCAACTTTCACCTGAATTTGCTTATTGATGACATGCACATCCTGCCCTGCATCATTGATGGGACCTGTCAGTTCATCGAGTTCATTTGCCATGCGTAAATATTCCTTAAGATATATGATATATTAATCTCAAACCTCTGCGCCAAAGGCTGATAGGCAAATGAAGCAATAAAAGAATGATTTTAAGTGCGAACTATCCTTTCTAAAGAGAAAAAATTTTCCCTCAAAGATGACACGAAAAATATATTATACTCTTGGCAAAAAAGGCACTTGAAGGCAGAGTATGCTAAATCTTTCACTTCATCAGGCAGGAGTAAAACGTGCCTAAATTTTCTTTTGCGATATGCTGTTTCATTGCCGCAGGCGGTATGATTGCTCTGCTCGGAACGGCCAAGGCACAGCAACCGACAAGAGGCGCTTTTACGATGCCTTTTGCCCATGATCCCAATACGCCGAAACTGCCGGCTCCTGACACGCACCTCCCCTATCCCAACCAGCCCATTACCGAAAATCAGCAAGACACAAAAGCCAACGTCAATACGGCCGGTCTCCCTGTCGGTAAAAAACCCGATCAGGCACAGCAAGAGGCGCAATCCATCATTGCCTCTGACCGTGGCCCGGCCGGGCAAAATCATGATGAAGAGGATCAGGTTTGGAATGACCCGGATTCCAACAGCACCCCACCTGGTGACAATCCCGATAATACCTTATTTAATTTTCCGTAAGATCCCTTGTAACGCAGGGTAATCTACTTCCCCAATTTTCAGAAATTTATTTAAGCGTTATTTTGAACCCCCGTGCCCCCTTATCGGCACGGGGTTTTTAAATTTAACTTAGACATAAAATAGAGATTAAAATGATAGAAGATGACGTATGGGAATACCCTATAGGGGGGCCGTGCGGCTGGATGTGGCGGCGCGCAAAAGAAAAGACACTGGCACAGGATTTTAATCCTAACCATCTCCCCACCGGATCGCCTGACAGCACAGGCGGACGATTTACAACGGAAGAAAATGCCAGCCTCTCTGTCCCTCCCTCAGCGAAAGTAACCGAAAAACAAAGCTCTCCAAAATCCGATATGCCGAAAAAAGCGGAAAGCGATCGATCTTATTTAAAAGATGCGATTTATCCTGCGCCTGACTTCTCAGATTTTTTACCGACCCCATCAGCGGCAGGTTTGAAAATTTTAAAAGGCTTAAAGCTTGCTTATGGTTTTTCCGAAGAAACACTGGCGTTTTTCGCTAAATTTCTTGCCGAAGAGGAGGGTAAAAAGGCGCTTGCGGGTGCCCCCAAGAATGTTCTGAAAGAAGAAAAAACGCTTTCAAATCTCTTTGAAAAAAAAGCAAAGCCTCTTCTCCAAAAGAGCATGTCAATAAATATGCGGATAAGAGCAAAGCCAATCCGCAAACATCGGTAGAAAAAGCGAAATTAGAAAGAGAAGCGCTCTCTCAAATCGATCTTCGCCTTCCTAAGCCCAGCAAAGAACTCTTTGAAAGCTATGAGAAATAGGGGCATCTTTTAGAGCGTCACCTGATAGAAGGCAATGCGCATAATCCAACGGGCATGACAGATGTTCATCTTATTCAACGGGCGCAAACAGGCAAATCCGCTTCAGCAATTCAAAATATGGAAACTTTAATAGAGAGCTACGCCAAAGCTTTGAATAAGCCTGAAAATCAGGCAGAGTTAAGAAGACTTTTAGCCGGAAAAAGAGAGAAGGTTTGGCTTGAGCTGGATATGGGAAGAAAGATTGGCAGATATGTCAAACAGGGCAGCTCTATTGTGAAAGATGCTAAAAAAGTACAATTTTTAATCAAACGGACAAAGAATAATCCTGAGGGTTTTTATGTAGAAACCCTTGAACTACTGCCATAAAGGAGAATGAGGTTAAAATGAATAAAAAATATTATATTGATAAAACAGAACTTCATGACGCAGATGGTTTAACAGAAGGTCATCTTTGGAAAAGAATTTTTCCTGAACTACCTGATTTTTTCCGTTCATATTTAAATTACTCTGTTTTGGATGAACTTGGAGATGGGGAAACAGCGGCAGAGACGATACCAGTTGCCGTAAGAGGGTATGATTACGAAACCATTAAAGAAGTTCAGGCAGAACTGGCAGAGATGACTTGGGCTGTTAAACAGGGAAAACTGAATATAGAGGATTTCCTAGAAGATGTTTGGATTGTTCTTGTGCCTGAATATCAGAATCTCCCGCCTTTGGAATGGCTCGCAGATCTCCAAAATCTCTTAGAAAAAGCCATTCAGGAAAGATATGGTGAAGGATTTTAACAAAGGTTAAAATGAATAAAAAATATTATATTGATAAAACAGAACTTCATGACGCAGATGGTTTAGCAGAAGGCCATCTTTGGGAAAGAATTTTTCCAAGACTGCCTGATTTTTTCCGTTCTTATTTAAATTATTCGGTTCTGGATGAGATTGGGGAAGGGGAAACGGCGGCCGAGACCATGCCCGCTGCTGTAAGGGGATATAATTATAACACGATTAAAGAAGTTCAGGCAGAGCTTGCAGAGATGGCTTGGGCTGTTAAACAGGGAAAACTGAATATGGCGGATTTCCTAGAGGATGTTTGGATTGTTCTTGTGCCTGAATATCAGAATCTCTCACCTCTGGAATGGCTCGCAGATCTCCAAAATCTTTTAGAAAAAGCCATACAAGAGAGATATGGTGAAGGATTTTAACTTTAAGTCTTAAAACTATCTAGCAACGAGACAGCCTATCAATATCGTAACAATAATGACAAAACCTAAAAAACAAAAAGTGAAATATCGTTGTGTCGTTTTTTTTCTATCATCTGTAACATTTGGCACTGAGACAGACATCGGGGGGGCTTTTACAAGAAAAATATTATCAATATTTCCGCCATCTACGGGGCTGGCCAATAGCAAGATATTCCCTTGGGAAAAATTCCATAAAGTTCGCAATTCCGCTACTGATGGGCTGTCTTCTGACGCAATAAAATTAAACATCGCTATCAGCTGGGCACTCTCACGGGTTCCTGTTAAAAATTTCTGTAGCTGATCGCTCAATTCACGCTTCAGCGGAAGATCTTGCAACTGTGCCATTTTCCTCTCTAAGAGATTGACGCATTGTTTTACTTCTTTCGTTGCACAACTCAGCCATTCATCCGCCTTATCTCTTATAAGATCATCCAGAAGATCCGTTAAAAGTGAATTTTCTACAACGGGATTTGTTCTAAAAACCTCTAACACGTGCCCAAGAAGTTTGAATAAAATCTCTTGATCTGCACAACTTCCCTGAAGAACCAAAGAATAGCGGATCCGGGTATTTACACGATCCCGACGTCTTGAAGGAATGGCACTCACAAAACAACGCCATTTGCCTACAGAATACCGCTCTAAAATCAAAGTTGGCAACTCAAAAGATGTTGCACTTTGATAGGCTGTCTTTGTCCACCAGCGTTCCGGCGGTGCCTCACCTAAAAACGCATAATCAGAGGTTAATCCACGGGTTTGAAGCCAAAGTTCCATCTTATTCTCTCATTATTGCTTCATAGCATTTATCTAAACGTCATTTTTAGTCTTGCGTATTTACCTCGGCTTCCGGCGGGATAATCCGAGAATCTTCCCTCGGTTTCTCCTCCATGGAAGAAAGAGAAAAATCTTCCCCGCTCCTTTTTAGTTTTTGACGTCTTTGGTCTGCATCAAATTCTCGGAAACCTTTCTGTTTTTCATTTTTTTGTTTTGAAGGAAAAAATCTCGAAAATAGACGAGCGTAAAGAGGAAGAAGCGTTTTCCGGTTCCATCTTTTGGCTTTCTAAGACAGCCATTTTCCTCTTCTCTATCTCTCTATTAAAAGAATTCTCTAGATTGGAGAAATCCAGAAAAAATGGAAGGGTAATATCTCCTCCTGCGAGGGGACTGGGCAATAGCACACAACAATGAGACTGATCTCGCACAGACCGCCGTAAAGCAATCTTTAAGTCTTCCGCCAAGGAATCCTCTAACGAAGCAATAAAATTAAATAATGCGACGAGTAGTCTTTCGGAATCAGAGTTCTTTTCAAAAATACTCCGTATTTTCTCCTCCAAAGGAAAAGGCACTAACTGAGAAAATTTTTTCTTTAAGCCAATCAAACATTGCTCTAACCCCCATAAAGCATTCTTTAACTCTTCCGCCAAGGGATCCTCTGACGAAGCAATAAAATTCAACAATGCAACGATTCTTTTAGAATCAGAGTTCTTTTCAAAAATACTCCGTATTTTCTCCTCCAAAGGAAAAGGCGTTAACTGAGAAAATTTTTTCTTTAAGCCAATCAAACATTGCTCTACTTGATTTTGAGTCTCCGGCTTCTTTTCCAACCATTTATCCGCCTGTTCCCCCACAGCCTCATCCAGAAATTTCGTGAGTGATCCTATTTCCGGCGGATGCTTTCTAAAAACCTGCAAAACCTCTCCAAGAAGCTTAAACAAAATCTCTTGATCCGTGCCATCACCAGATAGAACCAGCGAATAGCGTATCTGTGTCTTAAGCCGATCACACCGCTCGGAAGGAATGGCACTGATAAAACACTCCCATTTCCCCGAAGGAAATAATTCCAAAATCAAAGTTGGCTGCTCAAACGATGTGAAAT
The DNA here is from genome assembly GCA_004843165.1 of Acetobacteraceae bacterium. Classification (NCBI taxonomy): domain Bacteria; kingdom Pseudomonadati; phylum Pseudomonadota; class Alphaproteobacteria; order Acetobacterales; family Acetobacteraceae; species Acetobacteraceae bacterium. The sequence goes on from CP039459.1 coordinate 792,330, forward strand.
TTTTATAGACTCCCTCTGCCCACCATTCCTGCTGCGGTACCTCGCCGAGGAACGCATAATCATGCGTTACCCCACGTGTTCGAAGCCAAATCTTCACCCGCTGATCCCAGTTGGACGAATAATCTTAACCCGTGGGCCATAGTCTTTCTGACATAAAGCATTTAGCAATTCCACAACATTATTGGAGGATTTAATCGCCTCATCTGCCGTCTGTGCTGCTCGCGCTGCCTTTTTTTCGTTCTCTGTTACACGACCAAACAAACTGAAAATTGATTCAAAAATATTTTTATTTTGAGCTTGCTTCTGGGCTTCTTCAGCTTTTGTAATCGAAGCCGTTGCCTTCTCATATTGCACTTTCTCGTGGTAGTGAAAAAATTGCTTCGCAACGGCTAATAAAATATCCCTTGCCCCAAAAACGGACTGCCTACCGGAACGACACACCCGAAATGAAGGGCTAAAGACTGGTGGCTTTGCATTAACGTCCCATCGTGCCGATAAAAACTCTACACAGCCAATCGTATCAACCGGCATATATAAAATCTCTGTATTTTCAGGCCCCTCTTTATAAACGGTTTCGATGACATCCTTATAAAGATTTAGAGTCCGGTTAAAAAGCTCCTCTCTCTTATCGCGAGTTCCACCATTATCATCAAAATAGCTCTCGCATTTCACAGGACAAATTAATACCAACGAGGGATGATCCGGCCGTTTTTTCTTGGCCTTACTCCATGCTTCAAGAATTTCACCAGTCGCATACAGATCAAGGATACTATCGATAGCGCTCTTTTCTTTTGCTCTGCCTGCCTCCATCACCAAACTGGCATCAACGACCAACAAGAGAACAGAAGCATCCTTTATAAATTCTGCACTTTGTATCTGCTCCTGCGTTTCTCCACTCAACAATACACCACGGGATACCCACCCACCGGGAAAATCTAACAAAGTCAGATCTAATTTATGCGCTTCATCAATAGCACTGCCAAGCGATAGATTAAAATAATACGGTGCTTCAGTACCGCTCATCGCCCCGGTATCAAATTCCCCTTCACGTAATGAACCGCGTAATTGGTTCATATGCTGATTGATCCGCACCCGGGTTTTTGCATTCTTAGGCTCTAGACTTAGCGGTGTATCCTCCAAAAGTTTTTTGGTATCTTGAAGCAGGGCTGTCACCAAAGAGGTTTTCCCAATTCGGCTGGGTGCCAACATTGCAATTTTAAATTCTAAATTTGTATCACTCATTTATCATTCCTCGGATCTCGGGAAATATGATCCTTTCCAATACATTTTGGATCACACCTACAAATTTCAGGGGGGACTTACGCTAAGGTTTGGCGAACAGCCTTCATCGCATTTTTAACAGCGGCAGTTCTTGCTGTTGCTGCCTTGACGCCGGCAAAAATACCTGGCCAGATCTCATCACGATAGGAATACGCCAGCCGTTTCAACTCTCTCTCAGAAACAGCAGAACGAATTAATGCATCATCAAACTGCTCGACGGCTGCATATATCACCCTTTCTGGCACTTTATACTCTTCCATCAGAGCTTTACGCATCTGATATACTGCAGAATGTGCTTTCTCTGTCATCTTGCGCAACAATTTTTCTACGCCAGAAGATGTTTTTTCTACGGCAAATTCAGGTTCCACATCACCTGTTTTAGGATTCACACTCTCATTTTGTAGAATATCAAGCGTATAACGAACCTTATGATGAAGCTGTGTCCGGTAATCAAGCCGCAATGAAAGTAAATCTTTTATCGCACGAGAAATTTGCGGGCATGGCTCCTCTGCCTCCTCCGCTAATGTGGCCAATTTCTCAAGAACCCCACGCCCTGTTTTTCCCTCCAACAAGATACCGAAAGAAGGCTTTAAAATGCCATCGCCTAGACGTTTCCAGACCTCCTCAAGTGTTTTATTAAAATAGTCATCAATACCTGAGAAAGCATTACTAACTTCAACCCGAATATTATTAAACTCACGATTAACAAATCCACCAGAGCCGCTCTCCACGATCAGATTTTCAAAGGCTTTCTTAGACCATTTTTCGGCCCCGTCTCCCAATCCGTTATCAATCCAATGACAGATATTTTCATAAGCATGATCTACAGCTTCTTCAAAAGCCTCCGCTTCCTTTCCTGAATCCTGAGACACCTGTTCCTTTAGAATTTTTAACTCCAAATGTAATTTAAGAGCTAACCTACTTAGGAGCTTTTTTATTTCATCATCCAATGTCTCTCGCTCACCAGAACCCAAGTTGGACGCTTTGCCTTTTGTAAAGCTTGCCTCAATTCCCGAAAGAATCTCATTTACCTGCAAAACAATACCTGCTGACTGGGCAAGCGTCTTTTTACGAATTTGACGATCCATGACCGGCAAACGTTCAGCTAGATGGGTAAGTACAGGTTCAAGAACATGCTCATAAACGTTTTTTTCATCCGCAGCATTTGCCTCCAGCAGCTGAAAATTCTTACCAGCCTCACCATTATTGACATTTCGCAAGATATCCCCCCGTAATGCCATGATGCTTGCCTTATCAGCTCCGCCAATATTCATCACCAAATAAACAAAATCACGTCGACTTTCTACGAAACCCCGTGCCTTGTCCAGCAGATCAGTTGCATTACCGTCTTCCTTGCCCCAGTAGGCCATCCCCTCTAGGGGGCGTTTTACCAACATCACCAAATCCACATCATTGCACAGACCTTCAAGATGATGTTCCTCGGCATTGGCATTGAGTTCACCAAGTCCCGGTAAATCAATAATCCCTAACTGAGAAACCTGTGCATAAGGGAAAGGGCATTCAATCCGCACATCCTTAACCGCCAAATAAGGACGAGGTACAACCTGACCATGAAGGTACCCCTCTTCTTCGGCCTCTGAAGTCGGGTAGGCAACATAATGACGCAAACCATCAAGGCTAACCTCTGTTTCTCCACCTACTAAAGCGCTACGATAAGAAGGTAAAGATGACTGCATATCTTTAATTTTTTTTAAAATAATCGTGGCACTTGCTTCTCGTTCAGAAACAGATTCTGGATATTGATACTGCGCAAAAAGCTCCAAAGTTTGAGGGGCTTCTGGCAGACCTAGCGCATCATGATAAGGTTGCAGCACATCTTGACGAAAACTCTCATAAGTATGCAAATGCAAAATGGCACGACGTAAATGATCAGAATGGAAAATCCGGCTACGTACGGCGGTCACGGGCAAACCACTGCCCGTCGGAATCTGGTCATCATTTAAACCAGAAATAGATTGCAACAGGGTGCTCTTTCCCACACGCGCTCGACCACTCACACCGACATTTAAAGTAGGACGACTAAAACGTGCTTTAAGATGCTCAAGACTGGTAATAGCCTGAGAAATGTTACCATTGACTGTGTCAAATGGAAGGGTGCTAAAATTATCTAGTGCTTGATTATCCGCCCCCTCATGCTGGCGAAATACTGTAACGGCCTGTTTCAGATCTGCAAGATTGCCCTTTAATTTTTCCAACCTGTTAAGTTGCCGCTCAATTTCCGGCAGCTCATTGCGTCTTTCTTGTAAAATAGCTGTAATTTTTTTTTGAATATTCGTCACAGATGAAGCTTCTCTTTTCTAACAGATGAAGCTTCTCTTTTCTAACAGATGAAGCTTCTCTTTTCTAACAGATGAAGCTTCTCTTTTCTAACAGATGAAGCTTCTCTTTTCTAACAGATGAAGCTTCTCTTTTCTAACAATAAGTAAACACTATCTTTGGTGTCTCTTTCTTAAATTTATGTCAACCCTAATATCTTAAAGAAATAACAAAATCCATAAATAATAAGTAAAATTTTTCAATCTTCTAAAATTTTCCCTAAAAAGGCGAGTTTTCCCCCGCCTTTTTCGTGTCAAAATCTGTTCTGGCTTAGTAGCGTGCCGGGATTAAAATTCTTGGGGAAAGGATTTCTTTTTGCTCATCCGGATTGGTGCAACGCACCCAGCGCTGGTAAGGATAATCCTCTACGCCGACAGGACGGACGAGAAAGGATTGGGCGGTGCAGTTTTGGACTTCAGGATCTGCAAAATCGACATGGCGATAGGCCGGAACTGGCTGGCCGCCTGTTTTGAGGCTTTCCGCCGTTTTAAGAAAATCTGAAATTTTTTGGGCTGAAATCCAGAAGGCTTTGACCTTATCTTTTTCGCCGGGATTATCTACGAGCAAGATACCGCCTTCTTTTTCGCCATTGGCAAGGGTCAGTTCCGCATAGGCGGAAATCACGCCGATTTTGTCAAAGGGAACGGGTGCTAAGGATTTAATCTCTTCTCTGGCGTTTTTATTAAAATTAAAAGAGATAATTTCAACGGCACTGACTTCGGAAGGAACACCATTATTCTCATTACGGCCATTATTGAGCCAAGAAACGGCTTTGGGTGAATTGAGAAGGCCCGCAATTTTCCATTGCTGTTTATCGGAAAGAATCTGCGGATCAGAGAAGACTTCAGCAGAGGCCAATGATGTCATGTAAGATGCAGAAAGCCCTAAAGCCAAGCAGGCGGCTGCAACTTTTTTATTCAAAAATTTATACATAGAGATCCCTTAAATGCACCGAATGCTTCAAAGATTTTAAAAAAATTTGGCTCGTTTTCATTTTATAGACGTTTTTTTAACTATGACAGGATAAAGGAAAAAAACAAGAAGAAAGCTTTTTCATCGGGTTGCGTTGCTTGCAGTGCATGATTTTTAGCCCTAAACTCTATAGCCTGTTTTTTATTTTCTGACTTTCGTTTTTTTCCTACAAAGAAGTTGCCAATTACCCTATGTCTCTTTCCCCCTCCCCTGAGAAAAAAATCAAAATCCGCCCCCGTGACAAAGATGCCCTTCTACAATCGTTGAGGGCGGGGGTTGTTCCCCGTATTGGCCAGCATCTTATCCAAGTGGGACGTAAACTCGAAGTCGAAACCCTCATCAAAGATATTGAACGTCTCAGCGATGGCGGGTCTGCCTTTCGCCTGATTGTGGGGGAATATGGAGCCGGAAAAACCTTTTTTCTCAATTTAGTGCGCACCATTGCGCTCGAGCATAAGCTCGTCGTCGCCAGTGCCGATTTAAACCCTGACCGCCGTCTGCATGCGACAGGGGGGCAAGCCCGTTCGCTTTTTGCGGAGCTGATGCGCAATCTCTCCACCAGGGCACGTCCTGATGGCAATGCGATGGCTGGAATTGTTGAGAAATTTATTGCTACCTGCCGCAATGAAGCCAAAGCAGAGGGCAAAGCAGTCGAAACCATCCTCCAGGGCAAGCTCGAACAATTGAGTGAATTGGTGAATGGTTATGATTTTGCCGAAGTGATCTCAGCCTATTGCCGTGGCTTTGAAGAGGATAACCAAACGCTGAAAAACGATGCGCTGCGTTGGCTCAGAGGAGAGTTTTCCACCAAAACCGATGCGAAAAAAGCGCTTAGCGTTCGTGCCATTGTCGAGGACGGCTCTTTTTACGATCAATTAAAATTGATGGCGCTCTTCGTTCGTTTAGCAGGCTATAACGGTCTGCTTATTTCACTGGATGAAATGGTCAATCTCTTTAAGCTTTCCAATGCGCAAGCCCGGCGCTCCAACTATGAACAGCTCTTGCGTATTCTCAATGATTCTTTGCAGGGAACAGCGGTTGGGCTTGGCTTTATCCTTGGCGGTACGCCTGAATTTCTTCTTGACCCAAGGCGTGGTCTTTACAGTTATGAAGCTTTGCAAAGCCGTTTAGCGCAAAATAATTTTGCCACCGATGGGCTGGTGGATTTTTCAGGGCCCGTTGTGCGTCTTTCCAGTTTGACACCGGAGGATTTTTACCTCCTGCTTTCAAACATTCGCAATGTCCATGCCAGCGGTGATGAAAGTAAATATCTCATTCCTGATGAAGCGATCAAAGCCTTTATGCAGCATTGCAATGAACGGATCGGGAATAGTTTCTTTAGAACCCCTCGCACGACCATTACGGCCTTTATTAATCTTCTCGCTGTTTTGGAGCAAAACCCCAATGCGAAATGGCAGGACCTTGTCGGCGGATTAGATATTCAAGCGGACCAGGAGGCGCATATTTTAGGCGAGAACACCCCAACGGCGGACGAGGATGAATTTGCCGATTTCACGCTGTAAAAGAACCCGCCTATGACCTCCTCCGCTTTTGATCTTTTAGACTCTCGGATTCAGCGTTTTTTATGGCAGGCGCAATGGGATGCGTTGCGCCCGGCGCAAGAGCAAGCCATCCCTGTCATCCTCCAAGGAGAAGGCGATGCGATCATCGCTGCCCCCACGGCAGCCGGCAAGACAGAGGCGGCTTTTCTGCCTACGCTGACGGCATTTTTAAAGGCAAGAGACACGCAGAAACAAAAGGATGCGCTCATCCTTTATCTCAGCCCCCTAAAGGCCTTGATTAACGATCAGTTTGAGCGTCTCGATCATCTTTGCGAAAGTTTGGAAATCCCCGTCACGCCGTGGCATGGCGATGTGCCGGCCAGCAAGAAAAATCATTTTTTAAAAAATCCAAAAGGATTGCTGCTCATCACGCCGGAATCCCTTGAGGCGTTGCTCTGTCGCCGAGGGACGGAAATTCAGCGTATTTTCAAAGGCGCTCTCTTTGTCATTATTGACGAGCTCCACGCCTTTATCGGGAGCGAGCGAGGGAAACAACTGCAATCGCTTTTATATCGCATTGAAATGGATCAGAAACGTTTTATCAGGCGGATCGGTCTTTCGGCGACTTTAGGCAATATGGCGCTTGGCGCAGAATTTTTGCGCCCTTCTGCCGGAAAATCAGAGAAAATCCCCCCCGTTGAAATTGTCGATATTGGCGGCGGCGATGTCAAAATGAAAATCCTCGTCAAAGGCTATCTTGCCAAAGAGCCGCTTTCTGACGATGAAAAGATGATTTTAGAGGAGCTTTCCCGCCTCAATCTTTCCGAAGCGCAACTTAAAAAAGAGAAAAAACGGCTTGGGCTTTCCGAGGATGACCTTGCAGAAAAAAAGGAAAAAGCCTCTGCGGAATATGGTATTGCAAAAGATTTATTTAAGCGTCTCCTTGGCAGCAATCATTTGATTTTTCCCAATACCCGCCAAGATGTCGAAAATTATACGCATCTTTTAAACGGATTTTGCGATCAAAAGAAAATTTCTCAACAATTCTGGCCACATCATGGGAGCCTCTCGCCCAAACTCCGTCTGGAAACCGAGCAGGCATTAAAGCAAAAAGACCAACCCGCAATCGGTATTTGCACCAGTACCTTAGAGCTGGGAATTGATATCAATAGCGTCAAATCTATTGCCCAGATCAATCCGCCGCCTTCTGTCGCAAATTTACGTCAAAGAATGGGACGTTCCGGCCGTGGACGGGGGGAACATCCGATTTTAAGAGGCTATGTTCTTGAAAAACGCCTAGATGAGAAATCCTCTTTAGAAGATCGCCTCCGCCTGCATTCCCTCCAAATGTCGGCCAGCATTTCCCTCCTGCTCAAAAATTGGTGCGAACCGCCGCAAACAAAAGGTTTGCATCTTTCCACCTTGGTACAGCAGCTTTTATCGCTCATTTCACAATATAACGGTATCCAGCCGGGAACCGCCTATAAACTCCTTTGCGGCTTGGAGGAAAGTCCTTTTCGGCAAGTCAGCCCGGCGCAATTTAAACTTTTTCTAAGCCATTTAGGGCAAATTGACCTGCTCATACAGGATCATTCCGGTACCTTATTACATGGGGAAATCGGCGATCGGATTGTCAATAATTTTGAATTTTACGCCTCTTTTAAAAGCCAAGATGAGTTCCGTCTCGTCTCTAATGGAAAGACGCTCGGCACGCTGCCTATAAAGGGCGTGATAAAGCCTAAAACCACCCTCCTCTTTGCCGGAAAAGCCTGGATGGTGCAAAGCATCTCTGAGGCGGAAAAAACCCTCTATCTCACAGAAACACGGCGTGCCGCCGTCAAAATCCACGGCGAAGGCGGACGTGTCCATCATCAAATCCGCCAAGAGATGCGCCGGATTTGCGCTGGTAGCGCCCCTTTGCGTTTTCTTGATCCGCAAGCGCAGGAATTTATTCATGAGGCACGTATGGCGTGGCGGGAATTTGGCCTTTCCCACACAAATCTCATAGATCATGGCGACCGTCTGCAAATTCTGACATGGGCGGGCGATAATGAGAATGAAGCGATCATGTGCTATCTCAACGCCCATGAGATTTCCGCCCGTAATAATGAGCTGGGCATTATGATTGATAAGGAAATGGAAAGCGCCGAAGAAATTTTAGAGCGCATCAAAGAGATCAAGGCAGATCCGAAAATACCGCTCGAAAAACTCCTTAAAGACGCACAGAATTTACAGCGTGAAAAATGGGATTGGGCGCTGCCGGAAGAATTGCTCTGGGAAAATTACGCCAGCGCCAATCTCAATTTAGAAGCCGGCTCCAAATGGCTGAATGATTTTGCAAAAATTATTTAACAAATAGAAAAATCTTTTTTCAGCATAAAAATAAACGTTTTTATGAACAAAGCGCTATTTTTAAACATTTTTATGTCAAATTTAATGTTTTTATGCTCATTGTGCACATTTTAAACATTTTTATGTCCTTTTAAAAATTATCACTCTAAAATAAGAAAAATTTAATGTCTTTATGTCTTTTAAACTCTTTCTTTTGGGGGAAAGCGCTAAATAATGACAAATTCTCAGCCGATTGGGGCATTATATCTCATCAAATGCTTAGAACTGCCAATGGTTGGGCGTTTAAGATGCGAGAGTTTTGTAGGCGCATCCCGCCAAACCAAAGAGAATAATGGTCTGCGAAAAGAATTTTATCAACGCCATCAAACCCCTGATTTAGACGATTTCAGAGGCCATTTTCGTTTTCACCTGAAGTCTGAAACCCCTCATTTTGAGTTTATATGTCGTTTTTTTGAAAAAATCGGCAAGGAATTTTCTCAAAATTGGATTGATGAAGAGCCTTCTGGCATTTATGCAAGACGCACAGCCTTTTTCTATGAATTTTTTACAGGAGAGGAAGTTTTAAAGCTTCCAAATTCTGGTGTGTTTGGCAATTATAAAAATGCCTTAGATGAGAAAAAAATTCTCTGCGCCTCTCTAAATAAGGTCAGTAAAAACACTCGCTGGAAAATCTTGGACAATATGCCGGGCAATCGTTTTTTCTGTCCCTCTCTTGTCAAAAACGAAGCTTGGGAATTAGCAGAAAAACTTGATATTCCCAAAATGCTCGAAGGGATTAAAACCGAATTCGGGCAAGAGATGCTCATGCGTGCGGCAAACTGGATGACAATCAAAGAAAGCCGTGCGAGTTTTGACATTGAACATGAAGCGCAAGATGTCAGCCGCATAGAGCGCTTTGCCCATGTCCTTTCCCAAAAAACCGGCACAGATGACAGACCACCTCTCTCCCATGAGACACTCCAAAATCTCCATCAAGATATTATTGGCAAAAATACCGTTCTTAAAAAATTTGGCATTCGCCAATCCCCCGTTTTTATTGGACGGGACGGTTATAATGCCCCAGAAGACAGGGTGGATTATATCGCCCCACCCCGTCAGGATTTATCCGAAATGCTGGAAGGCATTGAGGTTTTTTTAGAACGTACGCAAGGACAAAATACCGTGATGCGTGCCGCCATTGCCGCCTTTGGTTTTGTGTATATCCATCCTTTAGCAGATGGCAACGGACGTGCGCACCGTTTTTTAATTCAAGATATCCTCTGTCGGGATCGCGCCTTGGAAAAAGGCTTTATTTTGCCAGTTTCTGCGGTCATTAACGCTGACAGCCTCATGCGCCGATCCTATGATGAGGTTTTAGAAACACTCTCTAAACCTTTAATGCAAAAAATACGTCCTTTTATTTCTTTTTCACCAAAGTACAAAAAATATCCTGACGGCATTGAATCGGATTTAGAATTTACAGGACATAAAATTGCACGCCCTGCTTGGCGTTATCCCAAAATGGAACCGCATCTTGGCTTTCTAACCCGCATTCTTAAAAGATCCATCGAAGAATATCTTTATAATGAAACTGCTTTTTTACGAAGGCTTTATAAAGGCAGAGAGGCGATCAAAGAAATCTTGGAAATGCCGGACAGAATGGCAGACCGCATTCTCAGGGCTTTTCGAGAACGTCCCCATACAGCATTTAGCAAAAAACTCTTAAAAGAGATTCCCGCTTTGGCAGAAAGCAACAGGGCAGAAAAAATTCAAAAAACGCTTACCAAAATTTGGCAAGAAAATCCTGTCAAAGATGAAAACCGCACGGATGTTTTTAAACCCTAAAATTTTCAGAAAACGGGGCAAAATTACTCGAGCTTTTCCTTTGCAACATTGAGGGTGAGATAGGCTTTTTTATATTCTTCTAAAAGAAGTGCCGTCATTGGGGTTTGATTACCGGCAAAAATCTCAGAAAAGGCCTCTGCGAAGCCTGCTAAATTATCCAAAGGCAGCACAAGCGGCGAGATCCCCTCATCAGCTAGAACGGCATTCACGAAAAGGAAAATCGTACGCTTGTTCGCACCGAAAAAAGGCTGAATCAATGAAAGGGCACAAAAGAGGCGAACACCATCCTCCGCTTGTTTCTCCGAATTAAGAAAATTGGTCAGCGCCATAAGCATTTCAGCCCGGATATTTTCAGGCTCTGCGGTTGGAATCGGGCCGATGAAGCGCCCCTTTATAAGACGCACTCCCGGCGTATAGTTTTTTTCCGCCCCCTCCCCCCGAAGATTACCCCACTCCAAATCCTCACCGGCAGCCACAAAGGCATGAAGTTCACACAAGCAGTCAATATCGGCACTGAGTGTTTTTTGCTCAATTTTTTGAAGCAGAAAATGATAACCCCGCATGAGATTAATCATGATCTCAGCGTCTTCTGTTTTGAGATAAAGCGGAACGGTGCCGTTTATCATGCTTTCGGTCTGTGCCAATGTGATGGCGCATTTTTGAAGCACGGCCAACCCAAAAAGCATATAGGCATGACTGCGCTTAAACTCTGATAATGCGACTTTTTGGCGCCACGAAAACATAAAGCCCCCACCTTATTTCTAAATTCGATTTTTAACGATAGGGCAAAAACGAAAGGAGGACAAATGACGCAAAATAATGACAGATTTATATTTTTCCTTCCTCTCCGCCGCCTCTTGAAAAAAACGTCTTACCGACATAATTCCCGCTTATAAGACATTGATGCCTTTATCGAATGTTCCGGGGCCGTGCCGGCAATCACTGCCGGTATTAAAGCCGTTCGTCCGGCAGGAACAATTGTCCTCGTTGGCATGGGGGCGAATGAAGTTCCGCTTCCCCTGCCGATTATTCAGGATCGGGAGATCATGCTGACAGGCGTTTTCCGGTATGCCAGAACATGGCCGGCTGCCATAAGCATGGTTGCCGATGGCAGGGTAGATTTATCGAAAATTGTCACCGCCCATTTTAACCTTGAACAGACCAAAGAGGCGCTGGATAAAGCCTGTGACCCAAATCCCTTAAAGTAGCCGTTCGCCCCTCAAAAGATTAAAACGACATTTAGAAATTTAGAAAAGAGCTTGGGGGGGACATCCTCTCAAGCTCTATTTTTAAGAATTACTTATGAGGATTTTCTTTGTCTGTTTTTGTCTCTTTAGATTCAGAAATTTTCGCTTTTATAAGGATTTCCCAAGGATATTGTTCTGAATCTTCTAAAATAACTTCTAATTCAGAATCTAGAATCCTTTTCCGCTCCCAGTATTTTTTTAGAATAGGATGTAAAATTTGTGCCAATTTCTGCAAAACATGAAGCCGCTCTAAATTTTCCGCAGAAGCAGAATAGATATCCCAATCCGCTTTTAAGATGTCCCTCACGCTTTCTTTCGCATGACCTGCCGCACCGCCATCAAACGCTAAAAGCCAATAATTTTGCGCTAATTTAAGAATTTCATCCGGCTGAAAAGCCTCTGCTTTTAAAAGCTCCCGGAGCTTTTTTATCGTCCAGCTTTGATAAACATTCCGATAATCCCTGAGATGGATCACCTCCCCATCCCGCAAACCCTCAATGAGTTCTTTCAGCGGATTTTGCGCCTCATCTGTGTTGTCTAACGGCTTATTCAAAACGGCCTCATCTTTCTTTTTATTTTAGGATTGATCGGTATTTTCAGGAGAAATTTCTACCTGTTTTTTGACTTCCTCATCACTTGGAATTTTAAAATCAATCAATTCTTGCCAAGGATAGGCTGTTAAGGCGGAATTCATGCTGAATTTCTCTAAATACTCATGAAGTAAAATACCTAGTTGTTGAAAAATACGTAATTTTTCTAAAAGATCATGAGTATCTTGCCAATCTTGATTTTCTTTTCTTAAGGTGAGCGCTTCCAAAATATTATTGTATGTGCTTCCATCCGTTTTCGAAAAACAAGCCGACCAATAATTTCCTATCAGAGTCTTTTTTTCTGCTCCATTGTATTTTTCTAAAACAGCTTCTAGATCCGACAACTTCCAAGCTTCATAAGGCTTTTTTACTTTTACATATTCATTTAAAAAGCAGCCAGGCACATTTCTAAATGAATTAATAAAATCGCTCAATTTTTTCTGTTCTGGCGTGAATAAATATTCTGCATAACGCTTTTTATAAACAGGACTTTTTGTTGAAAGCTCTTCTAAATAAAGCCTGATATTCTGCATAATGGGTGCTAATGGATTTTCTTCCCTATCGAAAGAACTATGATTCCAAAAATTTAATATACATCCAGTTCCACCAATCTCTTTGAAAATTTCCTTCCAAAAAGTATTCTGCTGCTCTCCTAAGTCTCTAAGTATTTCAGTAGAAGGATAGTTTCCACTCTCTATAAATTTTCTTGCCTCTTCCTTTAAAAATTCAAGAGATTCATCACTTTTACGTTCATGACCAGTAACATCCATCCACGCCTGAATAATTATTGGTGTTACTTCACTTTTTGTCTTCTGCTCTTCTAAATAAGATTGGGAGATAGAAGTATGATTTTGCCGTGGTTTTATAAGCTGATTTTCTTTATCATCTCTTAGAACTTCAGCCCATTTTGTTGCAATCTCTTTTGCATCTTTTATCAAACCAAATCTTTCGAGCTCAAAAACCGTTTTAAGAATAATATGCATTTCAATTTTATTCATTTTCGGCAAAAGATTTTGAACGCTTTGCTTAATTTTATTGTCTAATTCACTTTCTGGTTCACTTTCTGAAGAAAAAATATCTTCTTGAAGAAGCTTGATTAAATCATCACAAGCTTGGTTTGCTTCTCCCATTTCTTTATTATTCTTTAATTTTTCATCTCTTTCTTTCATCTCTAAGGACAATGAGATAAGCGTTTTTGATACCTCCTCTGCTTGAATAATAAAACCATTCCAAACATTTAGAGCAATAATTTCTGCTAGAGACCTAAAAGAACTGTAGGCGACATCCATCCTCTCCCACGTTTTTACTATCAATTTTTGCTTTTTTGATTGTAATCCACCTATTTTATTAAGCTCTTCAGGATGACAATATTTAAGATTTCCGGCGATAGCTGTTAACTCTATAATTTTCACTTTAAGACTTTGGTATACATCTATTTCGTTCTCTAAATAAAACTTCTCCCAACGCTTTGCATCCCTCCAAATACGTTGAATGATGCGAATATTCTCTATACCTAATTTTATAACTTGCGGCCGTAAGGCTTTTACAAGAGGGTCTTTTTCATCCTGAATTTCTTTTTCATCTTTATCTCTAAAGGCTAAGTTTGCCGCATATTTTGGATCTAATATGAGTTCCAAATGTGCGTCAGAACCTTTTTCAAAAGAATCTCTCCAAGCGCCCGATTTCTCAGTGTCATTACTGCCATCTGATTTACAAAAATTATTTTCATTTAAAATTAAAACGACTTTACAATTCTCATTATCTCGTAAATCTGCCGCTAAATGAAGAATATCCTGCGGATCAAGATTTTTAGCGCGCTCAATATCATCAATACAGATAGTCGCATCTTTCAATGCTAACTTTGTAAAAAATTTAGCAGATGTTGCTCCCAGCCCTAGTATTGTTCCTAAAGTTCCCGATGCGCCCTCTAAGCTATCTCCGATATCGCTTCCAAACGCTTTAAGCAATTCCCCAGACTGCTTAAAAGGACCTTTCACCTGATCTAGAGCATCAGAAGTCTTTCCTAGTTTAGTTGAAGCTAAAATTTTTTCTTTCAAATCTTGAATAGAGGAACAGTCGGCTGCCGAAACATAGCTATAACGGTCTCTTGCTAAATATGCGCCATCTTTTTCTATCGCTGTTTTAGGATTTTTCACTTCAGTAAGCGCTTTTTTCCAAACTTTGGTTTTGCCTGTTCCCCATGCGCCGGTGAGGACAATATTTTCAGACTCTTTTACTTCTCAGAAAATCTTGTAAGCGTTCCGTCACCTCATCAAGTGTGCTGGTATTTTCTTGTTTATTGGTCATTTTAGATTTATCCTCAACAGGGTATTTTTAGAAAGAAATTATCGTTTTTTGTAATATATTTCTTTATTAAAATTTATTATTTTCCCTTTCAATTTTTATTTTCAAATATTTAGGAATTTATATGTCTTTTGATTTTGTTTCACTTGAGGTGCAGGGGGTGCATGGGTTAGAGGATTTTCAGGCAGATTTTTCCAAAGAACTGCCGCAATCGGCTCAAAAAACCTTAGAAATCCTGCATCGGATCATGTTAGGCGAAAAGGAAATTTCGACCCTTTTCAATGCAAAAGAGGGGGAAGGATGCTCTTGCTGTGAGGAGATGCAATCCGAGTTTGTTAAAGTAAAAATTAAAGTAAAGGAAAGTAATTCTCACTTTCTCTATTTTATTCATCTCTTTTTACCGAATGAAATGATTTTTGAGGAAAGTCTCACCGAAGGGGATCATCTCCTTTTCAAAAAAGAAGGGGGCGAAGTCCGTCTGCAGATGCCGAATGCGCCGGAAGTTTTTTTTGAACGCAATGATTATCTGCATTTGCCTGTTTCCCAAGCGGCGAAAATCCTGAATTTCCGCCAAAAATTAGAAATAACCCTTGGCAAAATGCTTAAAAATCACTTAGGCTGAAAATTAACCTAAAATTTTAGGGCAGCGTCTTCTAAAGAGGAAGGCTCCCGTTTCACAGTTCTGAAGGAATTTTCCCTTGCTTCTCTACCCGCTGAAACAATTATGGCTCGCAATCACCGAAGAAATGCTTCTCGGCCTTGCAGTGCTAACGGGCATCCTCCTCTCCTCCTCGGCCTTAAGCCCTGTTCTTGCACATCTCCTCCAAACAATTCCCTTTCCGTTCTTTCCGCTAACGCTGAAATCTTGGCTCAATGAAGGGCTTTTATCGCTCTTTTTTGCGATTTTAGGGGTGGAGCTTCGGGCAGATTTTGAGGTCGGCCCCCTCAAAGACTGGCGCAAGGCCCTTTTCCCTTTGAGTGCGGCGATTGCGGCGCTCATTATTCCTGTTTTACTGGCGGTTTCAGTCGTTTACCTCTCCCCCTATAATGAGGCCGGATTTCGGGGGTGGGGCATTCCTGCGGCGAGTGCGCCTGTCCTGACGATGCCGCTTCTGACTTTGGCGGCCTATTTACCCTCCAGCATTAAGACCTTTGTTCGGGCCGTGCTGGTGTTTGACGATATTTTTGCCGTTGCGATTTTGATCTGCTTTTATGGCAATAGTCCGCATCTTCTCTGGCTTGCCTTTGCTGGGATTTTATCCCTTGCACTTGCGCTTATCGGGCAATTTATCAAGACAAATCTCCGCTATAAGCCTTATGCATTTCAGATTATGTTGCCCATCGCTTTTTTCCTTTGGA
This sequence comes from Acetobacteraceae bacterium, assembly GCA_004843165.1. Taxonomy (NCBI): domain Bacteria; kingdom Pseudomonadati; phylum Pseudomonadota; class Alphaproteobacteria; order Acetobacterales; family Acetobacteraceae; species Acetobacteraceae bacterium. Next base: position 808,098 of record CP039459.1, read on the forward strand.
TCACGCTGTGCAAGGCCGGCACACCAGCCTCTATGGCTGGATTGATTCTTGGCGTAACGCTACCGCACCGTCCCGGCCATGCGATGATCCGCAATCTGGCGCATCCTGTTGCATGGCTGATTTTACCCCTCTTTGCGATTTGCAACACGGCGATTGATTTGCGGAGTTTTTCCCCCGTTTTCTTTGAATCAGCCACTTTTTTAGGCCCCTTAGTCGGCTTTGCGCTTGGGAAGCCGATTGGGATTTTTCTCGCCATTTTTCTCTGTGAAAAAGCCGGTCTAAAAGCCCCTTGGAAAAAGAAATACCGCCATTGGCTGATCGGTGCGGTGATGAGCTGTGCTCTTGGATTTACCGTTTCTCTTTTGATGACACAGCTTGCCTATGACAATCCGCTCTGGCAAATGCAGGCGCAGGCAGGGATTGGACTGGCCTCTGTCATGGCCACCCTGATTGCAGTATATTTCTTAAAGCGCTCTGATAAAAAAGTGATGAAGGAAAAAAAAGCCCGCCATACGCCAAAGGCAAAGCACGGAATGGCCTGAGCCATCCCTGAAATCTTTATTATTTTTTTCCGGACTCTTTGAGTTTTTGGCGACAGGCGGCAAAATTATTAGGCTGTATCCGCATTTCCGGCCGGGTCTGTTGCAGAACTTTATCCCTAATATCGGACATCACCGCATAGGCCATGCCGGTTTTAAACTCGCAAGGGCGAGCAATTTCAATCACCTGCTGAATGTGCGGTACATTGGGGTCTTGATACGCAATAATCATAGCCTGCGGATGAAGTTCCGGCGGCTCAATAGCACCGCCAATCCAGCCGCCGATCGCTTTACCAATATACCAGCCTGCAATCATACCCGGCGAAGAACCCGCCATCCCTGCCACACCCAAAAGAATGCCCAAGCAATCCCCCACAATTTCTGCCGTCAAATTATGATTATACATATTATCCACCTGCGCCTTAGCTGGCATTAAGGTCAGGATCGTCACAACCCGACCGGGGGTTTTGGCATTTAAATCCTCTGGAAAAGTTGTTGGTTTTAAATTCTCCACAGGATCAACACATCCTGCCAGCAAACAAGCGGAGAGGAAGCAAGAAAAACCGGATTTTAAAAAGGACTTTGGAAATTTCATTTAACGCTTATAGCGAAAGTCCCCCTAAAAAGGAAAAATTTCTTTCTGGCTTTTCCGTTTAGGCGGATGGCCTTTCAGGCGGAAACTTTTCCCCCAGAAGCCGCTTTTTGTGCCCAATAGTCCGACTGTTCCAGATCTGCCTTGACCCCTTTCCCCGTTTTATAGGCCATGCTAAGGCTCAACTGCGCCGCCGCATTCTCCTGTGCCGCCGCTTTCTGCCAATATTTAACGGCCTCTTTCCAATCTTTGCGGACACCCTGCCCCCTACTATAAAGCTCTCCTAGCACATTTTGTGCCTCCGCATCCCCCAGATCTGCGGCCTGTTTATAATATTTTGCGGCCGTTTTGGGGTTACGCTTCACACCGGTACGAGACTTTTGCGGATCTGTCTGCGCCGCATCCGGGGTGAACACGCCCGACAGATAGATCCCCCCCAATGCCTTTAACGCCGGAAGATTTTTCTGATCCGCCGCTTTTTTCCACCAAACGGCCGCCATCCGGGGATTACGCCGCAAGCCTTGCCCTCTAAAATACAAAACGCCGAGCATATATTGCGCCTCTGCATCGCCTTGTTTTGCCGCTTTACGATAATCTTTCATCGCCTTTTTAGGATTTTCTTTAAGATTTCCAGAGGCTAAATCCTTCAAAGCCGAGACAGAACCTTCCTTTGCCGCTTCTTTCAGGATTTTATCCGCTTTTTGCTGCCATTTTTCCGCCGCCTCAGGATTTTGGGGAACGCCTTGTCCCCGAGCGTAAAGATCCGCAAGTTTTTGCTCGGCAAAAAAGTTATTCTGCTGTGCCGCCTTTTTAATCCATTGTGCGGCATCGGCCTCTTCCTCTGGAGATTCTGCCGCTTCCAGCATTGAGCTGCCATAAGCATATTCTATATCCGGAGACCCTTTTTCGAGCCCCTCTGTCAAAAGCGCTTCTGCCTTTTGATCGTCTTTCGGCACGCCTGTCCCTTCCTGATAGGCGCGCACAATAAATTTTCGGGCATGTTCATCCCCTTTATCAAGCGCAATTTGCCAATAAGCCAGCGCCTTTGCGTCTTCTTGTGGAAAAACCACCCCCTCATGATACATGTTAGCAAGCAACATAGCGCTTTCTGCATCCCCATTCTCAGCCGCCTGCCTTAAGAACATTATCCCTTTTTTATTATCTTGGGGCAGACCATCACCCTCTAAGTAACTTTTTCCGAGCATTCTCTGCGCCCGCTCTTCTTTTTGGGCTGCGGCTTTCTGCCAAAGATCATTTCTTTTTGAAATATCGACAGGCACCCCATGCCCTAACGCATACATGGCCCCTAGCATATACATAGAGGCCTCGTTTCCGCCATCCACAGCCCTTTGATAATAAAAAGCAGCCTGCTGCCAATCCTCCCCTTTACGTTCTTTAGAGGCCGGGCTTTCGAGATCAGCTCCTCTGCCGATATAATATTCTCCAAGACGGAATCCCGCCCAAGGCTCCCCTTGGTCAGAAAATTGCTTTAAAGCCGTATTTCCTTTTTCCCGAACTTTTGGCGAGGCGCTATTTTGCTCAATACAGGCAAGGTTAAAGCCCCCCTTAAAATGTCCCTGTGCTGCGGATTGGCTATACCAATAAAAGGCCTTTTTAGGGTCTCTGGCGGTGAGATGATTGCCATAATCATAGACCATGCCCAGACTGAACTGCGCCTGCGCATCGCCTGCTTCGGCCGCTTTCAGCCAATATGCCATTCCTGCTTTTTTATTTTTTTCAACACCGCCCAGCCCTTGCATATAAATCAAACCAAGCTGACAGAGGGCAATTTTATCCCCTTTTAGCGCAAATTCTTTCAGGGTCGGCAAGGCCTTTTTTACCGTCCCCCCATTCTGTATCTCAGGAAATCTGTCACAACTGTCAGAATCACCCTTGCCGTCAACGTCCTGATATTGATCCCAAAAACCGTCTTCAGCCTTTAATCTTTTTTGCGACTCTGTCTGTGTCTCATCCGATTTTTTATGGCTAAAAAAGGTTTTCTCTGCCTCTAAATACAGCACCTCCCCTGCGACAATAAAACCAAAGCCATCAAATAAAATCAAAGCAGAAAGGATCAGGCGGGAACGCCATTTTTTAAAATTTAATTTTTTAGAATCAGCGCAAACCATAGGCTTTTATCATTTCAAAATGATGAGAAAACGGAAAGATCACCCTATAAGATTTAAATGTAAAAAGACAAGCATCTATGCCTTTTATCCACATGCGCCGAACGCTCTAGCAGCGTAATTTATTTAAAAAAAATCTTCGAATGTTAGAACGCATGCACTCCTCCAAAATCGCAATCCTTCCTTCACCCTAAGAAAAGAGTACAGCCTCTTGAGGGCATCAACGGTGCGAAAAGTACCTCACTATTCAGAAAATTTTTTAATCGCCACCGCCACGCTTTTTAACCACATACCGCCACGCTACGCCGTCCTGTTTTTCCTTGGCCAAATCATAATCAAGATTAGCCGCCTGCTGATACCAATCATCGGCGTGCAAGAGGCTTTTTTCCACGCCCCTGCCACGCAGGTAAGCATCGCCTAATTTATACATGGCCCTTGGCTCGCCGGCTTTTGCAGATTTCAACCACCAAGCAACGGCCATCTCTTCATTTTTAGGAATTTGATAGGCTGAATTGCCATGAAAACAGGCATGGCCATAAATCAATTTTGCCTCTGGATGACCGGCAAAAGCTTCTTTCAACCACCAGCCTTTTTCTGGCAACTCTCCCGGTCTTTGCGTTCGAGCCTCCAGATGATCCAAGGCTATGGCGGCAGCCTGACAGCGCTGGAAAGAGGCTTTACACCACCATTCAACGGCACGAACTTCATCTTGGGGTAGCCCTTCGCCATAATAATAGGCTTCGGCAAGACGATTTTGCGCTTGCGCATGTCTAAAAGCGGCCGCTTTCGTATAAAATTCCGCTGCTTTTAGCTCATTGATTTCGGTAAACTGGCCTCTTTTGTAAAACTCCCCTAGAAAAAAAGCGACCTGTCCCTGCTGACTATAAGAGAAATCTTCGGGGATCGCCCCATCGCCGGCAAGGATTTGACGGGCAATCTTGAAACAATAATCAATTTCCGCCTTCTCTCCTTGTGTCAATTCTAAAAAATATTTCATCGTTTTTTAAACTCGCTACGTCACGTTAATTTCAAATTCTAAAGCATAAAGTGATTTTGAAGCTGTGACATAAAGAATATTTTTGCCCTTTTTATTTCTTGTTAAAAGCAGATTGCCAACAGTTTCAGGGAAGTGAACCGCACCGATTTCTTTGCCTTGCGCTGTAAAAATGACAATTTTTTTCCCGGCGGCAAGCCAGATATTCCCTTTTTGGTCGATTTTTAGCCCATCGGCATTCCCTTCCTTCAAATGTGCTAAAATACGACCATTTTTAAGGGATTTATCCGGGGCAATATCATAAGCGATCAGAGCGCTTTGAAATTTCAGATCATGGGCATGATGTGCTCTTTCACAATCGGAAAGATAGAGAATTTTGCCATCAGGACTAAAGCCGATACCGTTTGGCGTATGGACAAGCGGGGTCTCAAGACGGACGATCTTTTTTGTTTTGGGGGAATAGCGGTAGCTATATTCTCCGCCAATGACTTTATTGCCGCCATAACCCTCTTGCGGAAAATCAATCCCGAAACTGGGATCGGTGAACCAAATCTCCCCCTCTTTATCCACGACAAGATCATTGGGACTATTGAGTTTTTTCTCTTCGAAAAGATCAACCAACACCTCACAAGTGCCATTTTTCCCTAGACGTTCAATCGCCCGCCGCCCGTGAGAGGCCGTTAAAATACGGCCTTTTTTATCCAGCGCATGGCCATTTTGAAATTGAGACGGTTTTAAAAAGACACTCACCCCTTTTCCCGGCTGGTAGCGCAAAAGACGGTTATTGGGAATATCGCTAAAAAGAATGCTGCCATCTTTGAGCTGAACCGGCCCCTCCGCCCAAGCAGCCTGATCGTAAATCAGCCTCAATTTTGCCGTCTTCGAGATAAGTTTAGAAAATTCAGGACTTGAAGTTTCAAGTAAAAGCGGAAGCGTAACCTCCTCTGATTTTGAAGTCACCGGCAATAAGAGGAAATAAATTAAAAATAAAGAAAAATAAGGATGTTTTCCCAACATAAAAACGTCTTTTTCTTTCATCGGGGTTAGTGTCGCACAAAACTGTTGTTTTTATACATGGCAAAAACAAAAATAAGAAACCTCTCTTTTGACGCAAAGAGGATAAGGCTTTAATAGGCGCTTTCTCAAAATAATTTGTGACTGACCAAGCCTCATGCTCCTCGATAAAATTCCTACAACGCATCAATCACATGCTAAAATTCTCCGTCACGATTTTGCGACCATTAAGACAAAAATTTTTCAGGGTTTTTTTTGGTTTTTTCTTCTCACCCCCCTTGCCGTTACGATTGGTATTTTAACGGCTTTTTTCTTTCTCACCCTAGAGAAAATCACCTATTTCCGTTTCGATCATTCCTGGATCATTTTTGCCCTTCCTCTTGCCGGTGTCGCCATGGCGCTGACCTATATCGGCGTAGACCGTCTGCTCGCCTATCAACTATTTGATTCCGAAAAGCATCATTTAGATTTAGAGGAAAAACCAACCAGCCTATATGGAAAAATCTGCCGTGCCATTGCGCCCTTTATCCGCATTCCGATTGCGTTCCTTGCGGCTTTGGGCAGTAACCTTTTTGGCGCTTCTGTCGGGCGTGAAGGGGTCGCCCTGCATATGGCTGGCAATCTTTCTCTTGGGTTGGGCCATATTTTCAGACTTGAGGAAAAGCACCGCCATATTTTAACCATTTCCGGGATTGCCGGCGGTTTTGGTGCCATTTTCGGAGCCCCTGTTGCCGGGGCCATTTTTGTTCTCGAAGCCACCGGACTTTGGACACGTTTAGGCTATGGCACCTTATTGGCCTGCGCCTATAGTTCTATCATCGCTTCACTGACCTGCCATGTGACGGAAAGTCTGATCTCGCTGAAAAGCCTTGGCGACGAGATCGGGCCGCTCCCGCTTTTCGTGGACAAAGGATGGCATTTTAACACCACCAATCCGATGCTGTTATTATCCGTCGCCCTTGCCGCTATCGCCTTTGGCATTGCAGGCTATGTCTATACGCACGGTATCATTTTAGGACGTCAGCTTGTCCATAAAATTTGTAAGCCGCATTGGCTCCATCCGGCAATCGGTGGGGTCATCACCATTTTGCTTTTTTTACTGTGCGGTACAGATGTCTATCTCGGATTAGGAACGGTTTCGCATTATCCAAATGATGCCTCTACCGTCAATTTTTTCACCGATAATTATTACGGAATGGCTTGGCTTTGGAAGCTTGTCTTTACCCTCGCTGCTTTAAGTACCGGATTTCGGGGCGGTAAAGTCACACCGATGTTTTTTATCGGCGCCGCCTTGGGGAGCAGTTTGGCCCCCTTTCTAGGGGCACCGCCGCCACTCTTAGCCGGGGCAGGCATGCTGGCCATGTTTGCGGCAGCCACCAGTACGCCCTTTACCTGTATGATTATGGGTGCAGAGATTTTTGGAACGGAAAATTTCGTCTATTGCGCCCTTGCCTGCATTATCGCCTATGCGATTGCCGGGGAAATCAATACAACCCCACCTGAAGAAAAACTCAAAGAGCTGCTTGGCGTTAAACAGCAATATTGAAATCTTCACCTTCCCCCTGCTGCTTGCGCTTTTAAAATCAAGACTGACAAAAGTGCACGGCCGGGGGTTTAAATATTTGCACCGGCTGATGAATCCTCCCTCTTTATTGCCTAACATCTTGCCGTTTTTTACCTTTTTTGCCATGCTACAAAATCATATTTTTAAAAAAGTAATTATAAAGTAACCGCCCTTATGCCCCATTCGATGTTACGTTTTACAGAGATTTCCAGAGAGTTGCCCTCAAAGCGCCCTGCGGAAACACGCAAGCAGGATTTTAACGAAATTTATGCGGGATTTTCCCTTAAAACGGGTGAAGTTCAGGCCTCTCGCTGCTCGCAATGCGGTGTGCCTTTTTGCACGATGGGATGTCCTCTGGGCAATGATATTCCGGACTGGCTCTTTTTAACGGCCTCCAACCGCTTAAAGGAAGCTTATCAACTCGCTTCCCACACCAACAGCTTTCCTGAAATTTGCGGGCGCATCTGTCCGCAGGAGCGTCTCTGTGAGGGGAGCTGTGTTGTCCAAAAAGATTTTAACGCCGTTACCATCGGCGCTATCGAACGTTTTATCACGGAAAATGCCTTTGAAAAGGGCTGGGTGAAGCCTCGCCTTCCGGCAACGGAAAAACCGCAATCCGTTGGCATTGTGGGCGCCGGCCCCGCAGGATTGGCCTGTGCTGAAAAGCTTCGAGCCTATGGCTATCAGGTCACCTTATATGACCGCCATCCGCAAGGCGGCGGTCTTCTCATGTATGGCATACCGGGATTTAAACTTGAAAAATCCATTGTCAAACGCCGCCTTGATCTCTTAACGGCACAAGGCGTAAAAACCTCTTTCAATACAGAAATTGGCAGCGCTGAAGGGCAAATTCCCCTGAAAAGCTTACGTCAGGAACATGCGGCGCTTTTCATTGCCACAGGCGTTTATAAAAACCGCACGCTCACCATTGAAGGGGCAGAGCTGCAAAATATTCAGCCTGCCTTAAGCTATCTCATTGCCGCCCACGCCCCGCAAGAAAAGACAGAGGAAGCACGGGAAAATCCGGCAGAGGGGAAAGATGTCCTTATTATCGGGGGCGGTGATACGGCGATGGATTGCGCCCGAACAGCTATTCGTCAAAAGGCGAAATCCGTGACCTGCCTTTATCGCCGGGATCGGGACAATATGCCCGGCTCCGCCCAAGAGGTGGCCAATGCCGAAGAGGAAGGCGTTATTTTTCGCTTCATGGCAGCGCCTAAATCCTTTGTCAGCAATGGGAACGGGGCTGTCAAAGCGGCTATTTTCCAAAAAATGCGCTTTTCCGAAAAAGGCGCTGGAACGTCAAAACATCGCCAGCTCATCGCACTGGAGGAAGATTTCTCCCTGCCTGCGGATCTTGTGATTTGCGCTCTTGGTTTTGAGCCGGAGGATTTACCGACACTTTGGCAGGAAAAAGACCTCAAAACGCATAAAGATCAGCGTCTTGAAGTCCATGCGCATCAAACCAGCCTCGAAGGGGTTTTTGCCGGCGGCGATATTGTGCGCGGCGCTTCGCTTGCTGTTTGGGCGATTAAAGATGGCAGAGACAGTGCAGATAAAATCCATACTTATTTACAGGCTCAGCCGGCAGCCCTGTCTCCGACAGTTACGAAAATAAATTAAGAAGATAAATTAAAATGCATCCAGAAAACGCTCAAAACGCCTTATCGCAAAATCGTTTGCAAACGGAATCTGAAAAAGCTTTTATCCAAACATGGCAAAGCAATAAGGCCAAACTCGAAGCCGCCCACATTCAAACGGAAACACAGGATGCCTGCGGTGTCGGCCTTATTGCGGCCTTAGATGGCAAACCCAGCCGAAAAGTCGTCCTTGCGGGGATTGAGGCGCTTTCCAATATCTGGCACCGGGGTGCGGTGGATGCCGATGGCAAAACCGGAGATGGGTCAGGCATTCATATCGAAATTCCCCAAGATTTTTTTGCCGAAGCCATTTATAAAGCCGGAAAATCCAAAATTGAGGGCAAAATTGCGCTCGGCATGGTCTTTCTCCCCCGCAATGATTTAGACTCTCAAGAGCATGGCCGTCAGATTATTGAGACGGAAATCCTGCGCTTTGGCTATGAAATTTACGGCTGGCGGCAAGTGCCGATCAATACCGCCTATATCGGGGAAAAGGCGAATGCCACCCGCCCCGAAATTGAGCAGATTATGATCCGTAATGCCCTCGGCAAAACAGATGCGGATTTTGAGCGTGATCTCTATATCATCCGCCGCCGGATTGAAAAAGCAGCCTCCAAAGCACAAATTGATCTTTATCTCTGTTCGCTTTCCTGCCGTTCGGTGATTTATAAAGGGATGTTCCTAGCGGAAAATCTGGTCGATTTTTTCCCGGATCTACTCGACGAGCGTTTTGTCTCCCGTTTTGCGCTCTATCATCAGCGTTATTCCACCAATACTTTCCCAACATGGAAGCTGGCGCAACCTTTCCGCCGCCTTGCCCATAATGGGGAAATCAATACACTCTCAGGCAATATCAACCTGATGCAAGCGCAAGAAGTTCTCTTTGAATCCCCCGTTTTAGATCCTTATATTGAAGATCTAAAGCCTGTTATTCAGCCTGCCGGATCAGATACAGCTGTTTTAGACAATGTTTTTGAACTTTTAACCTTTGCCGGCAGAGAGGCACCGGCCGCTAAAAATATTCTCATTCCAGCCGCCTGCGGCCCTGATATTGCTATGGCGCAATCTATTCGGGACTATTATCTCTATTGCAATGCGGTCATGCCGCCTTGGGATGGGCCTGCCGCCATTTGCGGCACGGATGGGCGTTGGATGATCGCAGGGTTAGACCGTTCCGGTCTACGGCCGTTGCGCTATACGATCACCCATACCGGCCTCCTCATTGTTGGCTCGGAAAGCGGTATTGTCCGCCTCAAAGAAGAGGAGATTGCCCAGCAACGGCAATTAGGGCCGGGGGAAACGCTCGCTTTTGATATGGAAAATGCACAGCTTTATTTCCCGGCAGAAATGCAGGAAACGCTTTCCCAACATTATCCTTTCCCAGAATGGCTTAAAAAGAAGCAGCATCTTGCCCCGATGATGTCTGACATTATTGAAACGGCAGAAATGCCGGAAGAAGAGCTGCATCGCCGTAAAATTGCGGCAAATATGACCTATGAGCAAATGGAAATCATCCTTGATCCGATGATGTCTAAAGGGATCGAAGCTCTTGGCTCAATGGGCGATGATACGCCGCTCCAAGTGCTTTCCAACCGCTATCGGGGCTTACCGAGCTATTTCCGCCAAAGATTCAGCCAAGTTACAAATCCGCCGATTGATCCTTTGCGGGAAACGAGAGTGATGAGTCTGGCGACCCAGCTCGGCAGGCAATGTAATATTTTAAGCGATGGGGCTGAACATTGTAGCCGTTTCCAGCTCGCCTCCCCAATTTTAAGCAATGGGCAATATGATAGACTCAAAGAAATCTGCGGCGAGGAAGCCTTTACCCTTGATGCGACCTTTGCGCTTTCAGAGGGGGAAAATGGCTTAAAAAAGGGCTTACAGCTTTTACGCACAAAAGCAGAGGCCATTGTTCGGGCGCAGCAGGAAAAAGGCAAGTTCGCCCACCTATTTCTCACGACAGAGCATAGCGCAAAAGAACGTGTCTCCCTGCCAATTATTCTCGCGATTGCGGCCGTGCATACGCATCTCATGCGCCAAAAGCTCTCCTCTTTCGCCTCGCTCAATGTGCGTTCGGCCTGCGTTCTCGATACGCATAGTCTTGCCGTCTGTATCGGGGTCGGCGCAACAACCATCAATCCCTTTATGGCAGAACATGCCATTGCCGAACGGGTACGCCAGAAAATTCACCCCGATCTAACGCTGGCGCAAGCCGTTCAAAATTATCTCAATGCGGCGAATAAAGGGCTTTTAAAAATCATGTCCAAAGCGGGTATTTCGCTCGTTTCTGCCTATCGGGGCGGCTATAATTTTGAGGCAATCGGCCTTTCCCGTGCCCTGAGTGCGGAATTTTTCCCCGGTATGCCCTCCCGCCTTTCCGGCATTGGCCTGCATGGGATTGCCCGCCATATTCTCAAAGCCCATCAGACAGCCTGGCAGTCTGAAGTCCCGCCGCCCTTGCCGGCAGGCGGACGCTTCCGACAGCGTCCGAATGGCGAGGAACATGCGCTTTCAGGGGAAGTCATCCGCAAGCTCCAAAAAGCGGTAAAAGCCAATTCCTTTACCCTCTATCAAGAATATGTCGCCGAGGTGCAGTCTCAAAAGCCAATTGCCTTGCGGGATCTGCTCGATTTCAAACCTAAAAACACCCCCATTTCCGTCGATGAGGTCGAGGGCATCACTTCTTTGCGTAAACGTCTGATCGCTCCGGGTATTTCCCTTGGCGCTCTCAGTCCGGAAGCGCATGAAACCCTCGCCATTGCCATGAATCGCATCGGCGCAAAATCGGACTCCGGCGAAGGCGGCGAAGATCCGCAACGTGCCATTCCCCGCCCTAATGGCGATAATCCCTGCTCTCAAATCAAGCAGGTTGCCTCTGGCCGTTTCGGCGTTACCGCAGAATATCTCAATAATTGTCGTGAAATTGAAATTAAAGTTGCCCAAGGTGCCAAGCCCGGCGAGGGCGGTCAGCTTCCCGGCTATAAAGTCACCGAACTGATTGCCAAATTGCGCCATGCAACGCCCGGCGTGACGCTCATTTCACCACCGCCGCATCATGATATTTACTCGATTGAGGATCTTGCCCAGCTCATTTATGATTTAAAACAAATCAACCCAACGGCACTCGTGACCGTCAAAATGGTTTCCCGATCGGGGATCGGTACGATTGCCGCCGGCGTTGCCAAAGCCAAGGCAGACGGAATTTTGATCTCCGGCTATAATGGGGGGACTGGCGCAAGTCCGCTTTCCTCTATTCACCATGCCGGTCTGCCGTGGGAAATGGGACTGGCGGAAACGCATCAAATGCTCATGCTCAACCGCCTCCGCCACCGGATGATTTTACGTGTGGATGGCGGTATCAAAACCGGTCGGGATATTGTCATTGCCGCCATGCTCGGAGCGGAAGAGTTCGGCATCGGCACCGCCTCCCTGATTGCAATGGGATGCCTCATGGTGCGCCAGTGTCATTCCAATACCTGCCCTGTCGGGGTCTGTGTGCAAGATCCTGAACTTCGGAAAAAATTCGCCGGAAAACCTGAAGACGTTATCAATCTCTTTACGCTCATTGCCGAAGATGTCCGGCATATTTTGGCAAAACTCGGTGTCAGGAGCCTTAAAGAGATTATCGGGCGTTCCGACCTGCTTTGCCAAGTTTCCAGAGGTGCTGAAGAGTTGGAAGACCTCGATCTCAATGCGCTTCTGGTACAGGCGGATGAAGACAACACTGCCCGCTATTGCACCTTAGAGGGACGCAATGAGGTGCCGGACTCTCTCGATGCCCAGATCATTCAGGATGCGGCACCACTCTTTGAGCGTCAGGAAAAGCTCCACCTTCATTATCAAGTGCGGAACACCCATCGGGCGGTTGGAACAGCCATTTCCTCTAAAATGGTACGCCAGTTTGGCATGAAATCTTTGCAGGATGGCCATCTCACCCTTTCTCTCAAAGGGACGGCCGGACAATCCTTGGGCGCTTTCGGCGTGAAGGGGTTAAAAATCCAAGTAGAGGGCGATGCCAACGATTATGTGGGCAAAGGCCTCTCCGGTGCCATCATTGCGCTCTATCCTGCAAGGCAGGGCCAACCTGCACAGTCAAAAAACAGCATTGCCGGCAATACGCTCCTCTATGGGGCGACCTCCGGCTCTCTTTTTGCCGCCGGCCATGTCGGGGAGCGCTTTGCCGTACGCAATTCGGGTGCTACCGGCATTGTCGAAGGGTGCGGCTCAAATGCCTGTGAATATATGACGGGCGGTATTGCCGTGATTTTAGGCGAAACCGGCGATAATTTCGGGGCCGGTTTTACAGGAGGGGAAGCTTTTGTTCTCGACCGATCCGGATTGTTTGAATCACGCCTGAACCGTAACGGCCTCAACTGGCATAAAATTGAAAAAGAAAGTGCTGAGGAAACCAGTTTACGGAAGCTTGTAGAACGGCATCTGGCGGAAACCGGGAGCGCCTATGCCGAAAACCTGCTGCAAAATTGGGAAATGATCCTGCCGAAATTCTGGCATATTATCCCAAAAGATTATGAAGCCTATCTCCGCCAGCAAAGAGAAGCGCAATAATATTGTTTGCAACGTAAAAAGGGTGCGCAAAGCACCCTTTTTCACGCATAGAAAGCTTTACAAAATAAATTCAAATAGAAATCAATTTATAGGTAGAAATAAGCCATGACGAAAAAAAATAACAAAACGGCTTTAAGTCCCCTTCAAAAATGGATCGCATTCGTCAATCAGTGTCATGAAAACATTCCAGAGAATGAAAAAGAGACGTGGCAGTTTTCCTATCGTGGGCATAGCCAAATTTACACTTCGGATAATCCCGAAAATCCTATTTATAAATTAAATCCCTCTATTTTCCGTAAAGAAGATTATCTCCTCAAGGAACGGGAAATTATACGTGATTTACTTTCCCGAAAATCAGATATTTTTTTCAAAGATAAAACGACTTTTGAGCGTCTTATTCGGGCGCAACATTATGAATTACCGACACGCCTGCTCGATATTACTTTAAGCCCTCTTGTGGCGCTTTATTTTGCCTGTGCGAACTGGAAAACAGGCGGTGTTGCGGATGAGACCAAAGAGGCAGAAATTTTTATCTTTCAACTGCCGAAAGATAAAATCAAATATTTTAACAGCCATAGTGTAACGCTACGTGCCAACCTTGCTTTGCTCTCTGAAAGTGACCGGCGAGAATTACGGCGCTCTTTGCCTCCTTATCCGGAAAAGCTGGAAGCGCAAATAGAACATCCTATTTCTCTCAAAAATCTAACCTCTCTTGTTCAGAATGAATATCCGGGCTTTCGGCCGGAAATCCAGATCAAAGATTTACACCTACCCGTTGCGGTTTATCCTCCGCAAAATAATGAACGGATCAAAGCCCAACATGGTGCCTTTATCCTCTTTGGATTAAATCAAACACTTTCTCCTGAAGAGATGGTTCAATCACTAGGCGGAAAGCTTTTTACTTATAAAATCAAAGCCGAAGAGAAGAAGCAAATTTTAGAAGAGTTAAAACGTTTTGAAATTCATCTCAGTACGATTTTACTTGGGGTCGAAGATACGGCACATTTTCTCCTTGACCAGCTTCGAAAAGAAAATGTGGAGAGCGAAGACGAGAAAAGATTTAAAGAATATCTAAAACTTGCAGAAACTGGTGATAAAGAAGCACAATTTAATCTTGGCGTCATGTACTATCGTGGAGAAGGCTGTGAGCAAGATGTCTCCAAAGCACGGGAATATTTTCAAAAAGCAGCAGATCAAGGGGATGCAGACGCCCAATGTAATCTTGGAATCATGTACCAAAATGGGGACGGCGGTGAACAAAATTTCACAAAAGCACGGGAATATTTTGAAAAATCAGCCGATCAAGGAGATGCAAAAGCACAATTTAATCTTGGCCTCATGCACCAAAATGGAGATGACACTGAGCCAGACTTTTCCAAAGCACGGGAATATTTTGAAAAATCAGCCGATCAAGGAGATGCAAGAGCACAATCTAATCTTGGCATTATATATTTCGAGGAAAAAGATTTTACAAAAGCACGGGAATATTTCGAAAAATCAGCAGATCAAGGACATGCAGAAGCGCAATTTAATCTTGGCCTCATCTACTATAATGGAGATGGCGGTGAGCAAAATTTCACCAAAGGACGAGAGTATTTCCAGATGGCAGCCGAACAAGGTTTGAAAGAAGCCATTGAAGCCTTAAAAAAATTAGATGAATTGGAAGCACAGGAAAAAGCGGACAAGCCAAGTCAAAAGGAAAAGAAAAAACCAAAGACCAATCCGGAAAAAGACGAAGAAGATAATCATCCTTAAAGAGCATCTCGGATGGGCAAGTATTGGCAATTGTGACAATTCCCCTTTTAAAAGAGGGGTTATCCTTTCAAGATTGCCGAGATTTTCACGCTTTCTGTCGTGTTTTTTTTATGCCCTATTTTTTTGGCTTTAGGCACATTCTCCATGCCCATAGGCGGTGATGTTAGGAAGGCCGGGAAACTTTCCCGATGCAATATTTTATGACGCTTTAAAATGCGGATCTGTTTTTGTGTCAAAGTCGGTTTCGGCGCTAAAACCCGATTTTTCTCTGCCTCTAAATAAGGGGAATGATAGGCTGGATTGGAAAGTTTAGAAATCACGGCCTGTCCCAGCGACGGCAAAAAATTATCCGGATTGAATTGAAGCTGATCCTCTGTTTCCGCCAGTGAAAAATCCTCAGAAACACCTGCTTTCTTGTTGGCCTTAATCTGTCCCGCTTTTTTAAGGCAGGCTTGAAAATTATTTGGCTGAATTTTTGTTTCCAATTTTTTGGCATGCGCTGTCAAAATGGCATAAGCATGGCCGAGCTTAAATTCACAGGGACGGGCGATTTCAACCGTTTGATGGATTTGGGAATCAAGCGGATCTTTAAAAACAATAATCAGCGATTTTGAATAAAGCGCCGGCGGTACGATTGCTCCCCCCCCATGCCCTGCCCTAAGGAAGCCCCCAGATACCAGCCAAGAGCCATACCATTCAAACCAAAAACAACACTGCCGAAGCTAAAGACACTCCCAACAGCCAATCCTGTAAGATCAGCACTCAAATAATGGTTATAGCTATTATCGACAGTGGCATGCGCCGGCATCAGGGCAATAATCTCCACAATCCGACTTTGTAGAGATCTGTCTAAATCATGCGCTGCAAAACTTGTCGGCTTTAGATTTTCAATGGGGTTTGTGCAGGCGGTTAGAAAACAGGATGAAAATAAAAATAATCCTGTAAAAATCCTGCTGATTTCAGGCTGTTACATTCAAAAATTTCCTTTAAAACGGCAATTTTCCTGCCTGATAAAAAGATTTTGATTTAAACTCGCCCAAAAATTCTTAACAGAAACTTCTCCTCTTAGAAGAAAAAAACCGCTACAATTTTCAAAAAGGAAATTATCTAATAATCATTATCTCTCTTTTACAGAGATAAAAGGGATAGAAAAAAGCTAAATCCTCAAAAGACCAAAGAAGACAATCATGGAAAGTAATCCTTCGGAAATTTTAGAAAAAATAGGCTTATTGCTTCAAAAAAGCTATCAAACGGCGTTTGAAGCCTATGAAAAAGCGCTCAAAAGCAAAATTTTGGCAGAACGTGTCTATCAACTTGATCAGGCGGACAAAATCCTTTCCAAAGCCTATTTACGTTTAGCGCAGGCAGGCATGAAAAAGCTTCCCCTTCGGGCGATAGAAGCAGATTTTGCACCCAAAGCGGAAAAACTCAAGGAAACCATTGCGCATGCCCGCAAAATCGCTTTAAAAACCCTTGATAAAGCCCCCCTTAAAAAACTCTTTATCGAATCTTTTTCAAAGGATAGGAAAACATTTTCACAGCTTTGTCTGCTTTTTATTTCGGATAAAGTTCTGGAAGAGAAACTTCTCTCTTCTTTTGATGCTCAAGATGAAGTCGAATTTAAAGCGCTCTTAGAGAGATTATAAGGATTTTTATGCCCCAGACGCCAAAAGAAATCTCCTTTCCTGCTCAGGAAATTGTCGAAAAAGGTCTTGCGGCGCTTCATGCGAACAATCCGCAGGATGCCCTGTACGCTTTCGAGCAGGCGGCCAAAGCGGATAATCCGAACGCCTATTATGAGCTTGCCAAGCTCTATTTTGAAAACCGCATCAATCTTGCCGGAATGGATGTGCAAGCACGTCTTTCCTTAGCCAAACAGCATTTGCAGAAATCCATCCTTGAGCTCAAATATTTCCCGGAAAAATTTCAAATTCTATTTAACAAAATCAATGAGGCTCTTTTAAGAGAAATCCTTAAAACATCTCTGCAACGCCCTTTTGAGCATCGGGATGTCAAGAGTTTCAACTCTATCCTGACTTTTTTAAAAGCAGATGATCGGACACGGACTAAATTTAACTTACTCTATGAAAAAGGCGATCAGGGTGAATTTGAGGCGGCCGTAAAGGAACTATAATAAATGCAAGAGAATTTCTCTTAATTCCTTCACCGTTTCAGCAATATAATCCGCCCCCTCCCTTTTGAGGGTTACGGCATCTTGTGCCCCCCATGTCACACCGATGGAAATCATCCCGGCCTGTTTGGCTAAGCCAATATCGGGCGTACTGTCTCCAACCATGACCGATTTTTGAAGGCTATGCTCAATTTCAGCGTCCGTCAGCGCCATCATAATATGCGCCATGTCCAAAATATCCCTTTCCGGCTTTGACGCACCGGCCAGATCTGCGCCTAGAATAGCCTTGAAAAAAGGCTGAATTTTCAGCGCCTGGGTTTCATTTAAAACGCATTTGGTTGGTTTATTGGTCAGGATAGCCAAACGCTGCGCCTTTTGTGAAAACTCTTCGACAAGTTCACGCATTCCCGGAAAAAGGCAAATCTCATCGACCACCATTTCCGCATAATATTCCTCGACCAAATTACGAAAGACCAAAATCTCTTGGGAATCCGAAGGGTGATCAAGCAGGATTCCAAGAATTTGCAGTAATGGGAAACCCATGAGCGGCATGACTTCGGAGACTTTCGGCGGTGGTAAATCCCGCGCCATAAAGCTCAAACGTACGGCCTCAACCAAAGCAGGGCCTGTATCGGCCAGTGTGCCGTCAAAATCAAAATAAAGATGCATGGAGAGGTTTCATTTGTTCCAGAAAATTTGTTACAGGAAAGGCAAGAATAATAAGCATTTTAAGAGCGCTTTTCTTTCACGTTTAAAGACGTTTTTTGCTTCCCCTCTTCTGTGAAATTATTTGGGTCTAACCAACGTTCATATTCTTTTTTTATTTCCGGCCACTCTTTATCCAGCATTGAGAACCAAGCGGTATCACGGTTATTTCCACGACTGACAATATGCTGTCGGAAAAGCCCCTCTTGTAAAAATCCAAAACGTTCTGCCGCCTTTTTAGAAGGTAAATTCAAATTGTCACATTTCCATTCAAACCGCCGATAACCCAGATCAAAGATGTAAGAAGCCGCTAGAAAAACGGCCTCTGTCGCACGATGTGTGCGAACCAAAGAACGCCCCCATAAAACAGCGCCAATTTCAATCACACCATTATCCGTATCAATCCGCATCAGGGAAAAATAGCCCTCCGCTAAATGGGTTGTTTTATTCACAACAGCAAAATAAAGACGTTCTCTACTGGTTTTCCACGTTTCAACCCAGCGTTTCATATCTTCAAAATCGAGCGGCGCCTCTGTCCCATGAAGATAATGAAAACGTGCCTCTTTATCGGCACCATCGACTTCCTTATAAAGTGCTTCGGCGTGGCAATCCTCCAGAGGCTCTAAACGAACATAATTTCCTTCTAGGATTTCATGTTTTGGATAAGAAACACCTTTCCAGTGAGACAAATCCTGATCGTTCATTCTTTTTCTTCGAAACATTTTTTCTCTTTATTAAAAAATCAAACATAGCCCCCTTATAAGGGCGGTAATGCTTTTAAAATCTTATGCATATTGGCTTTGACATCTGCGGGGGGCGGTGCCGTTTCCGCCTCCATTTCAAGCTGAGAAATATAGGCAGAAATTGTGCGCTCAATCCAGCGGAACTGGCTTAAGATGCTGTTCCAAGCCTCCAAACTTTGCCAAAAACCGGCCACGCATTTCTCTGCCAAAACCAGCTTCCCTTTTTTTCGATATTCCTGCATTTCCCGAAAAATTTCCATAATTTCTCCGGCAAGGGCGCTGAGTTTTGTAATATCATTTTCACCGCCCGATTTTGGTTTCAGCGCCTCTGAAAACAAGGCCAATAATCTCAAAAGCGTCTGACGTTTTTCCGCCCCAAATAATTCTGGATTTTTTTCAAAAGAAATCTCTTCAATCAGGCTTTGAGAAAGCGCTGTGACCGTTTTTAAATTTTCAAGAAGATAGGAAGGCAGAGGTAAAAAAAGGCTTTTTTTCCAATCCAAATAATCTCTTAAAGCCTGATTTCCTGCAATCCCTGACATTTTCCACCTTTTTTAGGAAAGCTGTGTGAGCTTTTCCACCAATGTTTTAACTTCCCGTGTTTGGAAAAAAATTTCAGGATTATCCATGCCAATACGAGAATATTTATCCTCTTCGCCAATCAAAGCAATGAGCTGATCTAGATCTGTATTTTTTGGGAAAGAGGCTTTAAAAATCGGCCGAAGCTCAACAAGCTTATTAAAATTCCGTCTTGGAATAATGCCTGTCGTCCATTGTTTGGTTTCTGGATCAAGCAAAGGGAAATGAAGTGGATAAAAAAGTAATTCAAGCTTTCCTAAAATTTCCAGCTTTTCCTTTTTTTCTGCTCGCTGAAGCTCTATCGCTGCAAAACGATCTGCCCCCATCGCCACCAAAATAATGGCCCAGGTATTGGCAAAATCTGCTGACGTATCCGTAAGCCATTCCTGCGTATGTTTTACAAAAGGCGAAAAATCCTCACTCGGCGTCACAAATCCTGCCACAATCCCCGCAAGCGTCAATGAGGCAAATAAAAGCATTAAAACCAATAGAAAGCGGTCAAACCAGCTTAAAAAACGTATCAAAAACTCTCTCGCAATCTAAAAAAACCTGCCCCCACCCTATCTATCATGCGTCTGTATATTCAAAAAGTCTAGAGGCAAGGGGTATGCGCTTCACCTAATAAAAATAAGTAAGCATTTTAAAATATTTTTCTTGTTTTGTAAGCATAAAAGCTTATAGATTTTAGACATGGTTCATTCATCAAATGCTCTTGCCGTCTCATCTGCAGCATTACGCGCCGATCAGGGGGCTTCGCCTTTTTCTTCAACCAAAAAATCCTCTGCTTATCAAAAGCGGAAAACTTCATTTAAAAAGGAAATTTCTCGCCTTCCTCGTAAGGCTTCACCTGCGACCTTACGCCGTCAACTCTTGGCACAAAAACAGCAGATGATTGCGCAATATCTCGAAAAAACTTTGCCGCAATCTTATCTTTTTCATGTTTTTGCCGCCCCAAGAAATTTTTTATCGGCACAGATTGCAAGCAAAAATGCTTATAAATTTACAGCGATTGGCTTTATCATTCAGCGGCCTGCGCCTTTGAGTGAAGTTTTTGTCTTTGTACGTCTGCCTGACAGTCAGGCCCCTCTCCCGGTTCTCAATGAAATTCGGCGTCTGAAAATCATGGGAAAAATCGTTCTTTCCGTTCTGGGGATTGAGGATTTAGCCTTTCACCTCCATTCGATCGGGATTGCCTTAAAAACACTTCCGAAAACACAGGAAAATCATGATTACAGGAGATCTTTATGAGTCTAGCGGCCATTCAATGGGCATGGCAACAGGAATTACCAGCAACGCAAAAGCTTGTTTTAGTCGCTATGGCCGATCATGCGAATAAGGAGGAAGGCATTTGCTGGCCCTCCTTGGAGCTTTTAGCCCACAAAACAGGTCTATGCACCCGTACGATCAAAACCGCACGCCGTCAGTTACGAGAAAAAGCCTTAATCGTCACCCTAGCACCGGGACGCTATCGCCTTTGCCATCCTTTAGAAAAATTTTCTGAGGCGCAGGGAAGCGCACGCCCCCTCTCTCAAAATCTCTCGAGGGACTCTCGTGTCCTTCAGAGGGAATCTTACAAACGCAAAGAGGAATCTTTTTCCCCCTCCTATAAGAACCCAAAGAATAACCCTCACTTAAACCCTGAAAAAAACACACCCGAAGAAAACGAGCCTGATGGATTCAGCCTCAAAGAAAGCCACTTTTTTCAGACATGGCATCGCCATGAAAAAAATGGCTTTCGGGAGCTTGCCGATATACGAAAGACCAATCCTGCGGAAGCCAGAAAAGCGATGATTTCGCTCATGCAAAATCTCACCCCAAGACTGGTTCCAATGATTTTAGGAGAAGATTCATAATGAACACAAATAAATCTTATTTAATTCAAAATTATTCTAAAGTAAAAAAAAGTAACAAACGTAAATCTATGACAAAAAAAACAGATCCTATTCTTCGCCCGACCAAAGAGCGGCGTTTAAAACCTGATTATGAAAAATCTCTCTCCGGAAAGCGGGAAAAGGCCAAAACCCTTTTGGAAATGGAGCGCCGTAAGATCATTACGGGCGCAGAGCTTCAAGCCGCAGAGCGCTGGCTGGCGGATTATATTTTCAGCACCGAAGGGTATGGGGATTTTCAATATGATCCTCCCTCTGCCAAAAGCCTTGCTTTGACAAAAAAATACGGCCCAGGAGATCGCCATACATTTGAAATCGCTAAAGGGAGATCCTGGACACGCATTAAGAAAGTACGTGCGGCCTTAGGGCTTTGCGGGCATCTCCGGCTTAAATTGCTTCTGGTCGATCAGCTTTCTTTTACGTCTTTAGGCGAGAAATTCTACCCGGAACTGTCTCAAGCCAGAGCCAGAGACCGTGCCTCTATCCAATGTGCGCTGGTCTTAGAACAGCTCGCAGAACATTATGGCGATGACATCCCGCAGGAAGAAAAAGGCAAAGGCACCGACATCAAAAGTTTTGGGAGTTTTGGGGAGATATAAAGAGCTCTTTACACCTATTTTAAAATGGAAAGCGCACCGCCTTTCAGATAGGGCAATAAGTCTATGGGTAACTGGAAATTGGCGTTTAACCTTTTTCGTCATAAATGATGAAATCTGCCATTTAAACTTGGCGGATTATCATTAACCTAATGTTTATTTTGGAGAAAAATAATGGCTTTAAAAATTAGAATGGAGCCCCCTATTGTGGGGGACTTCATCAAAACAGAAATCCTTGAGGCAATTGGGCTAGAGGTCACAGAAACAGCGGAAATTCTACAAGTTTCACGCCCTGCACTCTCACGCTTTATCAATGGACATTCAGAACTTTCGCCTGAAATGGCTATCGTTTAGAAAAAGCCTTTGGAATCTCAGCCGAAACTTTGATGAAAATGCAGACTTCCCGTGACCTGTGGCAAGCAAGTCTAAAAAAAGATAAAATCCATGTAAAATCTTGGGAAAAAATGAGTGTTACTTAAGGCCAAAGGTACTGACATCAAAAAATTTGGGCGTTTTGAGACCCGTGATGAAAAAAATATTTTAAATATTATCGCCAGAAATCCCGCCATTTGCGTTTAATCCCTTTCGCAATCGGCAGATGCATGCTTGCATTGCCGGCAAGAATGCCTTTTTTGATAAAGGCGTCCCCAGAAAGGGTCGCCTCTCCGCAAATAATGGCCATACCGCCCATAACAGCATTATCTTTTAATAAGGCTTGCCCTGAAATACGGGCTTTACCGGAAATTTTTACATTGTCACATAAGAGCGCCTCGCCATCAAGTATTGCCTGTCCTGTTACACTGACATTATCTTTTAAAACAACTTTTCCCGAAAGCGAGGCCTCTCCGGAAATGCTTACATTGCCGTATAAATGCACCTCACCGCTCACCTTTGCCTGATCGCATATCGTCACGTTATTTTCTGCATTTGCACAGCCTGAAAAGCGAGCAAATCCGGAGATATTCACAGAACCGGAAAGGCAGGCCTCTTCTGAAATTTCCGCATAATCTCTGGCGACAACCTGATCTTTCAGCCAGGCATTTTCAAAAACACGCACCTCATTGAGTGCCTTTGCATCCTTAGAAATCCAGCACTCTCCCGTCTGCGAGAGCGTTTGATAGCTGGAAACCACCCCGCCTAAATCGCCTTTTTTAACCTCTCTGGCGGGAATATCTCTTAACGCTTTAAGGCGGTATTGTGCTGGAACGGCAGAACCTTCCTCTTCCCCATCGCTGCCAGTGGAAACAAATTTTTTGGCACGTTTTTCAATGATAATTTTAAATTTTTCGCCACGCTTTAAAAGATCTGGATTTATCAAATAATAATAAAGATATCTTCCGCCTAAAAATAAGAGCAGTGCAAAACAGATCAGGCTAAAGAGAACTATCCCTGTCTGCGGATAGGTTAAAGGGTGCGCTTTAAAAAAAGAAATACCCCACAAAACCGCCTCAAAAGTACCACAGCATAGAACATAAAGAAGAGCCAAAATTAACAAGAAGGCCGCTGCAAGCAATAGGACGATCCCAAGTGGCGGAAAGAGGAAACACAGCGCAAGAGCAAGCAGAAAACCCCCCGTTGCGAGAGGCGCTTCGTAAAGGGAATAAAAAGGAAGAAAAACCCATCCGTTCTTCATAAACGCATTTCAACCTCTTAAAATCTTCTCTCTCATGGCCTGCACTTTTTTTGACATGCCACGATCACGCTAAAAATCCCCTGCATCTTATGGCGGATCAGGGATTAGGGGCTCCCTTTACCTATCCAGAAGATAAAAGGTTTTCCTAGCGTTTCTTAACCAAGCTCGCCCTATCTAAAAAATTATCAAATCTTCTAGCATTTCTAGCATTTAATGCTACATCGGCGAGTTTATCTTTCCCAAAAGCGTTTTTTACCGTAATCCCAAGCTTTTCCCGCTAAAAAAAGCGCAATCTCCAGCTCTGCATTTTTCCGATCATTTCGGGATTTTGGCTGTGGCCTTGAGGGCGGATTCATGGACTTTTTCACCTTTTTCCCTATACTGCAAAGCATTGAGATCAAAAGAAACAAAAAGATCAGCCCCAGAATGGCCAGCGCTAGCCATTCTGGCAGAAAATCTGCCAAAACATGCCCTATTCCAGGTCCCATTTAAAATCCGTAGGGTAATTGCTTCGTACCGCCTTGTTTATTTTCAATTTGTTTTTGCGCATTGCGAATGCCAATGGGTTTTTTGATTTCTGCTGGAAGGGATGCCTTCAAATCCTGTCGGGATTCATTTTGTGCATTCTCTTCCATTTTTTTAGAAATATTTCCAACAAAGGAATCAAGAAAAGAAGAAACAACATTCTCTTTTTTCGGCATCACTTCTGGTTTAAAAATATTCTCCTCTTTTAAACCAATAAATGTATTTCTCGCCGCATCACCAATCTTATCGTTGTAAATCGCATTCATTCCGCCACCGACAACGCCGCCCAAAACAGGCACCAGCTTTGTTAAATTCACAAGGCCGGTTGCGCCGGCTTTCGTCACAAAGCGAAAACCAATCGCCTGATTGATTTTTTTGAGCATCGCCCCGCTAATATATGTATTAATAAAGTTGGAAGCGAGTTTTTGGGTAAATTGAACGCCTGCACTCCGTAAAGTATCCTGCATCGCCTTCCCCAGTAAACAGGCGAAAGCAAGCGTTCTGACTTTATCATGCCGAATATCGTGTCCCCCCATATGGGCAATCGCCGCAATCATTTTGAGCTGAATATAGAGTATGGATGCCATATCCGCCGGGATAGCCACCGGCAGCGTTGCGATTCCGCCGAGTCCTGTTGCGAAACCACTCATACCAGCCTTACTATTTTGCCAGCGGATTAAAGAATTTGCGGCGACAAGGCGATTTCCCCGATGACTGGCAAGATACTGCTCTGCCATTTCCTCCGCCGTGCCGAGCATGCCAACGCCATCAATGGCTTTATCATACGCCCATTCCATTGCCTGAGTGATTACAGACACTTCCTGCATCTTATCTGTCATCTTCTTTTTTCTCTTCCTGAATCTCTTGTGGCAACTTTTTTTAGCCTCTGATTCTCTGAAATTTTTCAAAGCCGTTTGGGGATCAAGCAACGCTTTTTCCAAACTGGCGTTGCGCTGTTTCGAGGATTCCTGAAATAGTTTGGCCCTCTTTTCAAAAGCGTTCAAAAATTTCCGAGCTTTTTTCCTCAGCTCTAAGTCAGATCGCTTTCCGACAAATCCTGAAAATACGGGGCGGTCTGTTCCATTTTTCCTATAGGATTGTTGAAAACCTGCTGATCCAATTTGGAGCTGTTGTCTTTCACCGGATGCGCCGTCATTGAAATGCTCTTTTTCTTTGTCTGGCAGGCGTGCAGGGCTAACCCTCCGACGACAACCAGCGTAATGCCGGCGACAATCCAGAGCATTTTCCTGTCCAAAGGGCGGATGTCAACGCCGCCTTTTTGACCATTATCAGGGGAAAAATCTTCCGGAACCCCCAGAAAGGCTTTACTAGCAAACCATGTGCCCTGTTTTTGCCTCTGAAAATTTACCAGCATTTCCGCAATTTCACGCTTTTCCTGTGCCGTTCCAAGCTGATTAAGGCGTTCAATGGCTTCCAAAAGTTGCAGATTATTTTCTAATCCAATTTCTGCCCCCTCTAAAAGACCAGAAAGATTTTGGATTGGCTCGTCTGTTTTTAAAAAAGCCGTCAGAAAAACGGTTCGCCCCTCAATATCCTCGCCGGCAGGGGTTGTGAGCAAAAAAACATTCTCTCCTGTCCGGCGAACAGCCTGTCCTAAAACTGTCTGCGCCCCGTAGGTTCGAAACATTTGCGAAGACATGCCCCTGCCGCATCCTTGCGGCAGAGACGGCACATCGGATGCCGTTCCTTCAGACCATTGTCCATTATCCACTTTCACTTGATAGGAAAGCGCATGGGACTGGCGATAATTTGGCAAAATTAAAGTAATTTTAGAAACCATGATTTTTCCCCTTTATGAGAAAATTATTTTCCGGCAACTTTGCGTAAAATATTTGGGAAAAAGAATTTAAAGAGATCCAAGCTGCCGCAACTCATCGGCTCAATCGTTTTGAGCTGTTTACGGAACGTACCAAGCTCTTTTTTCATCAACGGCTGCATCAGCGACAGAAAAAGATTTAAGCTGGGCGCAATATTTTCTAAAATTTCCTCTCGGTCTTCCGGCGTTGCATGTGCGATATAGCGAGCAGGGAAACCTTCCAACTGATCATATTTATTTAAAAGGACACTCACAAGCGGGCGTTTGCCTTCAGGAAAATAAGAAATCTGAGAGGCTAGAAAACGCATATCTTCTAAAATACGCCACCCCTCTCCCTGCTGTTCTTTCAGCGCCAATTTAAGTTTAATACCATCTTGCGCCATTTCCTCTAAATCAAGAGCCTGAAGCTCTTTGAAAAATTTGGGGAAATCGATGAGATAGAAAATAAGATCCGCCCCCTCAAGGACTTTGCTCCAATAGCGTTCTTTGTCCTCGTCTTCGCCGCCGACATTGATCCCCTCTTTGACATTAAAACAGATATTTTCCCCGTCCGGAAAAGGGTAATCAATGCGGAAACTCTCAACCTTTTCAACGCCTGTTGTATTCACATGGCCTTTATGCGGCTCCTCTTTCTGAAGGCAGCTGATAAAAGAATCTTTACCACTTGCGGTTGCGCCTAAAACAGCAATATTTTTACCATTCCACCAAGCACCAACTTCTTTGAGCAAAGACGCTGCCCAGTTTTCCCAATTTTCTGCCACGTAAGAGGTAATTCTCTCTACGACCAAAGTCGCTAGCGGTGCGCCAACTGTTTTTGCAAGCTTGCCGAATACACGCATAACCATCAGTGATAATCCTTATTTTCTTTTGAAGAAATTTTAATTTTAGTTAGACAAGTAATTATTTTAGTTAGACAAGTAATTATTTTAGTTAGACAAGTAATTATTTTATCATATATTTACGCCACTTAACAGAGGCTCGGCGCCATTTTCTGCCTTTTTAAGGATTTTTTTTAAGAAAAAGCTATGTCTTTCCTGATCCTTCGTTATAAAGGGTTAGTGGGGGCATTCAGATTTTTTGGAAAAGATTCCTATGAAAAAAATTCTCTCTTTATCCTGTTGCTTCGCATTTTCATGCTTTCTCGGCGCTGCGCCTGTTTTTATCCCCTCCGCCTATGCCGGAACGGATATTAATGTCGGTACTTTTGCCGGCGATATTATTGCGCCCAATAGTGAAAAGCTTGGTAAAATCACCAAAAAAGGCGAAATTATTGATCTGCAAGGCGGTGTGCCGATTGCCACAATTACCCCAATGGGACAGGTCACGAGTTTTGAGGGCACTGTCCTCGGCACGGTTTCTCAAGGCGACCGCCTCGCCGCTTATAAACTTGCGAAACAACCGATTATGAAGCAGGTTTCTGGCGATCTCTCCACAGACTCCCAATTAAATACATCTGCCTCCGCCGGTGACTATGCAGGTACGGTGACAACATCGGAAAATAAACCGATTGCTTCGATCGCTCCCAATGGCGCTATCACTGATTTAACAAGCCATCAACTTATTGGTTATGTGAATGAACAAGGCCAGGTCACAGCACTCAACGATCAGATTTTAGGCACAGTCGGGCCGGGCGATAAATTCGCCGCCTATAATCTCGCCCGAAATGCCCCTTCTGCCAATCCTGCCTCGGCCAACAGCCCCTCTACGTAAGAACTGCTTTATGTCTAAATCCCTCTCTCTGCCCTTCTTTTTTGCGTTTATGGCGCTTTATGCGGCCGCACCGGCTTCGGCGCAGATTTTTCGGCCGCCAGTTCCAGCGGCACAGGCACAGCAAGGTACAGATAATGCCAACGCGGCCTTTAATAACGAAGTCAGTGCGCAAGGCGGTGCACCGCAAGCACCTTCTGGTGCAGATGATGGCGATCAAGACGGGATGAATCCCATGACACCGAGTGTCGGCGCAAATTTTTCCCAAGCCTCCAGCGGAACGGATTTACCGCCGCCCAATGATCCTGCCCCCCCTTCTCAAGAAGCTCCGGCGGAAACACCGCAAGAGCAGGCGACAGCGCAAGCCGTCAGGGGCCCGCAAATGCAAAAACAAGATATTGGCCCTGCTCAGTATCAGGGTTCCGTCAGCTCGCAAAATCTCAACCCGGCGGCAAATGCGGGGACTTAAAAAACACACTTTCTCAAATATTGCGCCGCATGTTGGGGCATAATTGACTTATTCTGGGAAAACTCTCATCGTTTCTCAGAAAACATCTATTTTTTGCCATAGAAATTAAAGGATAAAGAGAATGAGAAAAAAAACGTTTTTAGGCCTTTCTCCTCTATTTTTAGCATTTTCATTTTTAACAGCTCCCCTTGCCCATGCGCAGGATGCCGGCATCTATGCGGGGCAGGTAAAAACACCTCAAGGGGCTTTTGTCGGCAATATTTCCCAAACAGGTGCCATTACCGATGGCAGCACCGGCACGCAAATTGGCTATGTGAATGCCAATGGCCAAGTTTCCGCACCGGATGGAACCCCGCTCGGTGTTGCCTCTAATGGCAATAAGCTGACCGCCTATAATATGGCGCTCAATGCACGTCCCGGCGGTGCGCAAACCCCTGTCAGCGGTGCCGCATCCTATGCCGGTGACATCAAAGACAGCAGCGGCAATATTATCGGCTCCATTTCGCCCTCCGGCGTCATTACCGATGCCGCCACCTCTTTACCTGTCGGCACAATTGACGCAAAAGGCCAAGTGAGTGATCTCAACCACAAACCACTTGGCACGGCACCTGCCGGCAACCGTCTTGCCGCTTTCCAAGTAGCACGCCGTGCAGCAGATAATGGCGGCAATAGCTAAGTTTTTTCGTTTTTTAGAGACAAGGGGAAATTTAACATTTCGCCTTGTCTGTTTCTTTATTTACTGAAAATTTTATGAAAAAATCTCTCTGCGTAACGGCTTTATTCAGTGCGTTTTCTTTTTATCTTTTACCGATAGCAAATGCTGCCTATGTGCCGCAGCCCGTGAATAATACCACACTTTTTACAGGCGATATTCAAAATGCGACCGGTGAAATTATTGGTTCTATTGATAATCAAGGCAATATTACCGATGCGGCCACAGGTAATCCTATTGGACGTGTCAGTGCAGACGGAAAAGTTCTTGACCCCTATGGGCATCTTCTTGGCTCTGTTCCGGCCGGTGAGAAAAATGCCGCTTTTGCGCTGGCGCAAAATGCCCAAAAAACAGGGGCACCCCCAACCAGTTTAGCAGAAAATTCCGCAGGTGATTTTGCAGGGCAGGTCAAAGATGATAACGGCAATGTTCTCGGAAATATTGATCCGACAGGCGCCATTACGGATGCAGGAACAGGCCAATATATCGGCCGTGTTCAATCTAATGGTCAAGTTTTTGCGGATAATGGCCAAGGGCTGGGTTCTGTTGATCTCGGTGATCAAATGGCCGCCTATAAAATGGCCAAGACCGCACCGGCACAGCCAGAAAATAACGGGTCGTGATCTTTTTAGCTTTTCTACAAAATATGCTATGCTTTGACCCCTAAATTCTTTCCGACTGAGGAAATATCACGATGAAAAAGACTTTTTTACTGGCTTCTGCCCTATTCGCACTTCCCCTTTCGACTTCCTTTGCAATGGCGCAAAATAACGGAAGCCGCTCCTATCTTAATGTTGGCAACCCTTCGGGTGACAATGTGGGTGCCTTTGCCGGAAGCGTTAAAGATTCCAAGGGCGTCCAGCTCGGCACCATCAATCTGAATGGTGATATTGTCGATGGAGGCGGCGACATCATTGGCAAAATCAATGCGGAAGGCCAAGTGACCGATCCCAATGGCAAAAATCTCGGCGTTGTCGCACCGGCAGATAGGTTCGGTGCTTATAACCTCGCTAAAAAATCTTCAATCAATAATTGATCAAAATGCAGGGGATTAAGCTTTTTTAATCCCCTTTTTCAAGAGCTTTTTAAACGTGCTTTGGCACGCTGGTCACCCTGAGCGCTGGCCTGCTCATAATATTTCAAAGCGATTTTCCAATGATCTGGCGTTTGGGCATTTTCATAAAGCCCCCCAAGCTGATATTGCGCCTTAGCACTGCCATGCGCTGCGGCTTTTTCCAGCCAATAGCGGCCCTTTTCCATATTGATAGGGAAGTTCTCCGTCCCCTCGACATAAAGGGCACCCAGCAGCCTTTCCGCCTCCATATTATGACATTCGGCCGCTTCTTTCCAAACCTGCATCGTTTTTTGCGGATTTTTTTTCCCATTCAGTCCTGAGAGATACCCACTCCCCAGCAGAATTTTCCCCTCAATATTGCCCCGCTTGGCCGCTAATTTATAATATTTCATCGCCTCGGCACCATTCTTGGCAACATTCTTTCCCAGCTGATAGTCCAACCCTATGGCTAAAGCCCCCTCTGCGCTTCCCAAATCTGAGGCCAGTTTGCGATAAAATTGCGCTTTGCGCGCATCCATTTTAACCCCCTCCCCAAACTGGTAGCAAAGAGCCAAAGCATAAGCGGAGGCCGCATTTTTCTGTGCCGATTTTTCCCACCAGAAAACAGCCTTTTCCTCATTTTGCGGCAAGCCATTCTGTCCAAAATCATAAAGATTTCCAAGCGCATATTGCGCCTGCGGATTGCCTGATACGGCCTGTTGAAATAACTTCTCCAGTCCCGAATTTTCATTCATTTCTTTTGGTACTGAAAAAGCCGGTGGCTGTGACGGGGGAAGTAAGGCGACCAAGAAAATATATCCTCAAAACAAAAACATCCTTGCACTCTAATCAAAATCCAGAAATATCATAAGGTTAAATTTCATTCTGCCAGAGAGTTTATGCTTTGATATGCGTCTTTTCCGTTCCTTCTTTCCAATTTTAATCGTTTTTTCCGCTCTTCTTACGGGAAGCGCATGGGCAGATCTCTCTACACGTGATGATCTTTTACCCCCCAAAACAGAAGAACAAAAATCCGAAGCCCATAAAGCAAGCGAGGCATGGAAAGAAAGTGGCCACGCTACCTCAAAGGCTTTTAAAGAAACAGGCCATTCTGTCGGAAATGCTGCGCACCAAACCGGCGAGGCCTTTAGAGACACATGGCAGAAAACCTCTGGCGCAACCAAAAATGCCTGGAGCAAAACAGCCGACACAACGAAAGATGCGGCAAGCAAAACCGCCGACACCGGCAAAGACATAGGGAGTACGGTTGCAAATGCCAGCAAAGATATCTGGCACAGCATCACAGACTTATTTCATTGATGAAGCAAAGTAAAAACGAACGCTATTTAACGCTAGACGAATATCATGGCAAAAAGTTTGACGTTATTAATTAAGTGTGATGACAAAAAATTTTGACATTGTGAAGCATGACGGCAAACAGGCATTGTCTTTACCTGTCAATGAGAGATAAAAGCTCTGGGAAATGCCAAACTGCCGGACGCCGTCCACTGACAGGGTGTCGCTCCTCTAGGACACCTGACCCTTGCAATATTCCTACATTTTTTTATTTTCCGCCTATAAATTCCTGCATTTCAGGTTGGAGTTGAGGCGGTGCCGGGGTTGGAGGGGCTTGTACCGATTTTTGCGGTGCTGGCGGTTCTTTCTCTGTGAAAGGATCGTCAATTTTACCTTGTGCTTTGGCTTTTGCGATTTTTTCTGCCCTAAGCTGAGCTAATTTTTCGGCCTTTTTCTCTTTTGAAGTCATTTTTGGATGAGAAGGCAGTGGAATATGCATTCCAAAAGCGTTTTCGGTTTGGTCAATCATACGCTTGAGATCCGCAAGATCTGTCCGGGTCAACTGGTTCAGGGCAACAGATTCATCACTGACATAAAAAGGCGTTTCTCCCCAGCCGTCAAAAGGGAAAAACCAATCCCCCCACCACGGATTGGCGACATGCTCACGCACGATTTCCGCAATTTTAGAGACTGCCGCAATTTCGCTCGCCACTTTACGCATTTGCCAGCGTAGATTTGCACGCTCCGGATCTTTTAAATCCGGAAACTGGATAAGCTGATCCGCAACATATTCCAGATCCTGTGCCTGCCGCTTTTCAGCCTTCACATGGTTAAGGAAAGGGCCGTTAACCGTCGCATTACAGCCTGCAAAAACCAGCAAACAAGGAAGTAAAAAATAGCGTTTCATCATTTCTTTTGCATCTCTGTTTTCACTGGCGGCAAGCCTTTTTGCGGCCCGTGGGCTTGGGCCAAATCTTGCTTATCATTCGGCGCATCGGCCGCATATTTCGGTGTTTGCGCCTCACGATTAAGGGCCTCCGGAAAGGCATTCCCCCAGTTCTCACCTGTTTCCTGATGTTTGGCTGCCTGTTCTTGTAATCTTGCCTGCGTACCAACGCCTTCATTCCAAGGACGTGGTAAAAGATCCTGAATCAAAGGACTGTCTTGAACAAGCACCCGTCCCCATCCCGGCTGGACTTCTTTATGTTTACGATGTTTTTGATCTTTTTCCCAAAGATCCCCCATATCCAACGGCAAGCCTGTCGGTCCAACATTGCCGAAAGTCATAAGGCTGCGGTGAACTTCTTTTTGATAGGCTTTAATCATCGCACGGACAGGACGGTTATCTTTAATAGCCTGATGCGGAACATATTTGATGGAGAAATCGTCATCATTCATACCGGATTCATTATATTTAATGACAATTTTTTCCAGTGGTACGAGTTTTTCCTCTATCTCACCCTGTTTTTTAACCAAATCCTCTGCGATGTCGACCGGCAACCACGGATTTTGAAGATTAAGACGCACCGTTTCATTGAGCTGTTCAAAGAGAAAGCGCTCATTCTGAACCCCATTGATGAAAGGCTGGTTAAACCAATCTCCACAGCCGGCTAAAGCCAGCAATATTGGTGAGGAAAAAAGAAGTTTTTGAAAAAAGCGCATTTAAGCACAGCCTTTGAGGAAACAGGGAAAATTCATCCAATCTTTTTCATTTATTGCCCGTCCGCCTTGAGGGGTCAAGGTAGCGCCTAAAATAGAAAAATTTTTAGAAATAAGCGATTAATATTGCGGAAAGGCATGGCCCGTTTTGCAGATATAGCGAAAAGAGCCTCTGACATATTCCGCTAAGAAAATATCATTAATGCTATCAATTCGGTGGATTTTCATATCAGCAAATAAATCCCCCACCGTTTTGCCGATAATTTTTAGCGCCTCGTCCCGAATACCACCGGCATAAACGATAACCATTGCCGGCAACTCCCCTTGTTCCATCACAACGGTTAAAGAGCCGTCAGGCTCAATTTGCGCATAAGCAACGTCCCGGAAAGATAGAATGCCCTTGAGATTAAGCTGTGACGTAATATTTAAGATATCGACTTTGGTATTTTTCGCTAAAATGGATTCCATGAGGAATTTGCCATCTTTTATCACCGGAATGGGGTCCCCAACGGTCGCATGATGAAAAAAATCGGAATGAAGATAGAGATAGTTTAGTGTCCCCAGCATCCACACACTCAGCACAAGAGAAACAATATAATCATAAAAACTCATAGAGCTGCTGAAAATACCGCCCAGCAATCCACCGAGAATAAAACTGCCGATCATATCAATCGCATTCATCTGCATAAATTGTGTTCTGCCTGTGTAACGTAAATAGGCCATCACGACAGCAAATCCAGCAAACAGCTCAGCAGAGAGAAAAAGATAATGCTTAAGTTCACGAAAGAGAAGAACTAAAATCAAATGAATATCGTGATGGAGTAGCGCGTCAAGAGTCATTGAATATCCTAAATATCTTCTTAAAAGAAATAGCCTTACCAATCAGATTTAAATGCTCCGTTATAAAGAGATAATAAGCATGCTCTCTGTCAATCCTTCCTTACTTTTCCGCCATAAAGAAGAAAAATAGCGTTAAAAAAGTCACAGCTTTTCAAAAGTGTCACATGAATGAAAAGAGCCCTTGGAAAAGCTTCTATCTCTGGATATGAGAAGCGGATGATGCAAAAAATTTTCTCTCCCTTTACGCCGATCGCGGCCATTTTAAGCCTTACCTGTCTTTTTGCGCTGCCTTCGAAAGCCTCTGCCCAAACCAACGGCTCATCAACCATCACGGATCTCAAGCAGAATATGGGCAAAAATCACTTTTGGATGACCATGCGCACCCTGCCGGCAGATCCTTCGGGGCGTAATGCACAAAAGCCGGCGAGCAAATGTTTATTAGCCTATATTGAACGGCCGCATTTTCGAAAAAGAATCAATCTTGCTTTGATTCTTTCCGCAGAGAAAAATAAAATTTTAATTCAGAGCGGAAGCGACCAATGGCATCTAAAATTAGACGAAAAGGGAGCGCTCAATTTAAGCGCTGGTCACTGGATTCATCATTTTAATATGAAGGCCAGCAAAACAAATGAAATCACCGCACAAATGCCCGAAGAGGAGATGCGTTCCCTTCTGAATACGCTTTCCCGAAATGTCGAGGGCACGCTGGATTATTCCTCTGGAAAAAGCGTTCGTCTGCCTCTCAAAAATATTGCCCCTGAAATCAATGATTTCAAACGCTGCGCACAGACAAATCAAATTGCAGATCTCGGAGAGCTTATCCCTGTTCCCACCCAAAAAGGCTTTTTCAGAAGCAAAGACCAAGCGCCAAAGCCCGCTCCAGCCCCCAACAAACCTTTTTAAGTTCAATCCAGCTCTTTTAAGCAAGCGTTAAAACTGTCGATGGTTTTGGCGATCCCTCTTACCGGAACAGAAAAGGATCTGACAATGGGTTTATTGGCCTCACGGTTGAGGCGTCTTTGTTTGGCCGCTTCGGCACGGCTTCTGGGATCGGTGTCCATATTATTAATCGCCCCGTTCGAAGTGCCGTCATAACGAGAATCATGGGCGGATTTATTCTCCGCATAGGTTAAAATCATCCGGCTATAGGGTGATTCTCCAACCAGACTGAGCGCATTGAAGACTTCTTTAAGTTCTGTGCCGCTCAGCCCCCCCGAAATAACACCGCCCTCATCCGAAGACATTTTAAAACGGTAAATATGCCCATTGATTTTCAAGGAAAGCCAGCCAGTTTGATCTGGTAAAATCGGCCACTCTGTATTGAGCGCCCGGATTTCAAACCGATTATTTTTTCGCCCCACAAACGAAACCGGTGCGCCCATATCGGCCATAGATTTTGGAATTTCAAAATAAATCAGCGAACAGGCATCTGAAGCGGCTCCCTGCTTTTGATCGCTTCTCGCACTGACCCATGCTTGGACATTGCTCACATAATCGACATTCTCAACCCCCGGAAAATGACCTAAAATCGCCACCATCTGCGCTTTAGCAGGTAAAGCAACAGCAAGCGGAAAAGCCAAAATCGGCAAGCATTTTAAGAAAAATCTCATTGATTCATCCAATTTTTCAACTTATCAAGCTGTTGTTTTGTTCTTATCCAATCTGGTGCAAAACCTGCCCTTGAATAGGAAATTAAAGGATGCGTTGGCGCACTCGACAATAAATTTATAAATTCATCAAACCATACATCATCTATTTTGAGTAGACGGTGAAAACCGCACATAACCACAATGAGATGGTAAAGTCGGACATTTTCAGAGTTTGGAAATAACGCTAGCAGTGAACTACTCCCTTGTGGCCTCTGAGGTGCTCTAAAAGTATAGTCTCTGTTCCAAATACGCTCTTGATGCGCACAATAATTACGCAAAGCATTTAAACTTTTTAGCCACGAAAGCAAAATATCATATGCTAAAAAATAATTTTGACGAGATAAGCCTGCTTGTCTTTGGAGTGAATCTAAAAATCTATTAGCCAAACTCTGATCAAGGCACTGAAAAATATTAGAAAGCGTTCCCCAGTCCCACGTTTCTGCAATTGTCCAAATTGGTGGTGGGTCTTGGTATTTGCTTTTATAATTCTTAACGCAATCTTTCGCCGTTGATCTATTCCAGCATCTCTTGATACCATCAAATGGATTGAGAAAACGAAGTTCCAATTTCTTTTTTTTTAGATGAGGCTGTAGGGAATAATTACTTAATTCTAAGTATGCCTCATTAGATATCGAAGCAAACAAATTTATAAGTGCCGCACGAAGCCCAATTTCAATACGCCCTAATCCCAAGAGAAGATTATTTCTTAACTTCGTATCAAATTGATAGAATAAAATAACATCGTCGAAGTATGTGCCATTTTTAAAATTTCTTGATGAAAGTTCTTGTGGAATATCTTTAAAAGGATGCCAATAAGCACTTAAACGATAATATCCTATACGTTCTAGATATTTTTTAGCTTTCTGCTGATTTACAATAAGCATTCCCTTATCAATAAGTCTTTGCACTTGAGCTGAAACGCCTAAAGCCGATTTATTATAAGGAGTAAGTGCCACAATAATTCTTAATATCAAGACAAAAAAATGACCGTACCATCTCGTAAGATATTGTACGGCCTTTGCAACTCCAATATAAAATACATATAGAAAAAAGCAACTTTTAAATAAAAATATTTTATGTTCTGCGGAGATATTCTTTTCTAAATCATCAAAATTGACCGATTTTTAAGGCTTTGCTACCATCAAAGAAACTTTAGAAATGTAATATGATGACTCAGAAAAATATAGAATATCCTGCGCCGAGAACACGTTTGTTTCTTTCCGCCGATCTGGTTGGTTCTACCTCTTTTAAATCGGGAGAAGGTGGGTATGCGACCCGCTTTTCAAAAGCCTATCCGAACTGGGTCATGATTCAGCGGCGTTTCTACAAATGTTTTCCAGAGATTTTCCTCAAAAATTATGAAATTGAGTGCAGTCACTCCACGCTTACGGCAAAATATACCGAGTTTCCGCCTCGTTTCTGGAAATATCTCGGTGATGAAGTTCTCTTTTGCACAACGCTCAAAGATATTGTGCATCTCTCTCTTGTCATCAAAGCCTTTTGCACCACGGTACAGCATTATGGCAGTAAACTTGAATCCTCTGGTCTGCCACTGGATGTAAAGGGAACCGGCTGGGTTGGACTTTTTCCTTTACCCAATATCACCATCTCTCTTCCCTCTTCTGCACGTTGTCCGCACGATCAAAAAGAACTTGAAGAACGGTCTGTTCTTGCCGAAGATTCCTGGATCTATCAGGAAAGTATGGAAAAAGATGCCGATCTGCATCCCGACCAGTATGATTTTTTAGGCCGTGATATTGATACCGGTTTCCGTGTTGCGAAATTTGCCTCCCCCAACAAATTGGCTTTGACCGTTGAGCTCGCTTGGCTTTTAGCGATTGCACGCCAGCTTAAACTTTTGGATGTTTCCTTTTCCCATAGTGGCGCTGAAGTGCTTAAAGGGGTCTTGAAAGGCGTTCCCTATCCACAGCTCTCTTTGGATATGGAGCGGAGCTTTATCAAACAGAAATTGCGTAAAATTGAAAATGCTCTGCATGGCAGAAAGCCCATGCTGCCCTTTATTCTAGGCGACTATCTAACCACTTTTATGATGGCAGAAAAGATAAAATCCCCTTTAATGACGCCAGAGGCTTTCTTCACCGGTTTTGATTGCGGCGATATTTTAGCATGGGAAAAACTACCGACATGGGCGGAAGAATATCAGGATATGCAGCATAACTGGCATTCGGATCATTCTGTCCAATAGGTCTTTTATCCGTTACACTTCCTTTATCATTTTTTGAATTTAGAATTATCTTAAAAAATTTAAGGGCATGACAATGGGAAAGTTTCGTTTCTTCTCGCCTCGTTTATTATCGCTTACTTTCGGCGCTATGCTGATTTTCAGCCCTTTTTCCGCCTCTGCTGATGAGGCTCCAGATCTAAGAGAGACTATTCAAAAAAATCTCCCTGAAGGGGAAGAAATTCACGCTTTTCTTCAGCTTTCGCCTGACAAAGCTTGGATTTCGAGCACATATAGCCATCCTGATTCTATCCAGACTGTTGCCTGCACGCTTTCCTTTATCAAAATAAATCTGACAGATAGCGTGCCGAACATGACAAATTCCCTCACCCTTTTAAGCAATCAAAAAGCCAATAAGGTTCGTGCCTTTGACACGACATGGACTTTACCGACCCATTCCGAAGGGGAAATGACGCTTAAAAATACTGTCCTTGAGCAGCGTTTTAATATGATTGCGGAGACGGCCTCGACAATTGGCAGTAATATTGCATCACAGGATTTGCAAAAACTCGTAGATAGCTTGGCGCAGGGGCAAGAAATATGGATGCATTTTTCTTTAGGGGAGCCTAAAAGTCTGCCGACTGCCCATATCGTTCCGCTTCTCAATGACTTTAAACAATGTACAAGCCACCATCATTTTGCCTTTTTAGGCAGTCCGTTAGATCCACGTGCAAATCTTTCGGATAATCCTTTCTAGGATTTTTAAAAATTCTTCATCACAAAAATTAAAAGCTCACCGAAATTCGATGAGCTTTTAAAAAGACTTATTGATTAAGCTTATATTCTGTTTCGTTAATCCGTGTCACTTTGCCTTCACGTTCCAAGGCACGAAGCGCATCAATTGTTTCACCGCCGCCGCAGGCATTGAAAATATCTGTGACTTTACGCACTTTGTCGATGGGCGCATCGTTCAAATAATTTAGAATGGTTTGTTCAATTTCTTGATCACGCTTTTCCATAATTCACCTTCTCTTTTGAGATGTGTGTCTGCAAGATTAAAGCAGACTCAGACGAAGATGATGCTAAAAGTACAAAGAGAGCTTGTCTAGTTATAAAAAATTATTCAAAGTGGAACTCGAGCATCTTTTCTCTTGTTTCAAACGAAAAAACGTTCCAAAGATAGGATTATGAATAAAAAACGAATCTCTTCTGCTGATAATTTCCTTCAACTAGAAGGAAATTTGATGCTCAAATCTTTTGCCCTTAAAAACTTCCAAAGTTTTAAAGAACGTTCTGAAATTTCTTTTTTAATGAATGAAAGAGAACTCAGTGATGAGTGGGCAGTTCAACGCTCCTCAGGAGAAATTTTAGGAACTGTCCTTGGAATATGGGGAGCAAATGCGAGCGGAAAAACATCTATCCTCAAAGCCTTCAGTTTTTTAAGCTTTTTTCTTCAAGATTCCTTCGAAGAACTTGGACGCTCTGAAAAAATTCCAGTTGAAAGTTGGTTTAATGTAGAAAGCCCTACTTTATTTGAAGTAGTTTGGGTTGATAACAAAGGAACCGTTCTCACCTATCATTTAGAGTTAACAAAAAATTTCGTTCATAAAGAATTTTTAACCCGACGTCCCAAAGGACAGGGCGGCTCTGGAGCAACTATTTTTCGTCGGAATTGGGATACGAAAGAAAATGAGTATATCCTTTTCTTTGGAGATTCCAGTAAGGCTCACTTCGAAAAATATATAAAAGTTGCAAAAAGTTTCCGTAAAAATACAAGCTTCATTTCTTCTTTTCTTCAACATCGACCCGATTCTCAATTAAAGATACTGACCCTTTCAGGCAGCAATGTTACAGCCACGGGGCATCTATCTACCGATGAACTTGCCGAGCGAATTACAGGACATTATTTTAAAAACCCAAATCTCTTCGAAAAAGCATGTCAATATCTACGAAAAATAGATTTAGGACTAACCAATCTTGAAATCAAACAGGAGAAAGTAAATCTTCCACCGTCCATAATTGCACAAATTGAAGAAAAATCTAAAGAAATGCCTGAACTAAAGAAAATTCTTGAGGAAGGGCCAATTTCACTAGAAGCCTACGGTTTACATGATATTGGCAATAATCAAGTCCAAAAACTTCCCTTAAATAAAGAAAGTAGCGGAACACGTGCACTGTACGCTCTCTTAGGTCTCATCATTCCACTTCTTCAAAAAGGCGGGCAGGTTATCTTAGACGAAATTGATAATGATCTTCATCCCCATATCGTTGAAGACCTTCTTGAGCTTTTTAATGATAACGAAACAAATCCTGGACATGCACAACTTATCTTTGTTTCTCACAACCCTCATTTTATGCGTCGTATAGGAAAATCCCATATTTGGCTTACTGAAAAAATCGAAGGAACAAGCGAAGCCTACTCCTTATCTCAGATGAAGGGTGTTCGATCTGATGAAAATTTTGAAGCTAAATATCTGGGCGGTGCTTACGGCGCTTTACCATTTGGAAGCTAATTTCTTATGGCTGGTTTAAAAGTAAGAAGAAAATCCCTTCCTCGTATTGCATCTAAAAAATGTCTTATTCTCTGTGAAGGCAAAGGAGAGTTGTACTTCTTCCAGTTTATCAAAAAAATTTTTAGAGAAGAACTTCAAAAAAGAAATATTGATATAATTTTTACACCAAACGGACAACGACTAAATCCAGATAGATTAGGAATTGATAAAATAGCCTCAGACTTAGAAAAACGCATTTCAGATGAGCAGTATAGTTTTCTATTTGTCGTCTATGACAGCATTGATCTAGGTGCTCGTAATGTCGAAAAACAGTGCAAACGCTTTCATAATCCTAAAATTATAAAATTGGCATCAAATATTTGCATCGACGACACACTTTTAAAACTTCTCGTCAATCCATCTTATTCTACCCTTGATACACCTGATAAAGCAAAGTCTCGCTTTCATATCGAATGTTGCTCTAGTCAAAAAGTCAGTAAAAAAGGAGCGCATAATTATGATTGGCAAAAAACTCATATTGGAAAACAAGAATTACTTACCTTTGACTTTTTAAAGCCATTTTTTAGAAAGCTGGAAATAAAATGAATTTTCTATATAAAGCATCCTGTGTTGTGAAAATATTCTCCACAGCAGATGAAGCCTTTGCCTCTTGAAGACACAATGTATGAATCAAAATATCTTGATTGGGTATAATACGTGCCGTTCCACTGAGACGTGCCAAAGCTGCCTTTGCAGATACTAACTTTTTCAGAACAGCTTTTGTATCTATTTTTGTATAAATCTCCTCTTCTAAAGGATTTAAAAAAGGAATTTTCTAGAGGGCTTTTTCATTCGTAGAAAAATTTTCAGAGGCTGTTGCTGTATAAACCATTTCAAACCTTCTATTTTTAACAAATCATATTAAAATTTTTCCGTTTTTTTAACAGGTCTATCATAACATGTTAAAATTTTTCCATTTTTTTAACAGGTTTATCACAACCTGTTAAAAATTTTGGCTTTTTAAAACAAATCTTTCACCGCACTGAGCCGTCATTAAGTTGGGCGATGGCTTTCTTTTGGACGATAACCGCTTTTTTCAGATCAATTTTACGGTTACGCATGACCGTATCGGCAAGTTTTTCCGGGACTTCCTCAACGGAAACGAGGCCTTGGCTTTCCGCTTGGCAGAAATATTTCTGTGCTGTTGTCTTATTAAAATATAGATGATGATCTGGATTGTCATAAATCAAGGCCAGTGCAAACTCTGCGCCGGCATGTTCTTGAGCTGCTGCCTTTTGGAAATATTCGACCGCTTTGGCAAGATTATAAAGACCAAGATTTTTATCAATAAAGACTTTTCCCAGCGTAAATTGCGCTTGGGCATTGCCTTGATCTGCCGCTTTTTGTACCCAATAAAGTCCTCTTAGCGGTAATTTCGCTGTTCCTTGGCCTAGAATTTCGGCCATACCAAGTGCAAACTGGCCTCTGTCATATCCCCCACGTGCGGAGCGGCGATACCAATTTGTTGACGCTTTATAATCTGCCGGTAGGCCGATCCCCTCTAGC
The DNA here is from genome assembly GCA_004843165.1 of Acetobacteraceae bacterium. NCBI lineage: Bacteria > Pseudomonadati > Pseudomonadota > Alphaproteobacteria > Acetobacterales > Acetobacteraceae > Acetobacteraceae bacterium. The sequence goes on from CP039459.1 coordinate 849,152, forward strand.
GCATCTTTACTGGCGCTGCCTGTTTCATAAATTTGGCCAAGTTTAAACTGCGCTTGTGCAATATTTTGGTCGGCAAGTTTTTGGTACATCTGCGCTGCTAGCGGCATGTTGAGTTTAACGCCTAACCCCTCCTCATACATACGTGCTAAGGAAAAAATGGCAGGTTTATAATTCTGATCGGCGGAAAGGCGGTAATATTCCACGGCTTTTTCACGATTTTGTGGCCAGAGCCCCTGTCCTTTTTCATAAAGCTGCCCCAATTTAAACTGTGCCTGCGGCAATTTCTGATCAGCGGCTTTTTGCAGCCATTTTCCGGCCAGCTCTCCCCCATGAAGGACATTTTCCCCCATATAAGCATTTCCAAGCGCCAGTTGCGCTCTCGCCTCGCCTTGTTCTGCTGCTTTTTGATAAAAATGGATTGCTTGCTGGCCATTTTCAGGAACAAAAACACCATATTCATAAGCAACACCAAGCGCAAATTGTGCCTTTGCATTGCCCTGTGCGGCTGATCTGCTAAAAAATCCAATCGCTTTTTGCTGATCTTCCTTCGTGGCTTTGTTACTTGGATAAAATTCCTCTAAAGCGGAATGCCCTGCCCAAGCACGGTTTTCCCGCACGCCTTTTCCCTGTGAATAAAGGCGGCCTAAAGCATATTGCGCCGGCGCATAATTTTGCCATGCCGATTTTTGATAGGATTGAATCGCAAGAGAAAGATTTTCCTGTATGCCATGTCCCGTTTGATACATTTGGCCAAGTTCAAATTGCGCCTTGGCATCACCGGCCTCTGCTGAAAAGCGTGTCAGTGCGAATTGCGCTTGCTGATTGCCTTGTGCAACAGATTTTGAAAGAAGTTCAAAGGCTTTTTGCTTATCTTGTGCAACACCAATTCCCTCGGCGTAAAGCTGGGCAAGTTTAAGCTGTCCTTTTGCAAAACCATGTTCTGCTGCTTTGGAATACCATTTAAAGGCTTCCTCCCTTGCCTGCTCCGGCGTCAGGGTTAAAGGGGTTGCCGGAATGGTTTCATAGAGATAGGCCAGACAAAGTTCCGCCTCATGGAAACCATGATCTGCGGCTTTAGAGAGCCAAAAAATAGATTTTCCAAAGTTCAGATTTTTACCGACATCGGTTGCATACATCAGGCCTAGCGCATATTCAGCCTTGATATTTCCTTGTTTAGCGGCCTTTTGATAATATTTGCGCGCATAAGAGAAATTTTGCGGTGTGCCTGCGCCATTAAAATGCATCCACGCAAGATTAACCTGTGCCTTATCGTAGCCCTTTTGCGCCGCCTTGTGATACCAATACACGGATTTTGAAAGATCACGGGGCATTTTTAGATTGGTTTTTGGATCATCCAGCCCATTCTGGTACATCCATCCAAGACGAAATTGCGCCTCAACATCCCCCTTACCCGCTCTGATCGCCTCATCCTGCAAGGTTGGCGAGAGCATGGCGTAGTCTGTATTTGGCATACAGCCCGTCAGAGAAAGAGCCGAAAGAGAAATACCGGCAAGAAGGAGAAGGGAGAAAGGTTTCATATAAGGCAAGTTCGCTTCATGAAAATAGAAGATAAGCTTTCTTATTTATAACCTTTTTTCCCTTCTAAGGAAAAGATGATTTCTAAAAGGCTTTATTCCGCTTTGACTTCTTCAATATCTTTTTTGACTTCCTGTTTTATTTCCTGCTCTTTTTTCTTTTGGGTTTGTTCGAGCTTATCCTTACGGGTATCGCCATCCTCAAGCTGTTTCTTTTTACGGCGGATGAGAAACCAGCCGAAAGCTTTTTTAAGCAGATGATTGACCATTTCCTTATGTTTTTTGTTCAAACAAAGATATGTAATGCCAAAAATAGGAAATAATATTAAAAAAATAAGCGTCATTATTTTTAGACCTTAAAATGCCATAAAAAGATTTAATGGCGTATCAAAACGATAGTTTTAAGAAAGAAGCAATCTCTTTCCCGCTCAAAAAACGCAAATTTATAGATTGTGACGAAAAAGATGCAAAAAAGGCGCTCCTCATAAAGAAGAACGCCTTTTTTAAGGAATTTCCCGATCATGCGATGAACGCTAACCAAATCCAAAGATTGTTGGGATGATCCTGCAAATAGAATAAATTCTATCTTACCGTGGTTTCCCACCTGATTTCCATTTTTCTTTTTAAAGAAACCGATCTAGTTTAACAAGGTTTCATTTAAAATTTTTGGGATCCTTTCATGTCTGATAACACTCTAAAATCCTTTAAAATTAAAGAAAATCTGACTTTCGGTATTGATCTTGGGCTTGCTTCTTGTGGCTGGGCCGTTATTGACAGAAAAGACCCTAACGCCCCCGACATTCTGGCAGCCGGCAGTTGGTGTTTTAATACGCCCGAAGAAGATAAAACACGTAAACCGCTTAATCAAAATCGGCGGGAAAAGCGTCTTTTACGCCGTGTTATCCGCAGGCGGCGGCAACGGATGCAAAATATTCGCAAACTCTTTCATCAAGCCGGTTTATTTGAATTTGATCCCGATATTTCACTGGGCACTGAAGGGACAAAACTTCCCAACAGTAAAAAAATAGATCCTGAAGACCGGGAAATTTTAGGCCATATCGGTGCCTATCTCCGCAAGGAAAGCTGGGACAATCTCTCCCCTTGGATCTTACGCACACGGGGGCTGGATGTCAGACTTTCAGGCCCTGAACTCGCCGTCGCCTTAGGTCATATTGCCAAACACCGGGGTTTTAAATCCAATGCCAAAAATGGTGGCAAGGAAGATAGCAGTATCAAGGAGGCCTATAACGCTGTTGCAAAAATTATCGAAGATAATCCCCAAATCTACCGCACTTTTGCGGAAGTTCTGACACAACATCCCGACTATCAAGCGCATAAAGGGCGTTTACGCAACCGCAATGAGATTTACGACTGCACGCCATCCCGTGATTTACTGCTGAAAGAAGTCAAAGAAATTTTTGACAATCAGCGGGATCTCGGTTCAAAAATTGCCACACCAACGCTAGAGCAGAATTTTATCCATATTGCCTTTTCCCAAAAAGGATTACTATAGGCTTTTAGGAAATTGTCCTTTTGAAAAATCAGAAAAAAGGGCGGCAATGAAAGCGCCCTCTTTTGAAAAATTCCGCTTCTTTTCAAAATTAAACCATATTGAAATTCCGCAAGTAGATCGGGACGGCCTGATTTCCAGCCGCCGCCTCTTTCCCGAAGAGCTGTTAGGGATTGCCGAGCTGCTTACAACGCCTAAGAAAAAATTCACCTATAAGGATTTACGGAAGTTCCTCAGGCTGGATGAAAATCTTTCCTTTGGCGGCGTTCCCTTTAAAGAAGAAGGCAAAAAAGAAATTGCCTTGAGCAGCAATAAGAGTGAAGGCTCTTTTTCCGGCTCTTATGCGCTGTACCAGATTTTGGGAACGGAGATCTGGGCCGCATTGCATCAAAGTGCAAAAAAGCTGAGAACGCTTGATGATTGCGCCGAAATCCTGTCTTTCTTCGCCTCGCCTGAGAATATGGCAAAAGAATTTAAAAAACGTCATATTCCGGAGGAGATTTACACGCCCCTTTTAGATGCTGTTGAAAATGGCAAATTTAATGATTTTACAAAGGCAGCAAATCTCTCTACGAAAGCCTGCCGTAAAATTCTTCCCTTTTTGTTAGAGGGGAAAGTCTATTCTGAGGCCTGTGAAATGGCTCATTATAACCATGCGGCGGCCTCTCGGGATCACTGGTCACAAATTCGAACGCACAAAGATTTTGTCCAGCTCATTAAGGATTTTACAGAGGGGCAAGACCGCATTGCCAATCCCTCCGCCCGCAAGGCCCTTACAGAAGGCTTAAAACAGCTTTGGGCGATGCAGAATAAATTTGGTCTGCCGGGTAAAATTGCCATTGAACTTGCACGAGAGGTCGGCAAGTCGGCCGATGAGCGAGGCAAACTCAAAACCAGCTTGGACCAAACAACGGCAGAACGTAAGCTAGAAAGAAAAGAGGCGGCAGATGCTCTTGGCATTGAAGAATATCAAGTCAGTAGTGAAAATTTACTGCGTTACCGTCTCTGGAAAGAGCAAAAAGGATTTTGTCTTTACTCCGGGAAAGCTATTCCTGCCGGTCAGTTTCATTCACCTGAATTTGAAGTGGATCATATTCTACCCAAAAGCCGCTCCTTTGATAATTCTTTTAACAATAAAACGCTTGCCTGCCTTTCTGAAAATCGCAAGAAGGGTAATCTGACACCTTATGAATATTTCAATGCAGCGAAGCTCCCGGAAGAATGGTACCGATTTCAAGAATCCGTTGAGCAAATCAGCCGAAAAGGCAGCAAATGCGGCATTAAAAAGAAAAATTATCTGACCAAAACACTGCAAGAAGGCTTAACGGAAAGGCATCTTAACGACACAAGATATGCCAGCCGTCTGATGGCGCAATGTGCGGAGCTTTTCTATGATAAGAAAGACCGCCAACGCTCTAAAGGCGGTGAAAAACGTGTGTTTACCCGCCCCGGCGCTTTAACTGCGGCATTGCGTCAAGGCTGGGGGGTTGAACATCTCAAAAAAGAAAAAGAGAAAAATCCCAAAACGGGCAGAAGGGAACGTATTCCAGATGACCGCCATCATGCGCTGGATGCCATTTGTGTCGCCTGTGTGGATGAAAAAGAAATTCTAAAAATTCAGAAAAGTTTTCAAGAAAATGAAAAACGGACAAATGATGACCGTAATTTGCGGAAATCCCCCTTGCCTTGGGATCGTTTTCCTGAAGATGTCAAAGTGGCGCTGGATAAAATTATTGTTGCACGTCCTGAAAACAGACGGGCAAGAGGGGAAGGCCATAAGGAAACCATTCGGCGTTTTAAAATTTCCGAGAAAACAGAAACACTCTCCGTTTCCTCCCGAAAATCGTTGAAAGGTCTCAAAACTGCAGAGGTTCAAAAGCTTGTAGGGCGTTTAAAAGATCCTGAACGCAATCCGCATATTAAAGCGGCTTTAGAGACGTGGATTTCGCAGGGATGTCCGCCTGACACGCTCCCCCGTTCTCCCAAAGGGGATGAGATCCGCCGTATTGTGGTAAAGGAAGATCAGAAATCTGGTATTCCACTCAAAACAGGCCGTGGAGAGAAAAGCCGCAAAGGCCTCGTTGCGGCGGCTTCTATCACCCGATTAGATGTTTTCAGCAAACAAAAAACAAGCGGAAAGAACAAAGGAGAGAAAGAATTTTATCTCGTTCCCATTTATTCGTGGCAGATTATGCAAAATATTTTACCACATCATGCCTGCATACAAGGAAAAAATGAAAAAGACTGGATTTTCATGGACGAAAGTAAAGGATTTACCTTTGAATTTACCTTATATCCTGGCAGCTATGTGAAAATTATCCGTAAAGGCGAAATGATAGAGGGATATTATGCCAGCTTTGGTCGGGCAACAGCACAAATTGTTTTAAAAAACCCTAATAATCCCCAAGAACTTTATCGTAGCATCGGCGTAAAGAATTTACCTCTTTTTGAAAAATATCACATTGATCGTTTTGGCCAACTTTATAAAGCGGGGAAAGAATCTCGTTAAGTAAATCATCTTTTTTATTAAATAAACGACTCCATAGAAAAGAGGCGTTTATTTGTATTCTTTGATTTGTTTTTTGCCTTTATTGAAAAAATGATCCATTCTTCTTCTTTACTCTAAAAGGAAGAAGAATGGCGTGGCAAAATCTCCATATCAGCCAATCAGGCTCACTAAGTCTAAAACGTAAGAATCTCTATTTCAAAAGTGAAGCGGGGGAAAATTCGTTTGCGCTCGAAGATATTGCCTGCATTATTTTAGACACAAAACAGATAAATTTAAGCGCTGCCCTGCTTTCCCGGCTTAGCGAAGACGGTATTATGCTGATTGTGCCCGATGAACGGCATCATCCTGCCGGCATGGTGCTTTCCTTTCACCAGCATTACGCACAGGCGGAAATAGCGCATTTACAGGCCAATCTAAGCACCCCTTTGAAAAAACGGCTTTGGCAGAAAATTATCAAGCGGAAAATCCGCAATCAGGGGCGGCTTTTGGAAAATCAAAATTTACAGGGTGGCAAAAAATTACTGGGCTATGCCGATCTCGTTAAATCAGGAGATTCCGAGAATATGGAGGCAGTTGCCGCCCGTTTTTACTGGCGAAATCTTTTTCAAAATTTCATTCGTGCGGACGGAACGGATTTTAGAAATTCCCTCTTAAATTACGGTTATGCAATTGTGCGGGCGATGATTGCCCGATCTATTGCCGCGAGTGGACTTTTACCTGCTTTCGGACTTTTTCATATTTCCAAATTAAACCCTTTTAATTTGGCCGATGATCTCATTGAGCCCTACCGTCCTTTTGTGGATGGGTTAGCGCTCAAACGCTTTCTGATGCGTTCAGATATTGACCCTGCGAAAAGCATGGGGCAACTCGATTTAGAAGACCGGCGCTTTATGGCCAATATTCTTAATTTCTCCATTGAAATGAAAGGGGAAATTGTCACGTTGCTAACAGCAACGGAAATCATGAGTGCGAGTCTTGTCACTGCTATTCGGGAAAAAACACCTGATTCTTTTCACCTCCCTGCATGGGGGAAATATCTGCCCCTTATTGAAGAAAGTGAATATTTATCAGAGGAAGAATGCGAGTCATGAAAGAGGATGTCCGATTTATGTGGCTAATGATATTTTTTGATTTACCCGTTAAAAGCAAGCTTCAGCGCACCAGCGCCACACGTTTTCGAAATGCGCTGCTCAATGATGGCTTTATCATGATACAATTCTCTGTCTATGCCAGAGTCTGCCGTGGGCAGGAGGCTGTTGATAAGCATTTGCATCGTACACGGCTTGCGATGCCCAAAGCTGGCTCCATTCGTGCCTTGCAAGTAACAGACAAGCAATATGGACGTATGGAGCTAATGTTAGGTCTTGGCAAAAAAATAGAGAAAAAAGCTACAAAACAAATGGTTTTACTGTGAATTTTCGGCGAAAAAAAGCGGAAAAAACCCAGAAAACCAATGCTTGCAGCCGCCAATAGTTTAGCAGATGGAAATCAGCAGGGAAACCACGGCAAGTTCCAGAAACATAAGCAACGCCCAGCGAGTTTAGCAGATGGAAATCAGCAGGGAAACCACGGCCACTTTTAGCGATTACGAATGCCGCCAGAAAGTTTAGCAGATGGAAATCAGCAGGGAAACCACGGCAACAAAGTATCAGATTTTCTAATCGCCCAAAGTTTAGCAGATGGAAATCAGCAGGGAAACCACGGCACCGACATTTATCTGATTAGAATAATTCATAGTTTAGCAGATGGAAATCAGCAGGGAAACCACGGCTAAAAGCTTCTCCTCTCTTGATCCGCCGCTAGTTTAGCAGATGGAAATCAGCAGGGAAACCACGGCATTGGGGATGCCGCTTTAACGCAAGCGTTTAGTTTAGCAGATGGAAATCAGCAGGGAAACTATCAGAAAATCATTTCATCTCAAGAAAAAGGCGCTCTTCATAAAGAAGAACGCCTAAGACTCTGTTTAACTTTTATATTCTCGGAGGAACGGAATGGCCGCCTGTACTGCCCCAGATTTCACCTGTTGCATAGCTACTCTCAGCACTGGCCAACGTAACGTAAAGCGGTGCAAGTTCAACTGGCTGTGCCGGACGGTGCAAAGCCGTATCTGAACCAAAAGTCGGGATGGAATCTCCACCGAAATTTTTAAACTTCTCCTGCGGCACAGCGCCTGAAATCTGTAACGGTGTCCAGACCGGGCCCGGCGCAACAGAATTTAAGCGAATGCCCTTTTGCACCAAGAGCTGGGTTCCCAAGGACAAAGTCATATTGGCAATACCTGCCTTTGTCATTGCATAATCTACCAAAGTCGGGCTTGGTGCTGTTGCCTGCCGAGAGGCTGTGGTCACGATTGTGCTCCCTTCGGGCATGATTTTTGCCGCCGCTCTGATAAGCCAGAACAGAGCGTAAAGATTGGTTTTTAACGTCCAGTCAAAATCATCTGTTGTCATTTTTGTAATATCATCACAAAATTTCTGACGCCCGGCAGTGACAATGAGGCAATCCAAGCCATTAAGCTGTTTTGCAGCCTGTTGAATCAAAGACTCACAGAATTGTTCCTGACGCAAATCCCCTGGAATCAAAAAGGCTTTACGGCCAGCCTGACGGATATATTTTGCGCAATCTTCTGCGTCTGACTGTTCTTGCGGCAAGTAATTGAGCGCAATATCTGCGCCTTCTCTTGCGAACGCAATCGCCACAGCACGGCCAATACCGGAATCTCCGCCAACGATTAAGGCTTTACGGCCCTTCATACGGCCAGAACCTTGGTATGTTTTCTCACCGCAATCCGGCACCGGGTGCATTTTAGACTGTATCCCCGGCCAAGCCTGCTCTTGAGAAGGGTAAGGCGGTGCCGGATAGGCTTTGGCAGGGTCTGTCAAAGCGGTTTTGCCTCTGGCGTGCTGTTTATTTTCAGCACTTGCGGAACGTGCTGTGCCTAATGTTGCGGCAACGCCCAAAGCGGCTGCTCCCGCACCACTGCGGATAAAGAAACGCCGGTTATTATCAACGTTCTCTGTTTGTTCATTATTTTGATGACGCATAAAACCTCAACCCTTTAGAAAAAGGTTAAAAAACAAATATTTTCTAAGATAATTTTAATCCTAAAAAGTGCTTTTTTACAGAGGATTTTCATCCTCTAAATAGACTTAATGAAAAAGAGGAGGGCTTTCTCTCTAAAATCCAATCTTATAGCGTGGGACTCTCTTAAAGATAAGGAATAGTCTCAAAGAATGTTAAATTTCAAAAATGCTATTTGGTCTTTTTTCAAAAAAGCCTACGCCAAACCCCCTGCTATTCCTGCCGGTTTGAAAAAGTTTTTTGTCGTCTTTTCCTTTCTGAAATATCTTCTTTTTTGCCTTATTGTCTTTCACGGGCTTTTGAAAATCATTACGGTTTCATTACTGCTCACAGTGCTTTTTATTTTCGGCTATGTCCGAAGCGAAAAAGGCTGGCGCTGGCGTTTTATCCGCTAGCATTACCTAGGCATTGGCCAGCGGGGGCGGGGGGCGTTGGCTGGTTTTTGATATTGTCCCCAGCCGGCATCGGTACGGGCACTGCGGAGCGGCATTTTGGTGCAATTCATCCAGACCTGTTCCGAGGCGGCGACCCAAGAAGGCCCATAGCACCAGCCTTCTCTTTGAAGCTGATCTTCGATCATTTGAGAAAAATATCTTGCTAAGAAAGTTTGTGCCCGCAAGATGTCATCTTCACTTGCCCCGATGTCCGCCATTTCTGTGAGGAAAAACCATTGTTGGATTTGTGTTTCCTTGCTTTCGGTTTTGAGTTTTTTGGCAAATTTTTCTTGATCAGGAATGGCATTTTGACAGCTTGTCCAGCTTGAAAGCTGTGCATCCCATGTCGGGCAGGCTTTTAAAACCACAGGCACAAGCGGATAAATCAGAGAGCGGAGTTCTCTTTGTCCCTCTGTTAGCGAAAACCAGATTTGAAATTTCCGCTCCAGCTGGGGATTACTGCGATTGATAGGGCGTGGCGGCGGTGCTTCAATTTCAGGGACTTTGCCCGATATTGCCTCTTGCACGATCTGATCGCTGGCATCATTCATGGCCTCTGCCGGCATTGTTTCAAGAGATTGCATCGCTTTTTCAGAAAGGTTTGGCGCAAATTTGTTGCCCTCATTCGGATTCATTGCCTTTTCCACCATTCCCCTAGAATGGCTCGTATCCGAAACATAGCCCTTAATTTTTCCAGCCTCTGCCATTTTACGGCCGCCATAGATTTTCGCATCCGGGTAGCGAGGGGCCGGCGAGGCTTTACGGGCTGGCACGGCTGAAAAGGCTGGGGGCGGAGCTTTTGCAAGCGGCACGGGGGCCGGCAAGATCATCTCATCTGATTCCGGCGCTCTATGGGCAAAAACATCTCCTGCCGCCAACGGCAAAAAAAGGCAGAGGCCAGCAAGGAGCAAGGCTTTGACAGAGGCTTTAAGGCAAGAGGGAATCATCATCATTTTCAATTTCTAGACCGCATTTTTTTTCAAAGAAAGGCATATTCTATCTGCTCCTTGAAGTTTTAAGAAAAAATCGTATAGAATTGATTTCTCCTTTCCTTCTTTTTGACATGATGGCGTAGAAATTTCTCTATGAAGCTTTTGAAGAAAATTGTTCCGATTTCCGCAATTCTTTTGACCTCCTCCTCTCTTTTAATGCTGAATGGATGTCAAAAACTTGATATGTCGTTCAAAGGGAGAACGCAGGCGGCTGACGGTGCAACCATTACTTTTTGCGCCAATAGTGGACTAGGCTGCCATAAGATTGCCAATAAAGCCGAATGGCAACAGCTTTATAATGCCAGCGGCCGCTATCATGTCGGCACATGGGATGCGCCTTGGGGCAAGAAATATCTGATTCCTTATGGTTATAACCACAAGGAAGAATGGGTTGCCGCATGGAAAGAGGCTGAGAAAAACTGCGAGACAAAGGATAAATGTGAATTTCCTGCCTTTGTGCAGCAGGCGCGCAAAGCCAATCATGACATGTTGCATATGCTTGACGAATATAATTTTCCTAAAGCCTTTCGTCCCTTTTTCCAGCCAACAATGAAAAAAATGCAAAGCAAGGGCGAGATCCAATATCAGTGCAATCTCTTCAGTTATATCTGCACGCCTTTTATCGACTCTCCCGATAAACAAGTTGGTTTTTACCGTCCGCATCAGCCCCTAACCTATGTGACCGCCCCAACGGAATTGACCAGTGCGGCACCGCTTTCCGGCGAGGGAGCAGAGGAAGCGCATGTTTCCAAACCTGATGCCCACAAGGATGCACCAACAGCACAAGAGAAAAAGGATAAGGCCGCCCCCATTCCAACCGCTTCCGAAGTTGGAACGGCACGTTCATAAGCCCATCTGCCCTCTATGATTAAAGCCATACGTTTCTCTTCTCTCCCTAGCTGTCTTTTTTTCGCTCTTGCCCTCTTAGGGTTTTCTGAAACAGCGCAAGCTTATGGTATGCCCAAAGAGGCACCGATTGATAATTTAAGGCCGCTTTTTGAGCCGATTGAGGCAACCCATATTCCCACCTATATGGCACCGGTGCCGCCTGTGCCCAAGACAAAAAAGCCGCCTTTACCCTATACCGGTTTGCACAAAGGGCCGGAGACCGTTTTAATGTGTTTAGATTCCGGTCTTGGCTGTTTTAAGCCTGAGACTGTCAAGGAATGGCAGGATCTTTATCTCGACAGCAATGGCGATGTCACATTATGGGCTTCGCCGTGGGGAAGGAATTATTTAATTCCCAAAGGTTTTAACCATCGCAATGATTGGATCACGCAATGGCAAGCGGCCTCCGATGATTGTGATTTCGATGGGCGGTGCAACTTTCCCAATTTTGTTCTCCAAGCCCGCAAAGTGCATAAAGATTTATTAGATCGCCTCAAAACATCTTCTTTAGGCCCCTTATATCAGCCTTTTTTTCAGCCTAAATTTCTCCGGCTCAAAAGCAAGGGAGATTTGCAGTATCAATGTGATCGCATTACCTTCGTTTGCACGCCTTTTATCAATTCAGAAACCAAAGTCGCTGGTATTTATAGGCCTTTTCAGCCTTTTACCTATGTCACCCCTCTCCCCATCCCGCCAAAAGAAGTGCAAAAACAAAAAGCCAAAAAGCCAAAAGAGGATTTAAATGCGAATACCGGTTATTTGGGCAGTGAGGCGGAATAACATGATTTCAGAACAACGGCTAAAATTAAGAAGTGTTTTTTCTTCAAAAATGCCATAACATAGAATCATTTCCGGGGATAAATCAGCAGGGGCTTAAAGGTGGGACAAATGCCGCAAAAACCATTGATTTCTTTCTTTTTGCCGTTTTCTTTCAGTATTCTGTTTGTCTTCCCTGCTTTTTCTCTACCTGTTTTTGCGGCTGAGACGACGACTTTGCCGATTGAAACGCATACGCTTTCAGATTTAACCGTGCCACCGAAGGCGAAACCGACCAAAGAAATCATTTCTTTTTCACAGAAAACGCAGAATAATGAGGATGCGCAAAGATTAACGCAGATGAAAAAGGATGTGACGGCAAGCATGGCAAATGTCGCCTCTAAAAAACCTGCGCCTTTCACATCTTCCAAAGTCCGTTCCTCCCCTCCTCATCCGTCTTCGCACATGTCGAAAACGTCTTTCACGCCCCGCCCTTCTCCCAAAGCTGTATCGACGGCACGCCTCAAAACATTCCCTTCCGACAATCGTCCGGATCATTTTGAATTAGGGGGTGTTAAGCTAGGAATGACTTTCGCCCAAGCCCGTTCGGCGATTGCAAATTATCTTGGGATTAATCTGCATAACATCACCATTTCCGGCAGTATGCCAGAGCCACAAACCTGCACTGCCGATACGCAGTTAAGCGCCGAGGGAGAAAAAGGCGCAATAAATGTTCAGTTTGCGTGTAATGCGGGGCTCCCTCTTCATCAGGAGCTTTCGGTCGATCATATTTCCTATGAGCCTGAAACGGGGCTGATAGAAAATGTTTTGGATCATGCGGTAAAGAAATATGGCAATCCCGTCAATCTATCAGAATATAACCCCTTAAAGGCGGAATATGTCTCTTATGATTGGTGTTTACATCCGTCGCCGGACCTTAGCTCACAGAGTGGCAAGGCGCTTCATTGTCTCAACCGGAATGAAAGCCGTTTACGTTTACAAGGCAGGGATAATAGTCTTGAATTTGAATTGATTGGGATTGTCGGTGCGGCCAAAAATTACGAGGGGGATAGTGAACAAGACAATTTAGCTGAAGATGACGAGGCTTAATTTTTACAATTTCCCAAAAAGATTTTCCGGTATTTGGTTTTGAGGACCGATTTTGAGGGTCGGTGCCTGCATAACCTCTCCGGTTTTCTTTTCTGTTTTGAGGACATTATTGACAGGATTATCCGGTTCAGATGTTTTTCGCCACTGTCCTTGGCCTGTGGGATAGATTTCGATCTCTTCTATTTTCCCCTTATTTTCTGTCGGTAGATCGCCCTCCTCAAACGGAATGACAGCTAAGCTATCCGTTTTTTCTTCTGTCGTACGCACCTCTGGCATGGGGACTTTACCCGCACTGATTTCGGGATGAAAATCATCCATATTCTCGGCCGAGAGGATCGTCTCTCCTTTTGCCGCTACAGTGCAGGCGAGGCTTGAAAGAATCATACAAGAGAGAATTTTTTTCATGCTTGCCTTTATCCAATGATCCGCTAGTCTAATCAAGATTTTTAAGAAGATAGGGGGAATCTCCTGCCCCTCTATACAACGTGCGTGCCAAATCTTATAAAGAACGAAGATGGCACTTTTGTGAGCTTCGCTCAAATAGAAAGTCATTAAAATGCTTTTATCCCTTTTCCCCAAGAAAATCTTTTGTCTCTCTCTTTCGCTCGGCCTTATGACTTTTGGCATACAGGCTTCTTCTGTGTTTGCGGAATCTGTCGAGGACAGCTTAAAAGATAGCGGTGATCAGTTCCTCTTTCCCCTGCATGGCAAATCAACCCCACAACCTGCACGTCCGCAAACAGCTGACAGCGGTTCTATCGGCGACGGCACAGACAGCAATAATGAGGGAAGCATCACGCAAGGGGCCGACAGTGCCACCATTAGCAACAGCGCAGGGGATTCAGAAACGGTAACGCAAAGTTCAAATAATCCGAACGGCGATATTGTGCGGGGTAAAAATGGCCAAGTTCTTGCCTATGTGGATAGTCAGAGCTCCCCCGGTCAAAATCGCATTAGCGATCCGAGCGGCAATATCCTCGGCACAATCACAAAAGATACAACGCAAGGCGGCTATCAGGTCAGTGACCAATATGGCAAACCGCTTGGCTCTATTGACGATCAGGGCGAGGTTTATAATTTCTACGGTCAAGGGATCGGTGTTGTCCCCCCCGGCGGAAGTCCTGCGGATCTCTATACGGCCTGGAGCTTAATCAAGCAGCATTAGAAAAATGAAACATCGTCCCAATCGCCATACCCGCCGCAGAGCCAAGGCCTTACAAGAGCCCTTAGGCCTAAAAGTAATTTCTTTTCCTCCTCATCTGTGTTTGGAAGAAAAGCCAGATATATCCCGACGTTTTTTCTGGCAGTTGCGAGAAACCATTAATGCCCAAGAACCAATGGAATTTTTTCTTGAGCTTGGAACTTTGCAACAAATAGGTTTTGCCACGGCAATAGCACTAACTGCAGAATTTCAAAGACTAAATGAAATACGAGGAAAGCGATTTAGGCTTCCTAGCCTTAAAGAAAAACATTACTCTCAAGCTATACACATGCTTCATTCCATCGGCTTTTTTAAACATATAACTTTAAATCCTGAAAAAATTCCTTGGCTAGAACGACATTTCTTACCTATTCAATCAGGAGATAAAGCTATTCCCGACCTTATAGAAACATTACAAACAAAACTTTTGCATCTAAGCAAAAAAAATTGGAATACGAGAGCCTTTAATCTTCCTTTAATTGAATCTATTGCCAACACAGTTGAGCATGCTTATCCGGTCTTATCTTCAAAAAAATTTCCAGAATTCAAAATTTTTAAAGAAAAGCGATGGTGGGTTTGTATGCAACTAGATGAAAGTCAAAATGAAATTGAACTCGTCTGCGTGGATTTGGGTATTACCATTCCGAAATCCATAGAATTTTTTCACAGAGATATTCCTCCTGCTGACTCTATTGATGATATTCATCGCTTATTCTGGGCATGCTCTCCTAATAAATCAGGAACAAATAAATCTTACAGGGGAAAAGGACTTTCAGAAATTATCGCTCCAATTCAAGAAAATAACGAAAATACAGTAACAATTATCAGCGGATATGCAGAAGCAAATTTTTCTCTACAGCGTAAAGCAAATGGTGAAGGAAATAACTTCTCATTTCCATATTCCGGAACACTCATCAAATGGCATATCAAACTCTCACCTTTATCCTAAATCATAAATATGTAAATAATACAGAAAGTACTACGAGGCACCACCATGAACACAATCAGCATTGCTAAAGATTTTTCTCCTAGAACAGGAGCACGCTTTATCCGGCTTGGCCCATATAGCGGTGAAGCTTTTCAAAAATTGCTTTTAGAGCGCCTTGCTAAAGCAACAAATAATGATCCGCTCTACGTCTATGTAGATGGAGAAAATGGCTATTTTTCTTCTTTTTTAGAAGAAGCTTTTGGTGGATTGGTACGTCTCAAAAGAATTTCGCCTACCGAATTACAGCAGAAGCTGATTATTAAAGCAGATTGCCGAGCAAATGAACCCTATGCTAAACAAGCCAAACAATATTTTGACGAAGCAATAGAACGTCTCCAACATAAGGCGTGAAATTGATGGCCTTGTTAACAGATATACTCATACTTTTTGAAAAAGAATGGAAAACTATTCTTGCCGCTGCGAGTGTATCATGGATTGGAAATGCTCTGTGGCTACTTAAATCTTCTTACACAACGAGAAGAGAAGTTTTAAAAGAACATCTCCAAAGTTTTGAGAAACTTAGTGAAAAATTAGAAACTGCAGCGAAAAATTATTGGCGTTCAGAAATCCCTGAAATGGGAAATGATGATTTGGAAACGGATGTCAGAACCGCAATTATGAAAATTCATATTTGCTTAACAGAAGAAGCCCCTTGGCAAAGAAAAACTGATAAAGAGAAAATCGATACACTTAGAGAAAAACTTAATAGTTCTTTTACAGATCCAAATTTCTTTGCCAGTGGTATTGCTCATGGTCCAAAACTAGAAATATATGAAAATGGTTGCAGAATACTAACAAGACTTAGGATTATACTTCTAAAACGCTGGTAAATGAACAATCTCCACGAACATCTATTAATATAATCTATTATAATTTTTCAACCCCGCTTTTAGCGGGGTTTTTTAGTGTCTTTTTTCAAAGAGCGTTTTGGTATTGAGAATGCTTTGGCTGAAGATTTCGACCCTGAAGAATCTCGCATTCCAAAAGGTCAGGAAGGTGGCGGAAGATGGACCGCAGAAGGCGAGGGGAACTCTGAAAAGAATGAAGGCTTTTTAGAAGAAAAAGTCAAAAAATTTCAGGATGATTTTCGATCCCTTGCTGAAAAAAATGGTGAAAACACACTTGTTTCTGAGATTGAGAGACATTGTGAACATTTTATCGAAGAAAATTTTGAACGAAACACAACAGATTTTTTTGATCTTAGCAAAAATCTTACAGAGACAGATAGCGCAGATCTGAAAGATCTTCTCCGAGAAAATCCCTTAAAACTTTTATCCAAAGGCATGCGGGCTAAAAATATTGCAGTTCAGCTTGCCATCTCCCTCCTTGAGCATATTTTGAAAAAAGGATTACGACTAAGCGGAAAAAGCTCGCTTCGTTTTCCGATCCGGAACAATCTTGCGCCTTGGCTGGAAAGAGAAGGAAAATGGATGGGTAAAAAAGGAAGCTCAAATACGGTTCGTATAATGGAACCTTCAGAAGACCCTTATCAGTCCGCTTTAAATTTCGTGAGGAGCGTCCGCAAATATAAAGCAAAACAAGGTATTGCTTCTAAAGAACTTATGGACGAATCTTACAAAGGATACCGAATGCTAAAAATAAAATTTGACGATGATACCTATATCTCTATTCGTAAAGCGGGAGATTCAGGGAGACAAACGCCTGATGATCAAGTTACTGTTGGCATAAAAGGTCCTCAATTTGGAAAAAATCAACGAAAATTTAAATTTCCAGAGACAATTAAAGGAATAAATAAATGATCCCATCACAAAAAATATTTGTTGATTTCTATCAAGCCGCTGTTTTCCAACTGGGTAATTGGGAAGATT
The DNA here is from genome assembly GCA_004843165.1 of Acetobacteraceae bacterium. NCBI lineage: Bacteria > Pseudomonadati > Pseudomonadota > Alphaproteobacteria > Acetobacterales > Acetobacteraceae > Acetobacteraceae bacterium. Next base: position 865,985 of record CP039459.1, read on the forward strand.
GGTCCATGCTTGGATTATTTAATGCAGATGGATATCCAGATGATGAAATCTGGGACAAGCACGCCTTAGAAGCAACTTGGCGCCTCGCCAATAGTGGTATCGCTGATCTTGGCAAAAAAATTCCAGAAAATGATCCCGGTTTTCTTAATTTAGCCTCCACACCTTCTTTCCACAAAGAAAGTAACTGGATGCTGACATTCCTTGATCCGACAGCGTTGGCTGTTGAATTACAGAAGAAATATCAGCTTACAGAATTTGGAGCTTTTAATCCCGAATTTTGTAAGGAAATTTGCGAGATTTTCGATCAAGCCGGCGTAGGATTTGATGTGCCTTGCCCTTATGTTCCAAACTGGGAAAATCAGGGAAAATATCCTTGGCCTCGAAAAGGAAAAAGATGAGAGCCGTGATTCCATCACAGAAAATATTTGTTGATTTTTATCAAGCTGCTGTTTTCCAACTGGGTAATTGGGAAGATTGGTCTATGCTTGGATTATTTAATGCAGATGGATATCCAGATGATGAAATCTGGGACAAGCACGCCTTAGAGGCTACTTGGCGACTTATTCAAAGTAGTATTGCTGATTTAAGAGGCCCTATTAAAGAAAATGATCCTTTCTTTCTCAATCATGCCTCGACGCCTTCTTTCCATAGAGAAAGTAACTGGATGCTGACAATCCTCTATCCGACAGTTTTGGCTGTTACATTACAGAAGAAATACCAGCTCACGGAATTTGGAGCTTTTAATCCCGAATTTTGTAAGGAAATTTGCGAGATTTTTGATCAAGCCGGTGTAGGATTTGATGTGCCTTGCCCTTACGTTCCAAACTGGGAAAATCAGGGTAAATATCCTTGGCCTCGAAAAGGGAAAAGACGTGAGCCCCTCACAAAAGACTAGTTTTTAAAAACTATTTTCAGCTCCGCTTCTAGCGGGGTTTTTTATTGCTTTTTTCAAAGAAACACAGGAGGTCATAATGTATCATATTGACCAGCTTGAAAAAGAATGGCTTCGCCCCTGAAGAGTCTCGCATTCCAAAAGGTCAAGAAGGTAGCGGCAGGTGGACCGCAGAGGCCGAAGTCAGTCAGGAAGGAAAGAAAAAAGCGCTCAATGCGTTATATCGCTTTCTGATCTCCGGCATTGCTGAATTTGCCTTTGTTCCTGTGATGGAAGGATTAAAAGATTTAGAAGATGCTCCTTTAGAACCTATAGGCGACAGCTATAATGTAGAACAATTTGACCGATATGCCGATGCATGGATGGGAACACTTATCATCGGAACGCCCTCTTTTATCAAAGAAATAGCGCCTAAAATGGGCTTAAATCTGCCGGAAGATGTCCCACTTCCAGCAGATTTTCGGGAAAATCTGAATGCAATATTTCAACAGCACGATGTCGGTTTAGAAAAAGACGACGTCTATCCGCCCTTTTTAGAAAAATAAACCTGTTCCACGTGGAACAGGTTTTCACTTTTTTGATTACCCCAAAAAGAATTAAAAATTTTTAGAATGTCCTTGAGGCGTAAAGGGCAAAACGTGATTAAAACGTTTTAAAACGCCCTTGAGGTGGGTATGCAGGATCTAAATAATGCGCTGTTGAGGACAGACCCGGCTTTACCAAATGATCAATAAATACCTCATCCTCTGGGGTGATTTTTACCTGAAGTGCCTCTTGATAGCTCTCCCACTGTTCCAGCGTTCTAGGTCCGGCAATAATGGAAGTGACATTTGGATTAGCTAAAACCCAAGCAATCGCGAAAGCAATCAAGGAGCAGCCCTTCTCTCTGGCATATTCTTTTAAACGTTCTGCCAAGACAACAGATTCCTCACGCCATTCCGTTTCCATCATGCGCTTATCAGCACGGCCTACTCTGGAATCTTCAGAAGGTTTCTCACCTATTTTATATTTCCCTGACAAAATTCCTCTTGCAAGCGGACTGTAAGGCACGACGCCGATACCATAATTTTGGCAGGCCGGCAGAATTTCCATCTCCGCTGTGCGGTCGGTTATATTATAAAGCGGCTGTGCAAGTAAGGGACGGGCAATTCCCATCTGATCCGCAAGACGGACAATTTCTGCAATTTCCCAGCCTCTAAAATTAGAAATGCCATAATAGAGCAGTTTGCCTTGCGCCATGAGATCCCCGACTGTACGCAACCCCTCCTCAAAGGATCGTCCCGGAAGAGAGCGATGAAAATAAAGAATATCGACATAATCGCTCTGAAGGCGTCTGAGACTGTTATGAAATGTTTCTAAAATCCATTTTCGGGACAGGCCATCCGTATTTTTGCGTACCCGCTCCGCAAAGCCCATATGTCCCATACTATAGCCGAATTTGGTCGCAATGACCCACTCCTTACGTTTTCCTTTCAGAAGGCGACCGAGAACTTCTTCTGTTTTGCCAGATTGATAAACATCCGCTGTATCTATGAAATTAACACCTTTATCCCATGCGGAATCAATAATTTTTTTTGCAACTTCTTCTTCACAGGGCCCGCCGAACATCATTGAGCCGAGGCAAATTTCCGAAAGTTCCAAGGCACTTCTGCCGGGTGTTCTATATTTCATTTTTACGCTTCCTTTATCATTTTCCAGCTCTCTCTATTTTATCAGATTCTTTTTTAAAAGGAGATCTATATGTCCAAAAATATCCCCCCAAAATCAACCTTTTCTCTTGAAACCTTAAATGCCGAAATCATTCAGATTGCCGACACAGCGACACCAGAAACTTTAAATCTCGCAAAATTACGGATTGATGCCCGCAAATGGCTGGCTGGACGAATTTCAAGCGATAACGCCACCAAAGAAAAGAACCTGCCGCCGCCTCTATTGCAACGGATTGAAACAATTTTAGTTGATCCCCAATGCCCAAAAGAAAAACGCAAATTGCATTAAAAAATCATTAAGTTTTAACTCAAAATTCTCTCTATTCGAATCGATTCGCCTTGAAAATCCAGATTTTTCTTCTACATAAAATCCTCTGAATTTCAGGCAGAAATCAGGGATTTAAAATATTTTTTAATGTTTGAACTTAATTAATTCTTGATTATTGAGTTGGGACGTGGAAAAAATGAGGAGTAGCTGGACTGAAGTTGAAAGACTGTTTCCTTGTTTATTTAAATGTAGGCTTTTTAACTTATCGCCCAACAAGCTCTATTTGTTTTTCAACTTCTGTTCAGCTACCTATTATAATTAAAAAATAGATTTAGCTATTATTTAGAAGCCTCTGCCATCACCCCACATTGGCGGAGGCTTTTTATATAGATTTTCTTTTAAAAACCCGTCTGAATACGCATCAAAGGAACAATTTTCTTATCAATTTTATTGAGAGATTTACGGATATTGGCTGTTGTTTCCGGCAGATTATCGAGATCATGCTCATCCAAACTTAATTTTGCAGCGAGCGAGAGGATAAAATCAGCCTCCTTATGCACCTCTGCATCTTCAAATGTCCATTTAAGCTTGTCGGTGACAAGGATTGTTTCAATCAAGCGATTTGCCTCTTCCAGCTTCTCTTCATCCAATCCATTCACCGCCTCTAAAATAAAAAAGATACGGCGGACATAGTTGCTCCATGAAGCCCAACGAAGCTTTACCAGATCATTTTCAAAACGAATGGCATTGCGTTTTTCTTCCTTCTGCGCCAGATGATAGGATTTATCTGCAAGTATCAGGCGCTTTTCGGAAAGCTGTTGCAATGCGAACAAGATTTCCGTCATAGGGTTTTGCTCTGTTTCTGAACCTAATTTCTTGCCAGCACGAAAAATTGCCATCTTCGCCCGCTCCTCTTATCCTGAATGTCTTTAGAAAAATTCCCTCCCACCAACACAGCTCATAAAGAAAAAAACGCCCTTTATAAAGCTGTAAAAATCTCCTCTAAATTCCGCAAAATTTCCCCTCTGTCTATTTCTAACTGCTTCTGACAAAGTTCTTGGCTTTTTTGATATTCTTGTATTTTTTCTTTTTTAGCCGTGGGGAGCCAAATGCCGTCTGCCGCCACCTTATCAAAATAGGCATTAATCTCTTCAAGTTCTTTTTCACGCTTTTTAAGTGCTTGAAGAAAGAATTTTACCTCTTCAATCGCATCTCTGATCGTTTCCTTCGGACAAAAAAGATACAGCTCCCGTTCTGAAAGCGTGTAATTTAATTTTTCGACAGAACTTTCCTGCCCGTCTTCCGTAGAGGTAAGGCCTCTTGTCCGGAGAAGGTCAAAAACACTCTTTTTATAATTTTGCCAAAGGGTAAAAGCCCGTTCCCGTTGGGCATAATCTTTAAGAGCGGTTGAAAAAGAAACATAATTCGGCTCCTTAACACAGACAGGCTCTGGAGAGACCGTTGTTTTTGTTTCCCAATATTGTTTTTGCATCTCCAAGATATGGGCAAAATCTGTCAAGAAACGGTCAAAATGTGGATTTGAAGCTGCAATAGGCTCTCCGGCTCCCTGCGCTTCAATCCTTTTAAATTCTGTTGGGGAAAGCCTTATTTTTCGAGGCTTCACAAAGAAAAAACGTGCTGTAAAAAGCAAGAAAAGACTTGGAAAAAAGGACAGGCTTATTGCCAAAAGCCACGCAAGATGCGTCATTTCAAAAAGCAAACCCGTCAGGCTTAGCCATGAAACACTGCCCAAGGCAAGCGGTAGGCGTTCTTGTTTTAACAAAGCCATTGGTTTAAACATTTTTGGCCTTCCTCACAATTTTCGAATAAGCTGTGTTTCTTTCTTCTTTTTTCCAAAAGAAAACCAGCCCCTTCGTTCTTGTTTTTGACGAAATTCCTCGGCCTTTTGCCATCTTCTTTTTTGCTTTTCACGCTCTTTTTGAGGAAGCGGCTCTGTATGGAGGGGCATATTCGCACGAATTTTCAGCTCAATTTCTTTTAATTTTCGCTGAATTCTAGGAGAAGTATCTTCCCAAATTTTTTGAACCTCCTGCCAACTTTCACGGATAGAAGCTTCTTTTTCCATCTCTGACAACTGCCACGCCTCTTGTAGCCTTCCCATTGGGGTGCGTACCTGCGTTACAAGATTTTCAATAATCTCACTCATCGTGCTGACTTCGACACCGATCTCTTCATAACCAAAAGCCCAGATCATTTCAGCGCCATCTTGGTCATATTTCAGTACAAGGTCTGGATTTTGATCCCGAAGATAAGCCGCCCGAACCTCATTAAACCATGCCGCAAGGCTAATAATTTCCGTTGTATAATTGCGCCAAACCTGCCAGCGTGTGCGAATAAGATCATTTTCAAATTGCTCTCTGGCAATGTTCTCATGGATTTGAGCTGTACGATACATATCCCGTGCAACAAGGCGGACAGATCGTGCGCTCAACCAAAGCAAGATAATCCCGACGAATACCAGCAAGAACAATACGGGCAGGCTTTGCTCCAAGGTAAAAAAACCGTTCATCCATCCTCAACAAATCTTAAATATCTTTAAACAAAACCCCTTTTATCAAGTTTTACATCTTTTTTTAGGAAAAACGAAATTTCGCTAAAGCTTAAACGGCAAAAGAAAAAGCGACCTAATCAAAAGTCGCTTTAAAGGCTTCAAGCGCCGTAATTAATTTTGGGATATAGCGTTCTTGAACCTCAAAAATTGCGAGTTCTTTCCCCTTTCCCTCTGGAATCCTCGCTTTTTCCATGACCATCAAGGAGACCTCTCCCATCAGTTGCTGAAATTTTGGCCAATCCTCCTTAATTTCCAGCGCTTCAAAATAATCTTCTAACGCAATCCCCGACATTTGAAGGACATAGATCAAAGTTGCCATGATCTCCGGCTGATAGGTTTTTAGAAAGGCTTCTAAATATGAACATTGACAACAATATTCACGCCCCGCAATGAGAGTGGCCTGCCTCCCCCCCTGATCTATTTTGCGGCGTGCTTGCTCTGTCCGATAGGATAAGAAACGCAAAAACGCATGACGTTCCTTATAGGCGAGTGAAAAGAGAAAGAAAAAAGCAGAAATAAGCATTCCACACAAAAAATGCATTGATCTCTGCGTTTTTATAATTTTAATTTTTTTAAGAACAAAGGGCTTCTCCGCTGAAGCTCTCAAAAAAATATTCAAAAAATAAGTCATAAGCATCCTCCAAGAGCCCCACAGCTCATTAGAAAAACCCCGTTAAAAGGTTAAAATTCATTTTCACACCTCTTCTTTTTTTGAAAGTTTTTCAGCAAAAGAAGAAGATTTTACGAGATTTTCCTCCCGCTCTACTGCTTTTCCAACAGGCGTCAGAAAAGGGTCCTTAATCTGCATAAATGGCCCAATTTTTTGCACAATCTTATCCAAAAAAACTGTAATACGCGGGGCATTCTCCTCCCATAACGCAATTTGATCTTGTGTAATCTTTGTTTCGGGAGAACCTTCTGAAAGAAAAATATTGGTTGAAAGATCCCCATTTTCCGGAACGCCTTTGGCGCAAATCGCCCGCACCAAAAGACCTAAGGAGTGATCAATGCCGCTCACTTCGTTACCGACAGCTTTCGCACCAAATGTCCAAACAAGCTGATAACCTGCAGCATGTAACTGTGAATAAATCCCAAGTGCGGCATCCCGATCCTGTGACTGTCCCTGTAAAAGTGCCCTAATTTGGTTCAAGGCAAGTGAAACCTGATCATCATAATTGCGCCAGACACGCCAGCGGATCTGTGTCATCCCTGTCTCATACTGGCTATGGGCAATATCTTTTTGAATTTGCGCTACAAGATAAGTTTGCTCTGTGACCGAATGTGTCTTTTCCGAAAGAGATACTTGAGCCCGTTGCGCACGTACCTGCATCCACATAATCGCCCCCATAACAATAAGGGTCGCTAAACCTGAAACCGTCTGAAGAACCGAAGAAATAATCTGAATGACTGCCGCATGCGCAAGCAATAATGTCGTATGCTGGTCAATCCATTCTGTTGAAAAAATATGCGGCATTAAATGCCCCACCCCTCCCAATAACCAGTCCATATCCCTCCAAATTACGTAGATGATGCGTCTATCGCATCCGAAACCCTATAGCCTCCCTTGTATATTCCCAAGGGAATCATACGCAATCGCCATTCAATTTATTTGCTCTTTTCTTAATAGACGGAAAGTAAGTCATCCTGCAAATTTAAAAAAATCTTTGAATTATTTAAAGTAATAACAAATGAAATATAAATAAAAGATAATAAATAATGAAAATATATATTATTAATCAAAAGTATAAAAAATTAATTTATATTAAAATAAAAATACTTACATCTTAAGTAAAAATTCAATCATATACTTAAAATATATAAGTATAAATATTATTTTTAAATAAAAATAAACTTCCATTTAGAAATCTATCAGAGGCTTTGACCTTTCCAACCTTTCAGAAGAAAGGAAATAACCTGAAAATAAAACCTTTAAAATACATATTACTTACCAAATACTTTTAAACCATAAATCCTAAAAATTAATCAATATATATAACAACTGGAATCTATTATGAAAATTCTAAAAAATTACTTTAAAATATTTAAAAAATATCAAGCAGAACCGCAAGATAATCATGACATTCTGATAAAAGAAAAATATCCTCAAAAAGTGGAAGCCCCCTCCGTCCGCTTTGCACAATGGCAAGCAGACACACTCCAAAAGCAGCAATCATCCCAAGAAAATCTTTCTAAAATTTACAGCCCCTACAAAGCACCACCGGGCGTCCGTGGAAAAATTAGCAGCCATTCAAGTCATAAAATTGTCATGGATAGTGCACTTTCCACAATGCCTGGCTTTGCAGACTGGGCTGGAGAAAATATTTCCAGTCAAAATATTCTCAAATCAGCCTTTGAGGATGGCCTTGTTTTCTTGGGCTATCCGACCCTTGCAGAGATGGCGAACCGTCCTGAGCTTCGCAAGCCTTGTCACGTAATTGCAAGAGAAGCGCTTCGGGAATGGATTTCCATTCAAACAACGAATAGCGATGCCGGAGGAAATGCACAAAGCCGTGTCAAAGAGATGGAGCAAGAACTTCTCCGCCTCAATGTCCGCTCTCTTTTGCAAAAAATGGCAGAGCAATCCTTACTTTACGGTGTCGCACATCTCTGGATCGCTATTGAAGGCGACCTGCTTAACAGTGACGGCCAATCCATTCCCTTAGCGCATACTGCCAACGGCCTTGCAAAAGATAGTCTAAAAGAACTGCGTTTGATTGAGCCTATTTGGATGACGCCCAACAGCTATCGTGCGGATAATCCGCTTTGTCCTGATTATTACCGGCCGGAACATTGGTGGGTTCAAGGGATTTTAGTCCATCATTCCCGCTTATTACAGATGGTGCCTTATGAGGTTTCTGATCTATTGAAACCCGCCTTTAATTTTGGCGGGCTTTCGCTGACACAGCAATTAAAGCCCTATGCCCATAATTACCTGCGCATTCGCAATTCCGTTGCCAATATTGTCGCTAATTTTTCCAAGCTGGTTTTACAAACGGACATGTCTGCCAATATGTCTGCCAATGATGAGGATATGTTCGGCGGCATGATTGATGCCTCCGGTCTCACGGGACGTGCCAAATTACTGCAGGCTCTCTCTGAAGGACAAGACACTATCATTGCCGATAAAGAGAATGAAGATATTAAAATTATCTCCACCCCTCTTGGTGGACTGGATGCGTTACAGGCGCAATCCCAAGAAGCGCAAGCCGCTATTCCGGGGATTCCTTTGGTCAAACTCTTTGGGGTGACACCGAAAGGATTGAACGCCTCTTCCGAAGGGGAAATCCGTGTTTTTTATGATGAAATCAAGAGTTTCCAGCAGGCCAATTTACGCCCTATTTTAGAAAAGATTTTCAGGCTGTGCCAGCTCAATCTTTGGGGAGAAATCGACCCTTCGCTTTCCTTTGAATTTTTACCGCTTTGGCAGCTTGATCCGCAGGAAAAAACAGCGCTTGAAAAAAGCAAAGCCGATATTGATGCGCTTAATATTAAAAACAATATTATCACCCCCAATGAGGCAAGAGAGCGCCAGCAGGGAGAGAAAGGCTCGATTTATGGCAGCATAAATCTTTCCAAGCCACTTCTGGCACCTGCTGATCCTGATACTCATAAAAATGAAAAAGAAGCCCCTCAAAATTCCCCGGCCCCTCAAACGGCGCAGGATGCGGAATGGGATGAATCAAAGCATCCCCGCAACCCAAAAGGGGAATTCACCGAAAAGGGGCAAGGTTATATCGGAGCGGCAACAAATGCTACGCAGAATATTCTTCGCAATCTCACCTCTGGCGCTGGAGAAGTGCTTCATGCGCTTAATCCGATCGGTACAGCAGAGGCGGCACCTGCAAGACCCAGCCGTTCGATGGAATTAGAAAACAAACTGGCTGAGGAACGTGCCAAAATTGCCGATCCGCTTTCAGATGAAAAAGCGGTGAGCCATTTAATGACCGTATTGCAAAAACAGCCCCGTTTAAATGGCAAAGATCTTCCTGATTTCTTAGATAAGGCCGCCACCTTAAAAGGCGCACCCGGCAAGGAGAAAATTTCTAACTGGCTACGAGAATGGGGTAATGGCTGGATTCAAAGCAATGATCCGCTTTTCACACCAAAAGAACTTACGCATTTTCAGGATAAAGATCATCTTTCCTCTGAAGAAAAACAGGCTGATTTACATCAGAAAATGCAAGATTTTCTCAAAGAAATCTGGTCTGATCCCCGCAACCGCATGACGCAAGATCCTAATGGCAATATCAGCGCTGTCAGAGGCGGAAAAGGAGATGAAAAAGCCGCAATTGATCTGATGAAAGATGGGCACAAAGCCAGCTTTCTCGGAAAATTAGAGAATGGCATGGATGTTTTCACCACGACCGGTTTTCAGCGCTATTTTGAAAATGAAAATGGCAGAATGCGTAAAAAAGGCCTCGGTCTTGCGCATATGGAAGCTTCTCACGGCGAACAGTTTAAGGCCCTTGGTTTTAAAAGTGCCGAAGATTACGCCAAATATGTTTTTGAACATGCGGACAAAAAATTCTACGACCCTGAAAAGGGCAATATGATGCTCGTCCTCAGCAAACAGAACAGTGCCAATCCGACCTTTGGAAAAACGGCCCAAGACGGCGCCTCTATAGCGGAAAATCTCAACCTCATCCTGCAAACTTCCAGAGAGGGAAAGCAGCTCCTTGTACGCTCCGGCTTTCCGATGGGCGTTAATAATAATGAGGTTGAACGTAAAGAAGCGGATCGTCCTGAAATTGAAGAAAGAATGTCCCGTGTCAAAGACATTGCCGATGATTTAGAAAAAATCAAAGACCCTGAGCAAAGAAGGGCTTATCTTTCTGCCGCTCAGCATTTTTTCCATGATGCACCGGCCTCTGCGACAATCACAAATCCAGCGCATCCTCAGCCTTATCAAAAACGTCCGGCCGGACAGATTTTTGGGGCGGAAGGTCTTGCAAATCTTCACAATAATTTAAAAAATTATCTTGCCAAAGAAGCGCAGAACGATGCCCGTCATCGTAATGCGGAAACAGGGCAAGAGGGACAAGCAAACGGCACGCAGGTGATGGGTGTCTCTGTAAGTCCAACCCCAGCAGAGCAAGAGCATGTTTTCGGCGCCTATGCCGATCCAAAAGCGCTCAAAAACCGCCAGAATGAAATAATTCAAAATGGCGGTGTCAAAGCCGGTTTTGGAAAGGCGGAGGAAGCTCCGAAAATCCCTGCACGACATTCAACGCAGGAAATGGAACAGCATTATGCCGCACCTGAAAATTCTGCTCAGCAATCTGGCCAAAAGATGGAAGGAGAAATCCCTTCAGCGAATATTTCACAGACAGAAAATACCCAACGAACGCTTTATTTAAATGAAAATACAGAAGCAGTTCAGGAAAATAAAAAAAACTCAATCACACTAAAAAACAATGAAATACAAAATAAAGATTTTAATGTTTCAAAACGACCTGACTGGATTCCTGACAGCTGGCAAGAAAAACCTTCAAAAAAAGGTAAGGGAATGAGATATTATAATCCCAAAAATGAACATGATCATGTTAGAATTATGGAAGGAGAACCTAACTGTACCCTACCCTTTAGACAAAAACCCTATGTAAAATACAGTAAACAAGGAACATATGTAGATAAAAATGGAAATCCAGTGCATAGCGGATCTCCAGATGCCCATATACCTTATAAGGAATTTAAATATGACAAAAAGACCGACTAATTGGAACAAACAAATAAAAGAAATACTTGAAAAATTTTCAGATATTCATTGGCAAAAAAATGCTTTTTTGATGAAAGCGGGGCTTGCAAGCTCTCCAGATGAAATGTGTTGCTGGCCAGAGGATTTTCTTATGGAAGAATGGGTAAGAGAAAATCTTACCCTTTTTCCCAAAAAACTTCAGGAGAATTTTAAGAAATTTTTTTGTCAAATTGAAGTTATTCCAGAAGATACCAGCTATAAATCCCCAGATGCAGCACTCCTTGCAGATGAATGGATTGAAATGCGCCGCTTGACTACTGAAATTCTTCAACAACTTGAAGATATTCCTCTCTTTCAAACATAAAACAGTGGATGTAATAACTCAGAAATGCAGAAGAATATCCGAGCAGCTAATCACAAGAACGAACCCCTATTAAAATGAGTAAAAGAATCAATATTGATGGCTATAAAGTCTTTCTTAATAATGATAATCGCCCAGATGATCATTATCATTATGTCTGTGAAATTTCGATCAACCAGCATTTTCTTGGTGAACTATGTCGGGAAAGAGACCCTAACATTTTTGAGCTTGATTACAACTGTCAACAAGACTGTATCGATGCAGGTATTCCCTTGGAAATCATCAATAAAGCGATTGAAGAGGGGAAAAAATGTATTTTAGAGCGCTATGGTGCTGAATTAAGACAGAATGCAGATGATCTCTATGACGATCTTTTAGAAAAAGACCCAGAGTTAACCAAACTTCATTACCCAACCTCTCTTGAGGAAGAAAAGGCTAAAAGCTAACTTCGTAAGACAAAGTAAACCTTGTCCATAAAATCAAAGACCCTGAACAAAGAAGAGCCTGTCTGTCTGCCACTCAGCACTTTTTCCATGATGCGCCAGCCTCTGCGACGATCACAGATCCTGCGCATCCTCAGCCTTATCAAAAACGTCCGGCCGGACAGATTTTTGGGGCGGAAGGTCTTGCAAATCTTCACAATAATTTAAAAAATTATCTTTCCAAGGAAGCGCAGAACGATGCCCGTCATCGTAATGCGGAAACAGGGCAAGAGGGACAAGCAAACGGCACGCAGGTGGCAGGTGTTTCTGCAAATCAGACCCCAGCAGAGCAAGAGCATGTTTTCGGCGCCTATGCCGATCCAAAAGCGCTCAAAAACCGCCAGAATGAAATAATTCAAAATGGCGGTGTCAAAGCCGGTTTTGGAAAGGCGGAGGAAGCTCCGAAAATCCCTGCACGACATTCAACGCAGGAAATGGAACAGCATTATGCCGCACCTGAAAATTCTGCTCAGCAATCTGGCCAAAAGATGGAAGGAGAAATCCCTTCAGCGAATATTTCACAGACAGAAAATACCCAACGAAAGCTTTATTTGAGTGAGAGTGCGCCAAGTCTTCCGCCAAAAGGAAATAATCCAGCTTCTGAAAATAGCACAACAAATAATTTAGAAAGCCATTTTTCTAAAGAAAATCATCTTGGAAAGGAGAATGAAAATTATGTCATTGATGAAGAAAAAATTATGAAATCTGCAACAGCAATAGATCCCGCCGATAAAGGTAAAAAACGAACAGTTGCAGGACGAAGCTATACAAAACACGCTGGACGAAAAGGATCCTCTATTAGTAAACCTAAAGGCTCACCTGAACAAATAAATCAACTTGCACATAATCACATCAACACCCTCCTAAACGATCCAGAGAAAAGAATAGAAAAACATTCAACGAGAAATGGAAGATATGGACAAACCTATATGATCCACTCCTCACACCCAAATATAGATGGTATAAGAGTTTCCCCAGAAAACGAATTTATCCATTTTATTAATCCAGAATAAAGGAAATAGAAATGAGTAAAAAAATCCATATTGATGGCTATGAAATCTATCTCAATGATAATGATCGTCCAGATGATCATTATCATTATGTATGCGAAATTGTGATTAATAAACATTTTCTCGGCGAGTTATGTCGGGAAAGAGACCCTAACATTTTTGAGCTTGATTACAACTGTCAAAAAGAGTGCATCGAGGCAGGTATCCCCTTGGAAATCATCAACAAAGCAATCGAAGAAGGAAAAAAATGCCTCCTTGAACTTGCCGATTGGGAAAAAGAACAAAACGAAATGGAACTATTTGACGATCTTTTAGAAAAAGACCCGGAGTTAACAAAACTTCATTACCCAACCTCTCTTGAGGAGGGAACTGCTAAAGACTAACTTTGTAAAATAAGACGACACCTTTTCCATATAAATCCTGCGCATCCTCAGCCTTATCAAAGACGTCCGGCCGGACAGATTTTTGGGGCGGAAGGTCTTGCAAATCTTCACAATAATTTAAAAAATTATCTTGCCAAAGAAGCGCAGAACGATGCCCGTCATCGTAATGCGGAAACAGGGCAAGAGGGACAAGCAAACGGCACGCAGGTGGCAGGTGTTTCTGCAAATCAGACCCCAGCAGAGCAAGAGCATGTTTTCGGCGCCTATGCCGATCCAAAAGCGCTCAAAAACCGCCAGAATGAAATAATTCAAAATGGCGGTGTCAAAGCCGGTTTTGGAAAGGCGGAGGAAGTTCCGAAAATCCCTGCACGACATTCAGCGCAGGAAATGGAACAGCATTATGCCGCACCTGAAAATTCTGTGCAGCAACCTGTCCAACAAATGGAAGGAGAAATCTCTTCAAAAAGGGGTTCACAGGCAGAGAATGAAAAAAAACATTTTGATATTGAATTCCACAATAAAAAAATGGAAGAGCCATACAACGCTGAATTAACACAAATTGGCAGAGCACGGCAAAAACACAACAACCAATCAACCAAGTGAGACGAATCTTTTCCGTATATGACAGGCTCTTCAAATGATTTTAATAGAATTGGTCTTTCTGATGGAAAAAAAATACTAAATGATCCAACAAAGAAAATATATTATCGCTGGAATTCAAGACAGAAAAGAGAAGTTATTGATATTTATGAAGACAATGGTAATGGGCGAGGAATAAGATTCTCAACAGACGGAAAAATCATTGGCTTTTTACAACCTAGGAAAAAATAATGTATCACTGGAAAATTGAAAGTGTGGTTTTAACAGACCCAGATTTCAGCAGATTTATCGCAGAAATCCTTATTAATAAAAAAATTATTGGTCACATCGAAAAAGAAAATAAAAATCAAGAAAGCAAAACGGTTCTCTACGAGGAGGCAGTCGCCATTCCTAAAGACATCTTAGAACAGGCGATCCAACATGCCCGTGTCAATTTGTTAGAGTTTCTTGAAGAAACATAAGAACAAATCTTCACAATAATTTAAAGAATTATCTTGCCAAAGAAGCGCAATAAAAAAAAAGTAAAAATGAGTAAAATGCTCAATATTAACGGTTACGATATTGAATTAGATGATAATTGCCGTCCCGATGATTATTATCATTATGTATGCGAAATTGTGATTAATAAACATTTTCTCGGTGAGTTATGTCGGGAAAGAGACCCCAACATTTTTGAACTTGATTACAACTGTCAAAAAGACTGTATCGAGACTGGTATCCCGTTGGAAATCATCAATAAAGCGATTGAAGAAGGAAAAAAATGTCTTCTTAAATTAACTGAAACAGAGCAACGACAAAACGAAGCCGGCTTATATGATTATCTTTTAGAAAAAGACCCCGAAGTAGTACACTTTCATTATCCAACCTCTCTTCCTGAATAAGCGCTTTCTTTTTCTTTGACTTTTTAACACCCTAGCATAAGATACGGTTTCTTCATGCTGTGCGGCTCTTTTTGCACATCATAAAACGAAAAATGTTAAGCAATCCTGTGGGGGGGATATGTTAAAATCACTTTTTAAATTTAATGCAAAAAAAGACGTAGAAAGCAAGGCGCAAGATAATCTGACGTCTCATGCCAAGGGCATGACAGAAAACGGCATGACACATGAGCAGGCGCTTGCCCAATATATGATGAGCGGAATTCTTTCCGAAGGATTTTACCGCTCGGCTTCTTCGCAGCTTCGAAAACTTCATCAGCTCTGTCAAAATGTCTCAGATATGTATCTCGCCCAAGCGGCGCTTTATACATATGAAGAAAGACACATGAAAGAAGTTCCTGCCTATTTGCTTGCGCTATTGAGTCTTCGGGACATTGAACTTACCAAAAAAATCTTTCCACGCATCATTACCAATGGACGTATGTTACGCTGCTTTACGCAGATTATTCGCAGTGGCGCAATCGGTCGACGCAGTTTTGGTACTTCCCTTGTTCGCATTATTGGTGATTGGATCAATGCGCTGAGTGATGCGGAGATTCTCGGTCTCTATGTGGGTAAAAACCCAACGCTAAGAGATATTTTACGTCTTGTGCATCCTCGTCCGGAAAATGCGGAAAGAGAAGCGTTCTATGGCTGGATTTGTCAGCTTGGCAGCAAACATCTTGGATATAATCCTGAAAAATTACCGCCCCTCGTTAAAGAGCTGGAGGCCTTTTTAAAAGGTGAAATTACGCATCTTTCTCCTGAAATTCCGCATGCGCTTTTGATTTCCAAGTCAGGCTATCATCCGGCACAATGGGAAGCTATTTTAAAAAATTGTAATTGGAATCAGTTACGCCAGTCTTTAAATCTTTTTCAGCGCCAAAATGTTTTTAAGCGTCAGGAAAATATTGATTTTGCTGTTAAAAAGCTGACCAATCCTGACAGTATCAAAAGTGCTAACCTACATCCTCAAGCGCTTTATGCAAGTTTTACCCATTTAGCGCCTGACATGCCGCGTGATATTAAAAGTGCGCTTAACAAAGCGCTTGAGATGCTCTTAGAGCAGAATCTTCCTGATTTTAAGGGCCATCAGGTTGCTGTCTGTCTTGATCTTTCCAGTTCAATGTTTGCGCCTGTCAGCGGCTATCGCGGCAAAGCGACATCAAAAGCCCATTGTGCCGATATTGCGTCTATGAGTGCGGCTATGGTGCTCAAAGGCAATCCTAAAAATACGATTATTTTACCTTTTGCCTCTCACGTTTTCCCAATGGATCTCAATCCTCAAGATTCCGTTTTAACGAATATGACCCGTATCAATAGCCGAAAAAAAGGCGGAACAGATTGCTCTGCTCCGCTTGGCTATTTGCTTGATCATGATCTTGCGCCGGATGTCATTATTTTAATTTCAGATAATGAATCTTGGATTGAAACAGGCCGGCGGGATCATGGCGGTTCAACACAAGCGTATAAATATTGGCAAAAGCTGCATGAAAATAATCCGAATGCCAGTTTAATTTGTTGGAATTTAGCCCCCAACACTGCATTTCACGTTTCCAATGACAGCAATGTCCTTAATTTAGCTGGCTATTCTGAACATCTCTTTCAAGTCATTTTACGTTTTTCAAATATATTGCCGCTCAAAAAATCCTCAATGCAACAAGCGATAGAGGATGCGGAAAAGATGCAAAAGATCTCTCTGTAAGTTGTTAAACAAACCGATTCTTCCGATTCTCTATTGGAAGAATCAAAAAAAATATCTCCAAAATCCCCTAGAAATCCGCCATATTCTAAAAAAATTAAAGTTTTAACTTTTTTTAGACTTGCTTATTATGTCAAAACATAGGATAAGTGAGTTGCAACTGAACAGGAGCAGAAAGACTGTTTCCTTGTTTTTCTATTTAATAGGCCACCCCTTATTATTTAGGCCACCTTACAGAACAAGCCCTTATTTGTTTTTCGGCTCCCGTTCAGTTGCCTATTGTATATTATAAAATATATTTTTAGATAAAAGCCTCTGCCTTCCCCCACCCCGGCAGAGGCTTTTTTTATGTGCGGTTTTCTCAGAAAAAATTTTATTTATGAGAATGCTTGCTTATGTCTCCCTTGAACACTTCCACACTCACAACAAAATCTGCACGTGTTTTCCAGCCGCTTCTATCCTCCAAAGCCCGCTATCTTGGCGCTTATGGCGGGCGTGGTTCTGGAAAATCCCATTTTTTTGCAGGCCTCTTAATTAAAAGAGCACTCGCTAATCCCGGCTATAGAGCTGTTTGTGTTCGTGAAATCCAAAAATCTATTCGTTTTTCTGCCCGTCAAACATTAATTGATAAAATTCATGATTTTGGGGTAGGGGCGCATTTTGAAATTCAAGAGCAATATATTCGCACCCCTGGCGAGGGCATGATTATCTTCCAAGGATTACAGGAACATAATGCGGATTCAATTAAATCTTTGGAGGGATTTGATCTTGCCTGGATTGAGGAGGCACAATCTGTTGGTGCCCGTTCATGGCGGCTTTTACGTCCAACCATTCGTAAGGCTGGCTCTCAAATCTGGGCGAGCTGGAATCCTGAAAAACCCAATAATCCGATTGATAATTTTTTCCGTGCAGATCAAAAAACACCCAATATTTGCACGATTGAGGCAAATTGGCGTGATAATCCCTGGTTTTCAGAAGAGCTTAATCAAGAACGTCTTTTAGACTATCAACGTCTAGATCCTGCCGAGTACCAGCATATTTGGGAGGGCGGGTATTTAACCCATTCGGAAGCTTTAATTTTTCAAAAACGTCTCTCCTTTGAGGAAATATTCACACCACCTGAAAAAGCACGTTTTTATTTTGGGTTGGATTTTGGTTTTGCCAATGATCCTACGGCGCTTGTACGCTGTTGGATTGTCGATCATTGCCTCTATATTGATCATGCTGAAGGCGCCCCTCATATTGAGTTAGATCATTTACCTTCTTTCTTAAAATCCGTACCAGAGACCCAAAATTGGCCCATTAAAGCAGATTGTTCCAGACCTGAAACGATATCCTATCTTGCAAGGCGAGGCTTTAAAATCAGCGCTGCGAAAAAATGGCCTGGCTCTGTTGCCGATGGCATTTCACGCTTGAAAGCCTTTAAAGAAATTAAAATTCATAAAAGGGCCTATAAGATCGCTCAAGAATTTCAGCGTTACACCTATCAAACAGATCGACTGACAGGTGATGTTCTGCCGCTAATTGAAGATAAAAACAATCATTGGATTGATGCGCTGCGTTATGCGCTGGATGGGATTATTCAAAATAAGCGATCCATGCCAAAGATTCAGCGTTTTACGCTTTAAAAAAGACAACTATTTTGCAATTTTTTAATATATCGGATAATCATTATCTGAGAATAAACTCACAACACAGTGAGCACGAACTCAGTTGGTTATCTGATTTTTCAGATGAGGTACCTATTATGAATGCTTTTCTACGTGGTTTTACAAAGGTTTTTAGCGGGAATTTCTATACTTCCCCACGCATGCCTACCAACGTCTACTTTAACTCTTTAGAACAATCTTCTGCCAGCTTTAAGCGGGATTTTTATCTTGTCAATTTTTTTGAGGAACCGGAATTAGCGCCCTTAACAGTCAAGGCAACACTTATTTACAGAGATCCTAATAAAAAATCAAAAAGACATTCCGTCAAATGACAAAAAAAGGTCACGCTTCAAACGAATCTTCTCAATCTCTTAATATAGATTTTAAAAATCTTCCCCCAGAGCTACAAGAAAAATTACTACAACAAGCTCCGCCTCACCATAAACCGCCTCGCACTGTGCATTTTGGCATGGAACAACAGGTTACACGCTCTGCACCTCTTCCGCACCCTGATGAGTTACAAGGATACGAACAGATACTGCCTGGTGCCTTTGAACGTATTTTAAAACTCCATGAAGATACTTCGAGAGGAAAGCTTGAGCTATTCGGTAAAGAATTAGATAATAAACGTTTTATATGTGAAAAAAATTTCGAGTTAGCAGAATTTGATCTTCTTCATAGCACAAAGAGTGAAAGAAGAGGCCAATGGATGGCATTACTCGTAGCTCTTTCCATTATTTTTCTCATTGGTTTTGCAATTTATAGCCATGCCGCATGGGAAATCACAGCCTGTCTGGCAGCTGTATTTGGCGGTAGTATAGCCACCATCTTTTTGACAAACCGCACCCCTAGCAAAAAAAATTCCGAAGAGAAAAACAATATGCCTTCAGAAAAAGAAGAAAGATAAAACGCTTATCCTTGCAGCTCTGTTTTAAGAGCCCTAGTTTCAATATGAATCTAGATTAAAATAATACGGATTTACAAATGTCTTTTGATGCTATCCCCTTTGAGAAAATCAAACTTGTTGTTTTTGACATTGATGGAACGCTGTATCCGCAATTTCCCATTCGGCAAAAAATGATTATTCGCCTTTTATGGCATAGTCTGACACATTTTTCATTTAAAGTGGGTTTTTTAATCCGTGACTATCGCAGATTACGTGAAAAATACGGTGAGAGAGAAACCCAAAATTTTGAAGCGGAGATAAAAGAGACACTTTGCAAAAAATATGGATTTTCCAGTGCCGAATATGATGCCTTAATTTTAGAATGGTTTTTTAATAAACCCCTACCTTGGCTTTTAAAAATCCGTTTTCCGCAAGTTTCTGAGGTTTTTTCCTTTTTAAAGGCACAAAATATCCATGTTGCTGTCCTCTCGGATTATCCTGCTAAAGAAAAGATTAAAGTCCTTCGATTAGAGGCTGACCATGCCCACTGGGCAGGTGATCCAGAAATTCAGACCCTAAAACCGCACCCAAAAGGATTGCAGTATATTATGGGAAAAGCAGGGGTCACCCCTGAAGAAACCCTTATGATCGGCGATCGGGATGATCGGGACGGAGAGATGGCGCGACGTGCCGGAACCTATTTTCTCTTACGGGGAAAGCTCAAAGAAAACCCCAAGGCGCTTTCTTCTTTCACGCATTGGGGCCATTTCTTAAACGCACTTAAGAAAGTGTTTTAATTTTAAAAACTCATTCGAAAGAATCTGCACCTGCAACGACACCTTTTGCAAAGTCAGTCGCCTTTGCCTTATCTCTTTGCGCCAAAGTGCCATGAGCGGCTTTTTGTTCCGCAAGTCCTGGCTGTGCCGTTCCTGCCTGCTGGGCCGCGTCCCCCGGAACAGAGGCACCATCAGCTTCTACCGGTGCAGGGGCGGTAGGATTTTCAGAGGTTCCATTCCCCTCTTCCGGATTTGTTGGCGCATCTCCACTATCGACCAAAACGGAGCCCGCTGTGCCTGTTGTTTCGTAATCTCTTGAGAACGGATTTACCTTGGACTGGTTATCGCTGTCTGCTGTTTGTTCCGGTGCTTGGGAAGCAACACTGGGATCTGCTTGTGGGCCGGCAGGAAGAATAACCTCTTCAGAATCTGATTTTGAAGCCTGTGTATTTTTTGGCGTTGCCATCATATCCTCGTCGCCGTCATCATTAGAATCATCTTCAATCACAGGCGCACCATTCGCACTATGTGTTGACTGGTTATCTGAATGAACATCAACGTTACGAGCCTGTGGTTCTGACTGTGCTAAATCTGCTTTTTTCTCTGATTTGATGGTTTTTGCAGCGGCAACATCCTCTTTTTCCTGCTCGCTTAAGCCTGCTTTTTGTGCTGCTTTCGTAGAAGGCAATGGATCTGCGGGGGCGACTTCCTCCGGATCTTGTTCCTGATCCTCTACAACTTCAGTAGGTTCGGACTGTGTCCCTTCAGGAAGTTTTTTAGTTTTCGCTTCGGATTTTTTCTTTTCTGCTTCGGAGACTTTTTGAAGCTCTTCGGCATCATCCTGATCTTGATCTGTCGCATCCCCCTCAGAAGCGTCCGGCGAAGCAGACGGCAAAACAGATCCGTTTTCTTTGCCAGAAGAATCAAAGGGAGAATCCGCATAATCCCCCGTATCGGCTGTTGTTACATGGACATTTGTATTATTGCCTGTGGCTTTTTCAGTGACAGGTTTCACCCTGTGATTATGCCAAAGAATAACCATCACGAAGAGCATCAGCATGGCAACGCAGACCACCATTAAAATTGTTTGTCCGTTATTGCGTCCCTCGCCTTTGATTTTAATATTATTTCTAGCAGGCGAAGGCACCGAACTTAAAATTTGCAATTCATGGTGCAGCATAACATCGCCCAGCATCGTGCCAATGGCGTCGCAACTACGATCCGGTGGCAAACGGGAAAGGCCATTTAAATAACCAAAAGCCAGTTCCATTTGCGTTTTTTGTTCTGCTGTTAGCGGATATTCCTGTGCATCTTTGCCCCAAATATCGAATTCCGCAGGATTGAGTACTGGAATGACAGGCGTATCTTTGCCATTTCCAAGCTCACTGAGATTAATGCGTAAAACCCTTGTCAGATAAACATGTTTTCCAGAAGGGTCCTTCCCTGCCGGGACGGAAATAATTAAATACCCTTCCGCTCCTTTAATCCGGTAAAAACGCCCTAAAACAGCACCATCTTTTTGAAAATGCACAGCACGCCCAGAGGCAACCCCGGTAATCGTTCCCTGCGGCATCCCAAGGGCTGGCACCACATCTTGAAAGGATTTCAGCACCCACTGATTTTCATCCGGCTGGTAAACAAGCACCTGCAGAAAAAAGGCCTGCGTATAATTAGGTAAAATCAAGATATTTTCGGGGATCATGCTTCCTCTTTTAATTTTATCTAGGGTAAGGTGCCTTTTATCAATGTCTTTATAGGCGCTGTTTTACCCTCTTATCATAAAGGCAAAGTCTTTTAGGACAATCTTTTTTATCATCGCCCTATATTTTTCTTATCTGTGCTTTTAACGCTCTAGTTTAGAGCGTGGATCATAGGGCAGAATTTCAGGGACAGGTGTGCCAAAAGCAGGAGAACCTGCGGTCTCTGTTTGAAAGCGAATAACCCCTCTTGAAGTATGCTCGATCTGATAGCCTTTATTCGCCGGAGACACGGCATCAGGGTTCTGATGTGGCTGTGATTGAAAATCAGGCTTTTCAAAAAGAAGCGGTGCTTTCTTAGAATCATCAAAGGCACTAAAATGCGGTAGAAATGCAGAAACGAATCCCAGTAAAACAAAGCTTGCGCACAAACAGACAAAATAACGTCCCCATAAGGGGATGCGGTGCAAGAAATTCCCCATCATGGATGCTTCCTCTGAAAAAATCTAAAGAATTGCCTATTTTTAAAGAATTCCCTTGACTGACGCAAACGTTGACTTATACTAAAAAGATAAAATGTGATTGTTTTACTTTACATCTTTATTTCACCGCTTTGGCTTATTTGCTTGAGCGGTTTTTTTATATCCTAAATTCTTAAATAGAATCCTTACATTACCCTATAATAGAAAGAAAACATTATGCGCTCTTCACCTCTTCTGGGTGTTGAGGTGTTGCCCCTTGCCTATGACCGGATGGGATCTGTCCGAACTTTTGACGAGGATGGACGTCTCAAAGTCAAACAGACCAATCTCTCTAAAGCCTGTATCAATCCCTATAAAGGATCAGAAATCCCTGACTGGAAGGCTTTGGGATTAGACCCGGACAAAATCTACAATCTTTTAAGATGTCCTAAAGCTTTAGAAAAAGGCGCTGCCTCTTTTGACTCTTTGCCTGTTCTTTTAGAGCATGTGCATGTCTCTGCCACCCATCCCCGCCATGATTTGGTTGTGGGGGCGACTGGAAGTAATACCGTTTTTCAGTCGCCTTATTTAGAAAATTCTCTTTCCATTTGGGATCAGAAGGCGATTGATAAGATCAATCGGGAGGAGCAGCGGGAGCTTTCCTGCGCTTACCGTTATGTGCCGAAGATGGAAGCCGGCTTTTATCAAGGCAAGCCTTATGACGGGATTATGACCGAGATCCGAGGCAATCATGTGGCGCTGGTGCGAAAAGGCCGTGCCGGGTCGGATGTATTGGTAGCGGATGCTTCGCCTTATGACGCGGATACGCTGTTTCCTCTGCTTCAGGCTTTTCGTTCTTTTTGTCCGCATGCGACAGACATGGAAATTCGGCATGTGGTTGCCCGTCTCATTGGGGAACTGACCTCTGTGCCGGAGCAGGAGGATTTCCTACCAAGCGTCTCTTTATGGTCAAAAAAGAAAGTGCCCGCTGCAAATAACATCACGCAGGATGAAAATCTTAACCATCTCCCTAAAGGAACGCCAGATGGGGGGCAGTTCACAACAAAAGAAAATATAGCAAATACAAGTACGGAAAAAGATACTCCTGATTTCTACGAATTTGATCCGGTCTCTCTCTTTTGCAAAGCATTTGACATTCAAAAATTTTCAGATATTCCTGATTTTTTAGATGCTCTCTCAAATGCTTTTCCTTTAGCCAAACTAGAATTTTCTACTGGAGCGGCAGCCACACGCCTCACGATTAAAGAAGCAGAACAGCTTTCAAAAGCCTTGGAAAAAGACGGCTTTATTTCCAATCTCTTTCATAAAAAAGGCGGCAAAACAGCCAGCCGTGAAAGGGTGAATAAATATCCCTCAAAAGCAGATCCTAAACAAGCGGCTGAGGCCGCAAAAAGAGAAAGAGAGGCTTTCGAAGCGGTAAAACTGGAAATTCCCAAATCTTCTCCAGCGCTTTTTGAAAGCTATCAGAAAGAAGGGGGACATTTACTCAATCTTCATATGATTGAACCCACCAGATATAATCCTACTGGCATGACAGACAGCGCCTTAATTGAAAGGGCTAAAATCACATCCGCCTCTGCCTTTTCAAATATGAAAGATCTAATGGAAACTTATGAAAAAGCCTTAAAAAATCCTGAAAATCTTAAAAAGCTCAAAACACTCCTTTTAAATGAAAGATCCGATGCTCAGGTTCAAATTAAAATTGATATGGGACGCAATATTGGCAAATATGTTCTTAGAGGCGGTACGGAATGTCGCTCTGCTCAAAGCGCCTCTTTTCTTATCCGAAAAGGAAAAAATGGTTTTTACGTTCATACGGTCATGCTGACCCCATAAACTCAAAGGGAAAAAAATGTCTAAAATGTCCATTAGTATAGCTCACGCATGGGAAAAACGCTTTCCTGAACTTTGTCATTTTCTTGGATGCTACGTCAATAATATCTTTTATGATGAATTAGACCAAGGCGAAACCACCGAAGAAATTACGACCTTAATGGTTCAAAATCAGTTTCGAACCTATTCTAAAAAAGTCTTGGAACAGCTTTCTGAAGTGATTACGCTGATTAAAAAAGGGAAGATGGATGCCGATCAATTTCTCAAAGAAATCTGGTCAGAGAAAATGCATGAATATGATCATATTTCCACTTTGGAATGGTTTGAAATCATCGAAAAAATTCTTAAAGAAAATATTCCAAAACGTAAAAAAGATCCTCTCGATCCAGATGATTTCGAAGATTAATCTATCTTAAAGGCGGTAAAAAATGTCTTTTACAAAACATAACGCATGGGAAAAACGCTTTCCTGAACTTTGTCATTTTTTTGAGTGCTATCTCAATAATATGATTTTTGAAGAGTTAGGCCAAGGCGAAACCACCGAAGAAATTACGACCTTAATGGTTCAAAACCAGTTTCGAACCTATTCTAAAAAAGTCTTGGAACAGCTTTCTGAATTGATTGCGCTGATTAAAAAAGGGAAGATGGATGCCGATCAATTTCTCAAAGAAATCTGCTCAGAAAAATTATATGAATATGATCATATTTCCACTTTGGAATGGTTCGAAATTATCGAAAAAATTCTTAAAGAAAATGTTCCAAAACGAAAAAAAGATCCCCTCGATCCAGATGATTTCGAAGATTAACCTATCTTAAAGGCGGTAAAAAATGTCTAAAATGTCTCTCACTAAACTTCGCTCATGGGAAAAACGCTTCCCAGAACTTTGCCATTTTCTGCGCTGTTATCTCAATAATATGATTTTTGAAGAGTTAGACCAAGGCGAAACCACCGAAGAAATTACAATTTTAATGGTTCAAAACCAGTTTCGAACCTATTCTAAAAAAGTCTTGGAACAGCTTTCTGAATTGATTGCGCTGATTAAAAAAGGGAAGATAGATGCCAATCAATTTCTCAAAGAAATCTGGTCAGAAAAATTATATGAATATAATCATATTTCCACTTTGGAATGGTTCGAAATTATCGAAAAAATTCTTAAAGAAAATGTTCCAAAACGAAAAAAAGATCCCCTCGATCCAGATGATTTCGAAGATTAAATAAAAATCTCCGCTTAGAAAATCTCTATCAAAAACATTCAAAATCAATATGGCTTTAATCCCCCCCCCTCAAGGGGGTTTTTTATTATCTAAAATCCAAAAGGAAAACCTCAAAATGTCTGAAAAACCGAAAGAGCCTTTTTCTGCTCTTGTTCCAGAACTTCAAAAATTTGCACCTCACCGAAGTGAGGCCGAGATCCGATCTTTAGTCGGAAAAGCGATTGCGTATCTCAATGGCTCGCAATCATTGGAAAGCAATATGCCAGACGTCGAAAAAAAGACGGAAAAAGACATGCCAAGCACCTTAAATTCGAACCCCTTATCAAAGGATCAAAATATGAAAAATAACGAAAAGGAAGATCAGGACAATCAAACGGCTTTGAAAGATAAAGCCCCTAAAATTGGTCTCTCCACCCTTAGCCCTGAAATCGTGCCGCTTGTCGTAAGACATCTTCAAGCGGCAGGTCTGCCGGATCATTTAATTGACCATCTTAACGAGACCGCTTTTGGGAAGAAAGCAACCTCATCCTCTGTAAAAAAAACGCCACTTCAGAAAGTATCTCCTGAAGAAGAGGAGGATAACGACGAGGCAGAAGATCGTCAGAAAAAGAAATCTTCTGCTACTCCCATCGCTTCGGATGCCGCACAGGATGAGCATTACAATCCTGAAGATATTCTTTCCGCTTATGTTCAAAATCTTAAATCAAGATAAACAAAGTAAAAATTTATAAAAACCTAATCATAGAAAATAAAAAATATGACTTTTCCAAATAAAATCAATTATTCCCTTCCCTCAGGTTATCCGGGAGATATTGCCTCTGCCAATCCCCGGCGTTCCGCAATTTCTTCGGAGGCAGGTTTCCGCTGCGGTGCCCAAGGGCTTATCGTCGGTCGTTTTGGCTGGGTGCAGGAAGATGGCGTCAATATCTTAAACAACGCTCCTCAATCCAATAAAAATGCTGTCCCAACGGGCTTTGTCATTCGGGATATGACCGCCATTCTTCAAAGACTTGATGAAGATAGCAGCATGGTTATTCCCTCCGGTTTCCCTGCCAATTTAATGACCGGCGGTGATTACTGGGCCATTTCGACCGTTGATACCAACGCAGGCGATGCTATTTTTGCCAATCCTGCTGACGGCACCTTAGGCACATCTGGCAATCCGACTGGCTTTACAATCGCAAGAGGCGGGCCTGCTGGAAATATCATTATGATTTCCGCCCCCTGCGCTCCGATGCCGGCACAAGGCAGCGCCCCTGCAGAAACAGCAAAATCTTAAAACTAACTTATCATATAAAAGGATTTAAAATGGCTAAGCCATCTCCAAAATTTACAAGGGATTTCCCTTATTTCCAAAAAAAATACGGTATCAAACTCTATGACATTAAGCGCTTTTCAAATGAACCTGGCGCACTGGGCATGGATGCAGATCCAACCTTCCAGCCGCAAACCGGTATTTCTGCCGGCGTTCCTGCTGTTGTCACGACCGAGATTGATCCGCAAGTTATTCATGCTTTGGTTGCCCCAACAAAATCCGAGGATATTTTCGGAACAGAAATTCGTGGCGATCGCACCACCAGAAACTATTTATTTCCTGTGCTGGAAAATGCAGGGACAACGGCCGCCTATGGCGATTTCTCCCAAAATGGGGATTCAGGCGCAAATGCGAACTGGATCAACCGTCAGTATTTCCCCTATCAAACATGGGTCAAATATGGCGATTTAGAGAGTAATTTAATGGCCGCCGGACAAATTCAGCTTGTCAATGAAGTGCGCATTTCCGCAACCATGTCCCTCAATAAACGTGGAAATCTTATCAATCTTTACGGGGTTGCCGGTTTGCAGAATTACGGCGCCTTGAATGATCCGTCTCTGCCGCCTGCCATTCAGCCGACACCAAAGGCCGGTGCCGCCAACACGACCGTAACCGCATGGGATCAAACCGAAGATCCTACCGCTATTTATACGGATATTCCTGCCTTATTTAAGCAATTAAATATTCAAATGATGGGCAATATTGATAATAGTTCAAAGCTTGTGCTTGTTCTGCCCTCTGAACTTTCTCAAGTGTTAACCTATACCAATTCTTTTGGTATTACGCTCGAAGAGATGATTAACAAAGCCTATCCGAATATGAAGATCAAATTTCTGCCGGAGGCCGGTGTTGAAATGTCGGGCGGTTATAACAAAACCCGCTTTGCAATGCTCTTCGCCGAAGAGGTCGATGGCGTTCGCTCGGTGCAGACTTATTTCGTGGATAAGCTCATTTCACATCGTTTGGAAGCCTATTCCACGCATTTCCGTCAAAAATATTCACAGGCGAGCTGGGGCACTGTTTGGAAGCGTCCAATGGCCTGCGCCATGATGGTAGGAGTTTAAAAAATGGCTGATCAAATTACTGTTTTCTGCCGTTTGCCCAATGGCATCATTCTCTCTCTCTTTCCAGAGGGAGAGGCGCAGCGCAGAGCATCCTCCAACAAGAATAAAAATCTTGTTTTAAATCCGATGCGTGAGATTGGAAAAATCACCCTCAATGGCGCAACGGACAGCAGCTCCGGCTATATTGCCGAGCGGAATTTAATGCTCGGTAAAGCCGGACGCACTTTGGTGGATAAAGATTTTTGGGAAGCATGGCTCAGGCAGAATGAAAATTCTGATTTGGTGCGTGAAAATCTCATTTTTGCAGAAGCTAAATCCTCCAAAGGGGAGGCAAAACTCAAAGAATTTGCCACTGAAAAAACAGGATTGGAACCGAGAGAGCAAAATGAACTTGCAGCCTAAAATCCAACCTTAAAATGCTCTTCAAAAGCGTCATATTTTTAGAAAATATGACGCTTTTTTTTCGCGCATTTTCTAAACAAGGAAGTCATCATGTATCGTATTGACCAGCGTGAAAAAGAATGGCTTCGCCGTCTTTGGCTGCCAAAACCCGTCTTATATACAGAAGATCATCCTGCCTTTGACCACTCCCCTTTTCTTTTCAAAGAGGATGAGGCGAAATTTCAAAACATTATTGATGTGCATGGATGGGAAGGGGCGGAGATTGTCGCAAAGCTTTTTCCTTTAAAGCTCCTTTATCCAAATCTTGTTTTTGATCAGGCCTATACGGAAAAGCATCATAATGCCTATTTCAAAGAGCGTTTTGGCATTGAGAATGCTTTGGCTGAGGATTTTGACCCTGAAGAATCTCGCATTCCAAAAGGTCAAGAAGGCGGCGGCAGGTGGACCGCAGAGGCCGAAGAAAATCTTGCTTCTGAAAGCTCCCCAAAAAATCGAACGCTTAAACCTTGGCTAAGCGAAAATGGTGAATTGATTGGAGCTTCAGCAGATAATAGTCAAAGGAAATATATTCGTGTTATGGCGGCAGAAGATCCAGAAAAAGCTGCCAAAACATTTTTTGAACAAGCACGGCAATATCTCTTAGGGAACGGCTATCTCTCCAAAGGAGAAGTCATAAAAGGAAGAGAAGGAAAATCTTTTCCTAGCGAAGATTTTGAAAAAGACGGACATAAAGTAACTCTAAATTATCGAGACGATCATGCCTCTAGCTCACTCACACCGGATGGTGAAAAAACCGTTGATATTCATCATGATCGAGAAGTGCAAGAAAGACATGGATTTAAAGTTCTAAAATTCAAATTCAGAAAGTTTTTTGAAAATATTTCAGAAAATAAAACAAACGAAATTGCTACGCCAAAATCATCCCAAACAGAATTACCAGAACTCCCAGAAGAGAGCCGCGCAAGTATGTTGCCCGAAACAATGGAAAGCAAAATGCCTGAAATTGAAATTCCAGAATTTCTTCTTCCCTAAAATAAAAAGCCTGATTACATTTATCCTTATAAAGGAACTTATTATGCAGATTTCAGATCAAGATTTTAAAGATTATTATATTGAAGCGGCAGAATGTTTCGCCTGCCGAGAGGATTGGGATATGTGCTTTCTTTTTCCAGAAGAGGCTGCAACAACCCAAGAAGGGAAGAGAAAAGCACTCAATGCTCTTTACCGTTTTATGGTCGCAGGTATTGCCGAATTCGCTTTTGTCCCCATGATGGAAGGGTTAGCTGATTTGGAAAAAGCACCTTTAGATCCCCCCACAGGCACAAATCCTACCCAACGTAACAAACATACAGATGCATGGATGGGTATACTCATTATTGGGACAGCATATTTTATCAAAGAAATAGCGCCTAAAATGGGCTTAAACATGCCGGAAGATGTCCCGCTTCCAGCAGATTTTCGGGAAAATCTGAATGCAATCTTTCAGAAACATAATGTCGGTTTGGAAAAAGGTGATGTCTATCCGCCCTATTTAGAAAAGCAATGAATATTTCAGATCAAGATTTTAAAGATTACTATATCAATCCAGCAGAACATTTTGCCTGCCGAGAGGATTGGGATATGTGCTTTCTTTTTCCAGAAGAAGCTGAAACCAGTGAGGAAGGCAAAAGAAAAGCGCTCAATGCGTTATATCGTTTTGTGATCTCTGGTATTGCAAAATTTGCCTTTGTTCCCATGATGAAAGGATTAAAGACTTTAGAAGATGCTCCTTTAGATCCACCTACAGGTACAAATCCTGAGCAACGTAATAAATTTGCAGATGCATGGATGGGTACTATCGTAATCGGAACGCCCTCTTTTATCAAAGAAGTAGCGCCTAAAATGGGCTTAAATCTGCCAGAAGATGTCCCGCTTCCAGCAGATTTTCGGGAAAATCTGAATGCAATCTTTCAAAAGCACAATGTCGGTTTGGAAAAAGGTGATGTCTATCCGCCCTATTTAGAAAAGCAATGAATATTTCAGATCAAGATTTTAAAGATTACTATATCAATCCAGCAGAACATTTTGCCTGCCGAGAGGATTGGGATATGTGCTTTCTTTTTCCCAGAGAGGCCGAAGTCAGTCAGGAAGGAAAGAAAAAAGCGCTCAATGCGTTATATCGCTTTCTAGTCTCCGGCATTGCCGAATTTGCCTTCGTTCCCATGATGGAAGGGTTAAAAGATTTAGAACATGCCCCTTTAGAACCTATAGGCGACAGCTACAATGTAGAACAATTTGACCGATATGCCGATGCATGGATGGGTACTATCGTGATCGGAACGCCCTATTTTATCAAAGAAGTAGCGCCTAAAATGGGCTTAAATCTGCCAGAAGATATCCCACTTCCCGTAGATTTTAGAGATAATCTAAATGCAATATTTCAAAAGCACAATGTCGGTTTGGAAAAAGGTGATGTCTATCCGCCCTATTTAGAAAAGCAATGAATATTTCAGATCAAGATTTTAAAGATTATTATATTGAAGCGGCAGAATGTTTTGCCTGCCGAGAGGATTGGAGGTACATAGTCTCTTTTTCCCGGCTGATGCTATGACAACTCAAGAAGGGAAGAGAAAAGCGCTCAATGCGTTATATCGCTTTCTGATCTCAGGCATTGCCGAATTCGCCTTCGTTCCCATGATGGAGGGTTTAAAAGACTTAGAACAAGCGCCACTAGAACCTATAGGCAACGATAATGTAGAACAATTTGACCGATATGCCGATGCATGGATGGGAACACTTATCATCGGGACACCCTATTTTATCAAAGAATTAGCGCCTAAAATGGGCTTAAACCTGCCAGAAGATGTCCCCCTTCCTGTTGAATTTAGAGACAATCTGAATGCAATCTTTCAAAAGCACAATGTCGGTTTGGAAAAAGGCGATGTCTATCCGCCCTATTTAGAAAATCAATAAATATTTTAGATCAAGATTTTAAAGATTCTTATATCAATCCAGCAGAACATTTCGCTTGCAGAGAGGATTGAAAAAAGGATTTTAGCAAAAGCACTCATAAAAGATCAGCCGACCTCACTTTAAGAAGGTGGACTTTGGCCTCTCGTTTTGCTTTTGATTTTTTCTCCCCAAACAGCTCAATAAAGCCAGAGAATAAAATCAAAGCGCTTCCTGCCCACGCCAGCGCATCTGGCTTATCGGCAAACAAGAGCATATCCAGCACGAGCGCCCAAAGCATCTGGCTATATTGTGTCAGCGCCACACGTCCTGAAGAGATGGTTTTTGCCGCATAGATCAAAAGAATTTGGCCGAAAGCCATCAAGAGCGCATAACCCAAAAGAAAGCCCCAATTTCGCAGACCTTCCGGTCTCTGGAAATCGGGAAGCATCAGAATCCCATTTCCAATCATCGGCCCGGCTAAAGTTGAGCTGAAAATGCTTAATTTTGCGGCCTCTTTGGGAAGGTCTTTTTCTGAATGGCCTGCTCTTTTCGCACGCTCAATTTTAATCTCTCCATATTTAAGCGTAATGATGGCAACCGCCAGCGCAAAAGCAACCCCTAAAGCGCTATAATCGCCAATGCCAAGCGGTCTTATTCCCGGCCTCAGCACCAGCAAGACCCCTATAAAACCAACAAAGGCAGAAACCCATGACATCAAATGGACTTTTTGCTTCAGGAAAAAGACCTCTAAGAGATTTGTAAAGACAGGACAAAGAAAAATAAATGCCATTGCCTCCGACATTGGTAAAAGCATGAAGGCTTTGACACTTAGCGCTGTTGCCGCAAAAAAGGCACATGCCCGAATGATCCAGCTAAGCAAATCCGCCTTCTTTGGAAAAACATCCCTCAAAGAAGTTTTTCCTTTTTTAAGAAAAAAAGGGATTAGCAAAAGGCCGAATAATCCACCCGAACAGGCGACTTCTGAGGCCGGCAAGATCCCATGAAGCATTTTAGAAAACGCATCACTGACGGAAAAAGTGCCCCATCCTCCCAAAGCAAGTAAAATCCCAAGTGTCGGCGATGCCTTCATCTTTTTTCTCTCAAAATATTATCCACAAAAGAGCGTCTTAAATCCGCCAAAAATTTTAACTTGTCCAGTCTCTCTTTCTTTAAACCAAACGACTTTTAGGAATTTTTTATGTCAAACACTTCCCTCACAGCAGGAAAGGTTATTTTTGATCCGGCAGAATGGAAAAAAACCTTTCCTATTTTTGCCGATTTAACCGATGCGCAGGCACAATTTAATTTTGATTGCGCCTGCGATTATCTCAATAACAGCGCTGCCTCTCCTATACGAAATTTAAGGAAGCGTCAGCGGCTTTTATGGCTTTTAACCGCACATTTATCACAACTTTCTTTAAACGGCACCAGCGCCTCGGAAAATGGAACTTCCGGAATGGTTGGGCGTATTTCCTCTGCCAGCAGAGGTTCTGTCTCCCTTAGTACGGATGCAAGCGGTATTCCACGATCCGGCTGGTGGTTTGCACAGACGCCTTATGGTGCGGCCTTTTGGCAGGCAACTCTTCCCCTTCGGCAAATGCGTTTTCTTCCCGGTCATCCGCATGCCGCAAAAATTTGGCCTTAATTTTCAGTGAAAAGGGAGTTTCAGCATGTGTCAGCTTTTCTCGCTCGCCTCTGGCATTTTAGGGGCATTAAATCCCATGGAAGAGGTAACATTACGGGTTTTCACAGGTCAGCTGCGCAATCCAGATTATTCCATAACGCCTGAATTTAAAGATTATCCGATTTTTGCAGATCTTCAGAGTTTAAATTCCGGAGAGCTTTTACTAGCGCAAAATATCAATCAACAGGCAGAAACTCGGAGCGCCTATGTCAAAGGGACTTTTCATGCCCTTAACCGCCCCCTTCAAACGGGCGGTGATCTGATTATTTTAAAAGACGGTTCAGAATGGCTTATTACCTCTATTCTTGAAGCATGGGGCGGAAAAGATGACTGGTGCAAGATTCTTATGACTCGTCAAAAACCTTCCGCCCTCTAAGCGATCTTATTTTTTAGCCTCTGGTTTTGTTGTTTTTGAGGCATCATGTTTAGGAATATCATGTGTCGCAATCCATTTCCAAACAACAAAAGTGACCTCGGCAATTGTATGGGTCGGATTGGTCTTGCACGTATTGGCAACACTTACAGCAAACTGTCCGGCATTTTGCACTTTATTACCGGTGCAAGGAAAAGGAAGGCTGCCGGGCTTTGCAAGACGGCACATATTCTCTAATCCGCTCAATTCGCCTAAGACCGCCGCCCCGTAAATTTTACGGGCAGCATCGTCTTTGCTCTCTGTCCAATGCGAACACGTGTCAATCACAGGACCATAAAAAGTAAGATCCGGAGCTTTTGGCTGCTGTTTTGCTGCTGCCATAGCCCCATCGGCGGCGAAGAGGCATAGCCCCCCCAATAATGTCATTGCAAAGCGCTTCATCCCATTTTCCTTTCTTAATCCTCAACACTTACCTGTAGGCCAGAAGCGCCATCTTTTTTAATCGCCTCACGCCATTTATCACGTGCTTGTTTAAAATATTGAGGATTTAAACTTGGGTTAATTTCCTCTTGGAACTGTTCGAAACTTTTTTGCAAAGAATAGTTTAAAAGTAAAGAAGCTCTTCCCTGAGTAATCGCAACAGGATGATGATGTAGGAGAAATTTCGCAAGATCCTCCTCACGATCATCCTGTGCTGACTTATCCGTATCATCGGTGCCGGTCAGGAGACGCCCATTCTGACAGGTAAAGCTCCCCAGATTCATCGTTTCACCATCCTCAAACCATAATTTCAGCGGCAGTCCGTCACATTGCATAATTTTTGGATTAAAAGCGATCGTTGCCCGAATTTGCGGGTGGAAGGAAGTATCGTTTTCTTTATCCCATTTCGTCACGTAATTACGTGGCGTAAAATTTAACTCGGCCTGTAGGTAATCCGTTGTTTTCAGTGTAAGGCTCGGCACCTCCAAGCCTGCTGAATCTTTAATTTGCGCTAAGTTCCATTTTCCAGCGATCGTAGCAACCACTTGCGTTCCCGGCGGCGTTTGCGGAACGGGTGGAAGAAAATCTGCCCCTGCAGCATCCGGATCAATTGGATCAAGTCCTGCGCCGCACAGGAGTATTGGCAGGCACAAGGTGGCCAAGATTTTTGAAATTGTTTTTTGCACGCTCTCCACAAACATTTTTCTTCCCTCACATATTTTAATTTCTTTTAATAACCTCTTTTCAATGACTCCGCCCATTTTTTACGCATCATTTTAGAAAAAGAAGAATTTGGTTCGGGATTGGTTTCTGTTTGATATTTCTGCACGTCATCCTCCTTTTTTGTTTCTAAAATAAAGGCTTTATCCGCTTGGCTGATGGCAACAAGTGTATGACTTGCGAGGAGTTGCGCCAAATGGTTTTCCCTGGCACGATCCTCAACGCGATCCCCTGTTCTTGAGGTGGCATAAAGACGTGTTTGAGAGCATGAATTTTTACCAAGCTCAAAGGAATCTCCACTTTCAAACCAGAGTTTTAAAGGGCTTCCCAAACAATCTAGCCCTGTGCGATTTAAAACAAGATTGGCCTGTGTCCTTGGCAGGTAAATGACCTTATTGATATTTTCCCACTCCATCGGTGTTTCCTCTGGGAAAAAAGAAACTTCGCCATTTTCTGCAAAAAAATTTAATGTTGGAATCTGGGCTGGGGAAAGTTCAAATTTCCATTTGCCGTGAAGCGTTTCCATCACTTGATCCTGTGAGGGAACAAAAGCCGCTTTTGCAAGAAAGGGAAAGAAATTTAACAAACCGGCAAATAACAGGGTAAATCTCAATAGACCTCTTATGGATTGATTTTTTTGCCGCTTCATCACTGCTCCTGCCATCTTATAAGAAAGGTTGAGGCTTTAGCGCATCTCTGAAATGTTATACATCGTTAAGTTTACGTTATCATTAAATTTTTAAAAACAGCAAGAGCGCTTCTCTCAAAAGGCCTGTTTTCCCTTAAGAAAAGATCCGAAACAAGTACCAAGGGGCATTTCCTTCCCCTCTTGTCAGGCGTGCGTGTCGGATCTACCTTATTCCTAAGATCGGCGTGTTTCGTCTCCTCCAAAAACTCCCTTTGGCATGACATGAGGGAGGTCTCTTTTCAAAATATTTCCGTACCCCGTTGGATGTCCATCCTGCGGGTTTTTTTATGTTTAAAATCAATATCTAACAAGAAGGATTTCCAATGCGAAAATCAATTGAATATCTCGTTGAAGAAGGACCTGACAAGGGCAAGCTGTTTATCCTGACACGCATGTCCGCTTTTTGCGCCGATAAATGGGCGCGGCATCTTGTCAAAGCGCTCGCAGAGGTGGGTGAAAATATCAGCCCCTCCGAAATAAATTTGGGAATTGGTGCACTTGCCGGTTTCCGCCCCAGTCTGATTGCCCATCTTAAGGAAGAAGATGCAGATCACATTTATGAAGATTTGCTCAAATGCTGTCAGATTAAACGGGATATTTGCAATCCTTTGGTTGAGCCGACAAAAATTTTAGAGGCTGACATTCAAGACCCTATGACGTTAAGCAAACTCCGCAATAAAGTTTTTGAGCTTCATGTGGATTTTTTAAAGGCCGCCGCTTCCCAAATTTTCCCTCTCGTGGCGGCCATAACGCAGGGGAAAGACATTCTTTCAGCCGAGAAAAAATAAAAGCGGCTGAGTATTCTCATTTTTCTTTACCCCTTGGCGATCTTATCGGGGCTGGACTGGCCTCTCTC
The DNA here is from genome assembly GCA_004843165.1 of Acetobacteraceae bacterium. Classification (NCBI taxonomy): domain Bacteria; kingdom Pseudomonadati; phylum Pseudomonadota; class Alphaproteobacteria; order Acetobacterales; family Acetobacteraceae; species Acetobacteraceae bacterium. The sequence continues at coordinate 901,627 of CP039459.1, forward strand.
CAAGAGTTGAAAAGTATTTATGACAGTGAAGAGGCTTGGGAAATGTGGGAGGCTCTTCTCGTTTACCGTCATAATCATTCTAATCTTTAAAAATAAAGTAAAAATATATGTTAAAAACAATTGAATATTCTGTTGAAGATGGCTGCGATCAGGGAAAAATTTTTCTCATTAAAAAAATGCCGCTTTTTACCGGCGACAAATGGGCAAGGCATCTTATCAAAGCCCTTGCCGAAGCTGGAGAAAAGCTTTTAGAATCTGTTCTTAAATATCCTCTGAGAGACACAAATGACCTTGCGCTTATTCTCTTTGGGAAAATGAAGCTCAGTGATCTGGAAAGAAGTTTTGAAACGCTTTTGGAGTGTTGCCAAATTCAAGAGGCGAATAGTGAATTTTACCGGGAAATTCGCAGTGAAGATATTGAAGACCCAATGACGCTCACGCATTTGCGAACGCAGGTCTTTACGCTTAATGCCGATTATTTACGGGCTAACTATGAACAGCTAATTCCGTTACATATTATTTTCGGACTTTCCACTGAGGCCGCGAGCGAGGTCTAAAAAAGCGGCGGAAATTTCCGCCGTTCCCCCTAAAAAACTGCCTGCAAAAAGCACTGTCATGATGATTGATTTTCGTTTCATCCGCATCCAAAACTCAATATTGAGGACTGACTATATTCGAAAGTTTCCTGAAAAACTTTTGGATCATTCAGTTTCTTTTGAAATTCTTTGATCGGGGTCGGATCGGGATAGGTAAAGCTCACGGCGACATCGCCATAACTCACAGCAATCGGTAAATGATGCTGGAAAAGACTGGCTGTTTTTTCTGCAATCTTTTTACTGACAAGCGTCCTTTCTTGATATTTTTCTTCATAGTCCAATGCGTGCCAGTCTGAAGAATCTGCAAAAGCGTCTAAAAATCCAGTGAAATAATTACCATCATTCTTTATTGCTTCGCCATTTTCGTCTTGCTTAGGCATGAAAACGCAACTGCTTTTATCACTTCCAATCGGAACAGTTTCTCCATTATCGAACCATAAAAGACCAATGGAAGGGAGACATTTCGTCTGTTTCGCAAAGGCTTCAGCAGAAATCATCACCATTCCATCCAAAGCAAGACGATAAGGCAGTTTTTGCCGGCAAGCATATTTAGTAAGCCCCTGCTTCAAACTGAACCGCAACTCATTTTTAGAGTCCCATGTATTGCTGCCAAAATAAGGAGAATAAAGTATTAATGTCGGCTCTGAAGGATGATGTGCGGAGCTGTCATCCTCATACATATAAAACCGCCCGCCAAAAGGCAGGTTTTCGACAATTTTAATATTCTCAGGCAAAGGCAGATTTTTAGGAATTTCCAGCTTATCCGGCAGCGTTCTAAAGGGTTCCATTTTAGAAATAACATCCGCCTGTGATATTCCCCCTAAAAAACTGCCTGTAAAAATCGCCGTCATAATTGTTAATTTTTTTTTCATCCGCATCCGTCATTTAATGTTGAAGCCTGATCAGCTTCGAAAGTTTCCTGAAAGACTTTTGGATCATTCAATTTCTTTTGGAATTCTCTGATCGGGGTCGGATCGGGATAGGTAAAGCTCACGGCAACATCGCCATAACTCACAGCAATCGGCAAATGATACTGGAAAAGACTGGCGGTTTTTTCTGCAATCTTTTTAGTGGCAAGCGCCCTTTCTTGATATTTTTCTTCATAGTCCAATGCATGCCAATCTGCTGAATCTGTAAAAGCATCTAAGCTACCAGTGAAATAATTACCATCATTCTTTATTGCTTCGCCATTTTCGTCTTGCTTAGGCATGAAAACGCAACTGCTTTTATCACTTCCAATCGGAACAGTTTCTCCATTATCGAACCATAAAAGACCAATGGAAGGGAGACATTTCGTCTGTTTCGCAAAGGCTTCAGCAGAAATCATCACCATTCCATCCAAAGCAAGACGATAAGGCAGTTTTTGCCGGCAAGCATATTTACCAACATGTTGCTTTAAACTGAAATGCAACTCATTTTTAGAGCGCCATGTATTGCTGCCCCAATAAGGGGAATAAAGTATTAAGGTCGGCTCTGGAGGCTGATGTGCGGAGCTGTCATCCTCATACATATAAAACCGCCCGCCAAAGGGTAGGTTTTCGACAATTTTAATATTCTCAGGTAAAGGCAGATTTTTGGGAATTTCCTGCTTAGTCGGCAAATTTCTAAAGGGTTCCATTTGAGAGAGAATGTAATGGTCTTTTTCCTCTGCCTGTGCCGTTCCCCCTAAAAAACTGCCTGCAAAAATCGCCGTCATAATTGTTAATTTTTTTTTCATCCGCATTTCTTCCAATTATTTTTAACGTCAGGGAAATATCATGCCAAAAAATAACCAGCTTTTAAACTCCAATAAATCACCGAAAGTCATGAGCGATATTCTTTCAGGATCACCGAATGGCAAAGCCCTTGAATTAATTGCGCAATACGCTCCTCAAACTTTCATGCAAATCCTGCAAGAAGATCAAAAGATCGTAAAATTGGATAATCTAGCCCGGTCACTCCATCTGAATACAACTGAACTTTATAGTTTCAATGCCGCTATCGAAGAAGTCGGCGGTGATTGGAATGAAGTTGCCAATCTTTACCAGACAGTTCAGAAATTGAACGATCATGATCCAAAAAATAAAGAAAGGCTGGATAAGCTCATCAAATATACGGGGATTTTGACACCCATCGACAAGACAGGATTTATTGATCCGAATTTTTTAACAAGACTCAGCGCATCAGAGACACTACCTGGCCTTAACCCCACTGACAAAACGGAACTTTATGAAATTCTTGGTATAAATCGTGATAGCGGCTTAGAATATTTATTAAGTCAAGGAAAGGGAAAATTAACAGATTCTGCTAATTTCTTTAAACCCATTGCGCCAAATAAAGTGCAAATTGAGAATGCCCGTGAAAGCGTTTCTCTTTTTTCTAAAGGGAAAGCCCTTTTACACAATCAAGCACATCTTTCAGAAGAAAATGACAATCTCTCAATATTCAAATCAACCATTAAAAATACTGAAGACTACCTCTTTCAGCATATTGATGCTATCAATCAAGGAGAGAAAACATTCACCCAAGATCCCATAGCAAAATTAGCAGATCCAAAAATTCGTAAGACGATCTCAGGTCAATTGAACGACGCACTCATCAGAATGGCGATTTCATCAGACCCATTCAATCCTGTGCCTATTATGCCCCTCGGGAAAGAGATTTCCCCTAACGAAGAGACACCTCATGGGGAAGAACCTCCTCCTCTCTTGCCGGAGTTTTTTCAGCAGATGCGCTCTCAGCCTCTAACGCCTTCTGCGCCTTTACAAAATTTTGCAAAAGAAGTGGCGCAGGCACGCAAAAGCGCCTTAACCAACCGCTATCATCAAAATCAATATTTTAGCACTTTAGCTAAAAATCAGCAGCAGGGATTTGGCACGCGTCCGCTAAGTTTAAGTTTCGGCAATATCAATGTCACCACCCAAGAGGACGATGATCCTTTTGCTTTTGCAGAGGCCGTGAAAAGTGTCGTTTCCGAGGAATTGATGAAAGTTCTCGTTAGTTTCGGCCCTTATCGCTGAGTCTTTATAGGGGCATTTCCTTCCCCTCTTGTCAGGCGTGCGTGTCGAGGTTATGTTTTTTCTATTCTCGGCATTTTATGTCTTTTTTAAAATATTAAATCTTTCCGTACCCCGTTGGATGTTTATCCTACGGGTTTTTTTATGTTTAAAATCAATATCACAGGGAGCTTATGTCTTTTTCCGAAAATGCCCCTCCCCTTATGCGTAGCTCTCCCCGTGAAGCTGAAATTTATCAGGCTGTAGGGGATTGGGTTTCAAGCTGCCTCGGAGAGGGTTTTACCGTTCTTCAAGGGCAGCAAAACCGCACGCCACCGCCATTAGGCAATTTTGTCACCATGGTCATCAGCAATAAAAACCGTCTCTCGACCAATGCCCGACAGTATCAAGCAGATCAAAATGTTCTTGTGAGTGCCTCTTTTCTCTTTACACTTGAAGTCACCTGCATCGGAAAAGATTCCGGTGAGGCCGTCATGCTTTTAAAAACGCTTTGGCGGGATCTTTCATGTTGTGAATTTTTTCAAAAATATCTGCCAAGCTGTGCCCCTGTAGATTCTGATCTACCGCATCAAGAGCCTCTTCTCACAGCAGAAAAGCAATATGAGGATAAATGGGCGCTTGCCCTTCATCTCAATGTCTTAATGAAGACAATTCTACAGCAAGAAACGATGAATAATATTCATCTAAAAATTACAAAAATATAAAATAATTACTTTTATTTATTTTCTTTTACTTACTTCTATTAAAAATAGGATCCTTTATGTCTATTCCTGTCTCGCAAATTGTGCGAATTGTTCCCTCATCCCTTGCGCCGCCGCCAAGCAATGCCTTTATGAATGGCTTAATTCTCACGCAAAATACAGCTCTCGCAGCTGAACAATATGCGCAATATGAAGATACTGAATCTGTTGCCAAAGTTTTTGGCGCTTCTTCTATTGAGGCGCAAATGGCGCAAGCCTATTTCGGCGCTTATGTCGGTGCCAGTCAAATCCCTGCAACACTTTATTTTTACGGCGTGTCTTCTGCACCCAAAAGCAATCCGCAAAATCAAACAATCGCTTCCGACCCTGCCAGTTTGATGAATGGCATTACGGATCAGCTGCAAAATTTTGCAGGCTTTACGACTGCTTGGGAGCTTTCTCTTTCCGAAAAGCAAGCTCTCGCCCAATGGACAGCGGCACAGCAAGATAATTACTGGGCCATTATTTGGGACACAGATCCGCAAGCGCTGGTAAGTTCTGAAAATAACACCTGTTTCGGCGTTTGGCTTAGCGAGCAAAATCTTGATGGGATTTCCGTTATTTACAAAGATCCTTTGGTTGCCGCTTTTTGTCTTGGCTGGATGGCTGCTCTTGATTGGGATCTTTTAGATGGCCGTGCCAGTCTCGGCAATCGCACCTCTCCCGTAATTTCCGCTATGGAAGGCAGTTTGAGCGATTATACAGCCCTCATGGGTAATGGGTATAATGTTTATGCCGCCTTTGCCAATCGGAGCGCACGTTGGAATCTTTTGCGTTCAGGCAGTGTGAGCGGACAGTTTGCCTGGGCAGATAGTTATATTTGCCAAATTTGGCTTAATGCCGCCTTGCAAAATGCCTTGGTTACTTTACTGACGCAAATGGGACAGATTCCTTACAATACGGATGGGGACGGTATGATGAATGCCGCTATTCAAGATCCTGTTCAGGCCGGTAAAAATTTCGGCATTATTTGTCCCGGTATTCGTCTCAGCCAAAGTGAAGCCAGTGTTTTAAAGTCAAAATTTGGGCGCGACATCAGCACCGAACTCTTTAATGACGGCTATTATTTTTTGCCAAATGCCTCGGCGGCACCTGCGGAGATCCGTGCCAAGCGCAGCAGTCCTGCATGTCTTTTTGCCTATTGTGACGGCGGCTGTGTGCAAACGATCAATCTCCCTTCTATTGAAATTCAATAATCTCTTTTTTATCTTTAATTTATTAGGAATTCTTTATGTCAGATGGACTTATTACCTCTGCAAATGCAACCGCCTTTTTAACGGTTGAAAATCTTTTTGGTGCGCCTGTAAAGCTCGAAAACTGGGCCTCAGATAAAGGCTGGGAAGGCGAAAGATGGAAAATTGCCGAAGGCAAGATGAGCATTGACGGCAAATTAAACCGTGGCTATATCGCCCAGCCCGTTTCGCTCACGCTCACTTTTTCCGCCAATAGCAGCTCTTTAGAAGTTTTTGATGTTATTACCGCAGCCTCTGCACAAGCCAGAACCTCTTACCAGCTTGGGCTGGTTTTCAGCATGCCATCCTTAGGACGGCGTTTTACCTATATTAACGGTTTTATCACCGAGTTTGATGCTTTACCGCCCGGTCATCAGCTCTTGGAAAACCGAACGATTCATCTCAAATTTGAGCGAATGGTTCCTGCCGGTATTCCCACTTAAACCAAACCCTTTTTTTAAAACAACCTTATCTTAGAAAGAAAACATTATGCGCTCTTCACCTCTTCTGGGTGTTGAGGTGTTGCCCCTTGCCTATGACCGGATGGGATCTGTCCGAACTTTTGACGAGGATGGACGTCTCAAAGTCAAACAGACCAATCTCTCTAAAGCCTGTATCAATCCCTATAAAGGATCAGAAATCCCTGACTGGAAGGCTTTGGGATTAGACCCGGACAAAATCTACAATCTTTTAAGATGTCCTAAAGCTTTAGAAAAAGGCGCTGCCTCTTTTGACTCTTTGCCTGTTCTTTTAGAGCATGTGCATGTCTCTGCCACCCATCCCCGCCATGATTTGGTTGTGGGGGCGACTGGAAGTAATACCGTTTTTCAGTCGCCTTATCTGGAAAGTTCCCTTTCCATTTGGGATCAGAAGGCGATTGATAAGATCAATCGGGAGGAGCAGCGGGAGCTTTCCTGCGCTTACCGTTATGTGCCGAAGATGGAAGCCGGCTTTTATCAAGGCAAGCCTTATGACGGGATTATGACCGAGATCCGAGGCAATCATGTGGCGCTGGTGCGAAAAGGCCGTGCCGGGTCGGATGTATTGGTAGCGGATGCTTCGCCTTATGACGCGGATACGCTGTTTCCTCTGCTTCAGGCTTTTCGTTCTTTTTGTCCGCATGCGACAGACATGGAAATTCGGCATGTGGTTGCCCGTCTCATTGGGGAACTGACCTCTGTGCCGGAGCAGGAGGATTTCCTACCAAGCGTCTCTTTATGGTCAAAAAAGAAAGTGCCCGCTGCAAATAACATCACGCAGGATGAAAATCTTAACCATCTCCCTAAAGGAACGCCAGATGGGGGTGAGTTTGCCTCTAAAAATCAAGGGGAATATGCCAGCATTTCCCAAATCCAAATCATTTCGCCACAGCAGAGCAACCCTGCGCCTTTTAAGGAAGAAGAATTTTATCCAAAACAAGAAGAGACTTACCATAGCCCTATTTACCCTATTCGCCGTGGTGCCGACCTTCATGGACTCTTTAATGTTGGGAATAATCATGATCCTTCAGGATCTGTCCCATGGCTAGAATCCCATGAAGGGATCAATGGCAGTCACACGATGGAGAGACATGTCGGTAAAAGCATTGGCTATATGAAAAGACGCTTTAAATTTGAACCTAAATTAAAAGCGACAGGTACGTTCCCCGATGGCGAAACAGCCGCCAAAACCATTTGGGAGGCCATACAAATGAATGAAAATAAGATTATGAACGGCCTGAATAAAAATAGTAAAAAAATTGAGTTTGAATTTGATGCAGGATATCCTATCGGTAAAGTTCTCAAAAATGATGGTGGGAAAATTGCCCACGAAACAAGTAAAATATGGGTCGTACTGCGCCCAGATAATAAAGGCAGGTATATTATTCACACTGCCTACCCAATTTTATAAAAGAAAGGCGCATCATCATGTTATTAAGCCACAAATACCCACAATTTTCTCATTTATTGGCAGGTTATTTCAACCCTGACTTTACAGAAGAATATGGACATTATGACAAAGCTTTAGAAGGTTTTTGCCAAGACGCTTGCGATTATGAAGAAATCCAGCAGACCATCCATGAAATACGCTCCTATCTTCACAGCAATCCCTCTTCCGAAGAGGAAATCGAGAATTTTATGGATCGCTTAGGTAATCATTATTTATATCAATATGATAAATTTACCCCTTTGACTTGGATCCATTATATCGAAAATTATCTTCAAAATTATTTAAATCAACATCAAAAATGATGGTGGAAAAATTGCCCACGAAACAAGTAAAATATGGGTCATACTGCGCCCAGATAATAAAGGCAGGTATATTATCCACACTGCCTACCCAATTTTATAAAACTAAAGGATCATACCATGCTACTAAGCCACAAATACCCACAATTTTCTCATTTATTGGCAGGTTATTTCAACCCTGACTTTACAGAAGAATATGGACATTATGACAAAGCTTTAGAAGGTTTTTGCCAAGACGCTTGCGATTATGAAGAAATCCAGCAGACTATTCATGAAATACGCTCCTATCTTCACAGCAATCCCTCATCTGAAGAAGAAATCGAGAATTTTATGGATCGCTTAGGTAATCATTATTTATATCAAAACAAAGGCTTTACCCCTTTAACTTGGATCCATTATATCGAAAATTATCTTCAAAATTATTTAAATCAACATCAAAAATGATGGTGGGAAAACTGCCCACGAAACAAATAAAATACGGGTCGTACTGCGCCCAGATAATAAAGGCAGGTATATTATTCACACTGCCTACCCAATTTTATAAAAGAAAGGCGCATCATCATGTTATTAAGCCACAAATACCCACAATTTTCTCATTTATTGGCAGGTTATTTCAACCCTGACTTTACAGAAGAATATGGACATTATGACAAAGCTTTAGAAGGTTTTTGCCAAGACGCTTGCGATTATGAAGAAATCCAGCAGACCATCCATGAAATACGCTCCTATCTTCACAGCAATCCCTCTTCCGAAGAGGAAATCGAGAATTTTATGGATCGCTTAGGTAATCATTATTTATATCAATATGATAAATTTACCCCTTTGACTTGGATCCATTATATCGAAAATTATCTTCAAAATTATTTAAATCAACATCAAAAATAAATCCTCCCTAAGACTTAAAATTACCCTGCCCAGCGGGGTTTTTTATTCTCTCAATCTTTCTTTCAACATCATAGGAGACAATATGAAAAATAAAAACGATAAAAATAAGGAAAAACCGGCGGAAAAAACTGCCTCTCCTATCGCACCGGAGATCCTTGATTTTATAACAAATTATCTTAAAAAAGCAGGTTTGTCCGATGATTTTATTGCACATCTTCACCATGTTGCCGCTGGTCAAAAAACAGCCTTTTCCTTCCCAAAAATTGGTATGGACTCAGCGGATTTTATGCAGGAGCGTGAAAAGGCTAAAGAAGCCATTCGTCCGCTTGCCGGCAATGTTTTAGGCATGGACCAAGCCTCGCCTGAGGAGATTTACCGTTACGGCTTAAATCACATCGGAATCAAGACAGATCATATCAACTTGCAGGGGTTAAAATCTCTTGCAGAGAGAGAGGCAAATTATCGCTCTCCGCAAAATCTTATTTTAGCTAAAGATCAGGCTGGCAATACAGAAAATTTTAATCCCGAAGAGATTCTTTCCGCCTATGTTGCCAGCGTCCAAGGCCATGTAAAAAACTAAAAAGCGATATTGGCATGGAGGCCTAGAATTGCCTCATCGCCAACCCGTTGTGTTGTTGCGTACGCATAATCTTGCACACCGCCGCTTGGACGAAAAATATATTGAAAATCCGGCTGAAGGTTAAGCCACGGTGTTATCATGGCCTGATAAGTCAGTTCCATATGATTTTCTGTCGTTTGCCTAATCGCATCTGTTTCCATATCAAAATGCTGTGCACCAGAACTGGCGACACCGATCCCCCAGCCCAAGCCCAGCGTATCATTGGGACGATTATGGAAGGGCGCTTTGAAGTTAATCCCCGCATCGGCAGCAAAGGTAATCAAGTTACGGTCACCCTGTGTTCCCATTCCCCGAAAGAAAATACCCACAGATTGATAAGGATTATTTTTAGGACGCCAGATCATTTGATCCATAATCCCGTAAACCGCCCAATTGCCTCTCACCCATGCCGGTGTATTTGGATTGCCCAAATCATTCGGATTTCCCAAAGGCTCTCCCTGCTGATTTTGATAGAAACTGGGATATTTTGCTGTGTCGTAATACCCGCCAAGCTTATAAATCCCTGGAAGTCCGCCATGATATTTCCCAAGATTTATCGCATATTGCATTTCCTCCAAAAGCAACGCTCCTGTATTTAAATTAAATTTCGTTCCTGAAGCCGAGGCGCCAACATTTTGATTTGTTGGATCTGAAGGATCTCCGCCGTCTTGAATAGGAAAAGAATTATTTTGATTGCCTGGGGGATTATCATCCGATGCCGAAAACATGAAAGTAAATTTACTCGAAGGACGGTAACGAATACGCACACCGGGAGATGAAAGGGGCCATGACGGGCCGCCTGAATAAAGGTCCGTAGAAGGGATCAGCGGCCAACCAAAATTTGAGTTCAAATAAAGTCCGCCATAGTTGCTGATTAAAAACTCTGTATCAAGATCCATCGCCCCAATACGGACATCAAGTGAATTATTAAAAAAAGGCTGCTGATACCAAAGTTCAAATAAACGAAAAGAACGGTCCGCCTCTTGTCCCGAAATCGGATTAAAGACGTATAAATGATCCTGCGAAATCGAGCGTCCTCTGATTTCCAGTGCGCTGATATTAAAAGACCCCATTTTAGGCCCGATCGTTTTGTTTAAATCTACCCGCATGGACAAAAGCGTCACAGCATCATAAGAGGCGGTTTGACTACCGCCTTTGCCATTTCCACCCCATGCTGGCGATCCCTCCGCCTGTGATGGGCCGCCGCCTGTTGGATTTCCCCAGACTTCTTCAATATCCATAACGCCAAAAGTGATACCGAAATGATCTAAAAAATTTCGTACGCCAAAGAGGCTTCCCAACATTTGATCCCGGTGCCAAATATCGCCTGAATCGCCTCTTCCATGATTGGTTTCCCAAGGTAAGGAAATAGATTGTGCCGCCATTGATTTTGCAGCCGTCACGGCACCACTATTGTTCACGCTTGGCCCTGAATCTTGAAGATCCAAACGCTCTCCTGCAATTTCTGAAAGTGTCCTATATTGCGGCGGACTATCGGAATCCTCAGGCGATGACAAAAGCAAAGTCTTTTTTTTAGGATGTGAAATAGGGTGTGAAATATGTACTTTTTGAGAGGGTATTGTCTTTTCCAAAAAATCCTCGACAGATTGTTCAGAAATATAATTCTCTACCTCAGGCATAAAATCCTGTTCTGGTTTTACCGTTTCTGGTATTTCAGAAAAAGGGAGAAGATCTGCCTGCACTTTGCTTCCATAAAGGAGTCCTCCCCCCATTAGGACAAGCAAAAACAGGCTGTAAACACTTCTTTTACAACATAGGCGGCAGCAGCATTCTTTTGCTTTACGGTGATAAGCTGAATGAGCCATTCCGTACATCCTGACAATCTCTCTCAGGCATATTTTAAAGCAGAAAAGCCACTTTAAAGCAATTCGGGGCTATCGTTCAGTCCTACCCCCGCCTTTAATACAAATTTCCTCCTCTAAAAATAAAAAAGAGACTTGTCTCTTTTTTACTTTTCAGATTTAAACTTATTTTGCGTTTTATTATTCATTATGTTGAGATGAGATAGGTTTTTATTATCGCTTTTCTTTCTAAATACTCTGCTGAAAAACAGTTTCTCCCAGGCTGGATGTTCCTTGCCTTAGGGATTATCTCTCTTCTGTGCGAAGCGGCTGCCATTGGAAATCCCTTCCCTTTTTCGGAACAGCAATATTATCTTTATGGTGGCGGTCAAATCCTTCAGCACCAAATGCCTTATGTTGATTTTTGGGATCGGAAGCCTGTCGGCCTCTTTCTTCTTTTCGCCCCTATTCATCTTTTCGGCCCCTATCGCTTTTACGCATTACCACTTATCGCTGCCTTATTTCTATGGTGTGGGGCTTTGGCGGTTTCCCGCATTGCAACCTTATTTTCATGTAGAGCGTTCCCAAGCTTTTTAGCCGGTGCTGTCTATTTGATCGGAAGCAATGCCTTTCCAGATGAAACCGGAGGACAGGCGGAACAATTTTATATTCCGATTATCCTTTTTGCTGTTCTATTGATGATAGAAACCTGGCCACGCATCACAAACACGCGTTCTGTTCTGATTAAAACCGGCATTGGGGTCATGTTTCTCATGGGGGTTGCTCTTGAAATCAAAACCTCTTGCGCTTGGGATGCCGTTTTTTTAATGATCTCCCTCCTCCTTATTGCCGTGTGTCAGCCTGATCTCTCTTTTCAAAAACGCAGTCTTCTTTTTCTTGGATGTGGGGCTTTATGGGGCTTTATTGCTGCCCTGCCAACGCTACTTATCATGGGGTATTACGTGTGGCATTCTGCCCTTTATGACTGGACTTGGGCAAATATCTTAAATCACCATTTAAGAAGTAAAGCGATTGGTCATTCAACGACTTTCTTTGACTATCATCATTATTATCTTAACTATTTAAAACATGCAGGAGAGACCTGTCTTTTCTGGGGATTACCCGTTTTCTATTTCACCTATCATTTTATAGATATCGGACTTGCAAAATACCATTCCAAAGAACGGCCTCTTGTCCCATCCCTTACACCTTCGTTCTTTATTTTTGCCTGGGGATGGGTCTCTCTGATTGCTTCTATTCAGCTTCGAGGCGGCTATGCTGCTGTTCATTATACAATGGCCTGCATGCCTGCTGCTGTGATTTTAGGGGCGCTTCTGTGGCCTAAAGAAATTTTTGGTAAAATCTTTTTACTTTTACCTCTGCTCTATTTTACCCCTCATGCCATTTTGACAAATTGTCTTTCTCATAAAGAGGAAACAAAGCTTGAACAGACTGTTACACAGCTTCTTCAGCAGCCCGGCTGTCTTTTTCAGCTTAGCGGATCCTATCTTTTCTATGATTTAACCTCTGCCACTTCACAGTGCCGTGTTAATAAATTCCTACTTTCAGGCATGCTGACAAGCCCCGAAGAACAATTTGCTCTTGGCATTAATCGTGAAGATCAATTTCTAGGTGATCTTCAGAAATACCCGCTTTATGTGGTGATTGATTCTTGCGATGAGCGCCTTAACTGTAAATCCCGATTTAAGCCTCAAGTGGAAGTAAAAGATGGGCTTTGGTCTACAGATACAATTCCGGCGCAAAAACGCTATGATATTCAGGAAATCCTTACCAGAGATTATGTACCGCTTTATCAAGGAAAACATAACAAGCAGGGTGGAGATTATGTCCTCTATAAATTAAGGCCGGGACTTATTCCGAAAATTACGCCGGGTAATGTTAAAGCAGAGCCTTCTAAAGCGATAAAAGCCTAATATTTTAGACAGATTATCCGCCTCTGGCTCTGCGGCGAGAGGTCTCATAATTTCCCTCTCTTTCTTTGGTTCGGAAATAAAGTTTTTTACTGTCAAAATATCCCTGATTTGTCAGGGGATCATTGGCACGTGCAAAACGGTAAAGCGGCGAACTGTCGCCATAATTAATCAAAAGCGCCTTTGTGCCCTGACTGATGGCAATCGGGTGATAATTATTAATCAATTTCGCAAGTTTGCGTGATTGTTCGAAATCCTTAGGAGAAGATTGTCCGATCACTTCTTTTTCGGGATCTTCCTCTTGTTCCGTTTCTCCCCCTTCATATTCCTCATGGCAAATGGTTTGCCCTGTTTCGATATATTCATCGCTATCGAACCATTTTCCGTGATCAAACCAGAGTTTAATTGGTGTTCTGTCACAGGCAAAATATTTACTTGAAATCTTAACTGAAAAATAATCCCGTGCCCGATAAGGCACTTTTCTTCGAAAATCTGACATTTGCTGAATAAGCATGATTTCTAAAGCGTTTTTTGTGGACTCCCCAATCAGTTTAATCATAGGGTTCGGCGGATCTCCCCAAGGACCCACGGGTTGATAATGGAATACCCATTCGCCGCTAATATCGCCAACGATTTCCATTTTAGGCTTAGGTTTATAAGGCCCTATCGGAGCCCCTAAAAGTCTCTCCTCCTCTGCCTGTTTTTCTTTTTCCATCTCTTCTTCGGAAGGTTGTGCCGGGACATTCTTTTCACCGCCGGAAATGGCACGTTCAATATCTCCTTGCTCATCAATCTTTTCCTCTTTTTCGTCCGGGTCCTCGCCGAAAAGAAGGCGCTTAATCGGTTTCGAGTTAAAGATCATATCAAAAAGATTGCTATTATTGCCTTCTTCCTCCGCTTCGTGGCGAGGACGATGATGTAATTTTGGGGCGTTGTCTTGGCCCCTTGCCTCATCGAGATAGGCTGCTTCTGACTTTGAGCTATAAAATAAGCAAACACTGGCAAGAAACATCCCTGCCAGTGTTATTTTTCCTCGGACAGATTTCATCCCTACTTATCTGCCTTATCCTGGTAATATTTACGCTGCGCTTCAAAATAAGCCGAATTTGATTTTGGATCACTTAACTTTCGGAACTGCTCCAAAGCCGTCATATCGCTATAATCAAGAGAAACAGCATATTTTCCCTGCGTCAAAGCAACAGGGCGCTGTGTACGCATCAAAGTAGAAAGCTTTTTCTCGGTATTGTCCTCTTTTTCGGCTAGATCTCCCTTACTGCTCGTGGCGAAAATACTATCATTTAGACAGACTGCCGGTGCTGTTTCTATATATTCCCCATTATCAAACCAAAGCTTTACCGATCCGGCATTGCACTTAAAATAAAGGCTACACAAATTCATGTGGACAAATTCACGGACAATAATGCTTTTCGGATTACGAAAATCCTTTGCGGAAGATGTCATACTTATCGCAAGCTGCACTGGCCCTGCTGTAAAGAGAAGTGTCGGTGGGGGAAGATCGTCAGGAAAAAGTTTAGCATCCTGATGAATCCGCCAAGCGCCTTTGAGACTTCCGATGATTTCAGTATCTAAGGGAACAAAACTGCTGGGCTTGAGAAGATCAATAGAATGTTTTTGCTCAAATTTTGCCCAATATTGTTTGATTGCATCAAAATAAGGCTGATTGGTTTTTGGATTGGTTGCCTCACGAAAAGATTTTAATGGCTTATCATCCGGATAAGAAAGCTTTAGGCCCGTTGCGCTTTCACTGATTTCGATCGGACGTGCGCCAGACTGAATGAAATCAGCAAGTTTATAATAAAATGCCCAAATCTCATCTTTAACGCCGATAGGAATATGTAGATAAATATGCCCGTGATCACAGCGCCCAACCTCAAGAGGAATATAATCGCCGTTATTAAACCATAATCTAAAATCCTCCCCATTACAGCCAAAATATGTATTGCTGAGGGCAATATTAAGAGAATCTTGGAGATGCGGCGGAAGCTTACCATCAAAATTAATCAGTAAATGATTAGGGCCTGAACTAAAATTAACCGCTGGCGCCCTTGGATATGCATGTGCATTGCTCAGATCGGAAGCATTTTTAAAAGACCATTGTCCCTTAAGAACAGCAATATTTTTAATCCCTGCCGGGGAAAATTCCGCTTTTGCAACACCACAAAAAGAGACGTTGCTCACAGCGAATAGAGAACAAGCCGCTAAGGCTCCCTTTAAAAACGGCTTTATCATTCCCTTTTCTCCCCTTTATTTATAACTGACATCGAGAATTTTACGGCTTTGCAAATCCACTTCACATTTAACATGACGCTCTGCCGTTGTGCCATAAGCATCGGCGGCCTGAACATGATAATCCATCAACGTAATCTTGCCCTCTTCCGGACCGCTATTGCCCATCAAATAAGAAGGGAATGACCCGCCATTAATGGCAGCGTGCCAATGTGGCAATGAGCCTGTTTTTGCCGCAATTTCATGCGAAGCGGCAATTTCACATGCCGTCCGAATGGAAAGGAGATCGTCCCATTCCTCTACCAGCTGAGCGTTGTCTTTACAGACCTTATAGTTTAGCTGACAGGTTTTAGCATTGAGATCACTATAAGCCTTTGCTGAAGACGAAAAACAGAAAAAAAACAGCGGCAAACAGATTAAAAAAATCCCAGAAAGAACTCTCTTCATTCCTTTGAAATCATCTGCCGTTTTAAAAGCGTTCTGTAACAATTTTCTATCCTTTTCAACATGCTTTCCCTTCATCTTATCAGCCTTCTGAAAAGAGTTCAAAAGACGATCATGAAGCACATGTTAAACTGGTGCCTCAGATTTCGGGGTGAGGAAATATTTTTTAACCGATTCAAAATAGCCTGGATTGGTCTGCGGATTATTTGCACGTGTAAAACGTTTCCAGCTTCCATTATCTTCACCATCCAACATGAGGCTATATTGGCCTTGGCTAATGGCAATGGGACGATAATGAGCAATTTCCTGCGCAAATTTCCTCTCCGCAGCCTTTTCATCATCCGGCATGGCGCCTGCAACGAGCATTGTCGCCTGAACTTGGTCATTTGTGCAGCTCGCTTGCGAAGTTTCTGCTGAATCACCATTGTCAAACCAGAGAATGACATCACCGCCATTACAGTCAAAATAAAAATCACTTATCGAAACTTTAAAATAATTTCGTGCGGCTATCGGCTCATCATTATTTAAAAAATCATCCATCGTATGAACCAATGTAATCTCTATGAGATTATCCCCTTCCTCAAAACGAAGGGTCGGTGCGGCAGGCTGACCATCTTGCTCGGGGGTTTCATAATGAAAGCTCCATGTGCCCTTGAGGCGTGCAAGAATATGTGTATCAGGCGGCACAAAATCCGCCGACATTTGTGCTAAAGCCGGCATTGGCAGTGCAAAGCCCCCCATTAGAAACAAGATAAATATCGTTTTAAGGGGCCAGAAAAGCAGCGCTTTTTTACTCGCTTCTTTACGGTTCACACGTCTTTCTCCGTCATCAAATCCTTTTTGCTAATAAGCATGAGTTTCATGCTTCAAGCAAGCTCTTTTCCACTGGAAATTTCTATGTCCCTTTCTTCTTTTTCCGCGGTTAATCTTTCTGATTCTTTGCCGCAGAGATCCCTTATCATTACCTTTATTTTACCGGGTAACGCACAAGCACCCATCACGATTGAAAAGCTCAGAACAGAAGTTTCTATCACACAGGCCGGGCAGGAAATAGGCGGCAGTGCGAAAATAAAACTTCATGCGGTCGCCTTTGAGCCCTTATTTCAGCTCTTAAAATGTAATCATACACCGCTTTATGACGCCCCTTTGATGCTGGCGCTTTCCGGTGCTGAAGTTAAAATTGAAGCCAGTAATGAGAGCAATTCTCTTTCGCTCATTTTTCATGGAAAAATCTCTCGCTGCCATACACAGCTTAAGCCCCCCCACCGCATTTTTGAAATCACGGCACATTCAAATCTTTTATATAATGACCATATGACGCCTTTACCGCCTTATACAAAACCGGTCTGGGCCTCTCAAATTCTAAAAGATCTCTGTTCTTGTGAAAAAATCAGTTTGGAGAATAATGGTTTTGACTATCTCATTCAGCCACCTTTTTCCTTGAATGGCACGCTTCTGGGGCAAGTGGGACAAATTGTAAATGCGCAAAATGGCTTTTTCCATTTTGATGCGCTTCAAAATAAACTTCTCGTTACAAAAAATAATTTTTCAACGCAAAATGCGCCGCTTCTTCTAACAGAAAAAGAGTTGATCCAGCTTTCCGCCTATTCAGATCAGCTTTTGTCTCTTCGCTGCCTTTTTCAAGCCAATCTTCAGCTTGGCACCAATCTTGACCTTCAGGCATCGCCCATTGAGGGGCGAAATATTTACCTCAATACGTCTCATCAACTCAGTGCCCCTTGGAATGGACAATGGATTATTCATGCTTTTTCCCATGTTTTAAGCACCGAAAAGCGCCGCACGCATTGGGAGACGCATCTCCAAGCGCATCGTCTCCCTTAACCCCTACCACAAGGATATTTTATGCCTGACAATACCTCTTCTCTCCCTGTTTCTCCCTATCAAAAAATTTTCAACCACAATGATCTTTCACATATTTTTTTACAAACTTTAGAAGGTTTTCTTTCAAAAACGGGTTATCAAATCCCTGCAAAAGTCGAAGAAATCCACAGTAACGGGACTGGAGAAGCAGGAACAGTCGATGTCAAACCGCTCCTAAATTTACAAACACAAGACGGTAAAAGCCTTGAACAATCTGTCCTTTATAATGTCCCCTATTTCCGTTTACAGGGCGGTGATTCTGCTCTGATTATTGATCCCCAAAAAGGTGATATTGGCCAGCTTATTTTAAATGGTAGAGATGTTAGCGGTCTTTCCTCAGAAAGTGATCCAAACAAACCTGCCTCTTTCCGTCTTTTTGATCCCAATGATTGTTTCTTTCTCCCTGCCTTATTCGGTAAGGCAGCCGAACAATATATTTTTTCAAACAAAAATGGGTGGACAATCCATGCCAAAGACACTGCCAATATTGTTTTAGAAGGCAAAGAAATTACAATCTCAGGCAATCTTAAAATTAAAGGTAATGTCTCTATTGAAGGGGACCTCACGGTTAAAGGAAAGATCACAGCGGAAGAAGATATTTTAGCAGGTGCACAAAACATCTCCCTTCCAAACCATACCCATTCCGTAAGCGCAGCCCCAGGCATTACAGGGATAGCGCAATGATAAGTCTCAAAACAGACCCTCAAACAAATGATTTCTACCTAGATGCGGCGGGGAATATTGCCGTTGCCTCAGAGAATGAAGCCATTGTGCAAGATGTTGGTTCAGCCCTTTCCACTTGGATTGGAGAAATCCCCTTTAACCCCTTGCTTGGCATTGATTATGCACATTTCTTTCTTGAAAACCAAAATGATATAGAGACGTTTATTCTCCAGCTTGAAAGAGCAGCTCAAAATGTCAGTGGCGTAAAATCAGCAAAAATTACCTTAGATCCTTTAGGTGATTCCCGCATTCTAAATGGTAAAATCCAAATAACCAAAAATAACGAAGAGATTATTTACGCTTCGTTCTAATAACAATTTATCTATTATACTTATCATTATTTAGGAGGATAAAATGTCTATTTTACCCTTAAGCGCCTTTTTTTCAGATGCCGCAGGGCGGGCCCTTAGCGGATGGGCCCAAAATGCTGCCCGTAACCGATGGGGGCTTTTTTTTAATGGCGGAACGCTCCAGCTACAGCGTCAATTTAGCAATATTTTCGGACGTAAGGCAAAAACTTTTATAAATAGTTTTCTACCTGATGAAAGGCCTATTCTCCCTGAAGCAAGCCTTGAATCTGTTAGCCTTTCAGAAGATTTTACCATCTCCACCGCCCCTAAAGCAGATGGAAATTATCTTTCCTTAGACAAAGCCAAAATCCCGCAAACATGGGAGGCTAATTTTCTTTGTGACGGGCATAGTTCGCCTGTTTTTTCTCCCAGTGAACTCATCCCCGATATTGGCGGTGTGCCGGCTCTCGAAAACCGACAGCGTTTTCTACAAAAATTACGAGAACTGGTCGCCAGCCGAAAATATGTCAAATTCCGTATCCCTGAAGGAGAATATATTGTGACGGTCAAAGGCTATAAAATGACACGAGATCCCCAAAATATTGAATGTATGCGCGTAACGCTCTCGTTGCAGGAAATTAACCCCTCCTCTGTCGATATGAATGACCTTTTGCAAGCCCCAAAAAATCTTGGCAATGTCACACCTCAAAAAATGGATACTCCGCTATGAGTGAGGCTTTCTTAATCCCCATTTCAGCCTTATCCGATCAAAAATTCACTCTCGAAATCCAAAATCAAAAATTACAACTCCATCTCCGCCAAAGAAAATACGGGCTTTATTGTGATCTTTGGATCAATGATGTTTTGCGCCTCGCAGGTAGGCTTTGCCTCGATCGTACTTTTCTTCTTCAAGATTCAACCCGTCCACTTCAGGGTGATTTTATTTTTATTGATACACAAGGTCAGGAAGATCCTGATTACAGTGCTCTGGGTGAGAGATTTAAATTATATTTTCAATCCATGTAAGTTTTCAAAAATGCATAAAATAGACACATATACTCCAACACCAAGCCTTTCAGAAGCCGGATTTAGCGTGCCTGATCCCCAAGAGATTCTGACAGGCGTTCAGGCAGATCTTAATCAAGCTTTTGGCGGAAATCTTAATCCTGCGCTGAATACACCTCAAGGGCAGCTTGCGCTCTCTCAAACCGCTATTTTAAGCGATTTTTCAGATGCAATGCTGGAAATTTTCAACGGGATTGACCCCGCTTTTTCCAGCGGACGCATGCAAGATGCGCTGGGGCGCATTTATTTTCTTGAACGTCTTCCAGCGACCCCTACGATTGTGCAAGTTCAAATCACGCTAACGGGCAGTTCTCTCCCTTTTTTAAAAGCTGGAACGGTTTTAGCAACAGATGCTGTTTCAGATGGCAATCTCTATGCCACCTTAGAGGATTTATCTTTTCCCGAAGGCACAGCTTCCCCCATCATCATTGATTTAGCCTCTCTCTCACAAGGTGCGATTGCCTGCCCTGCAAATAGTCTCCTGCTCTACCAAGGAAATATCGGGATCGCCAGCCTTCACAATCCCAGCGCCGGCATTATCGGCAAGGCCGCAGAGGGACGCATTGATTTTGAAAGACGCCGTGCCGCTTCTGTTGCCCATAATGCCGTTGGGCAAAATGCCGCTCTTTTAGGAGCGCTGTTGGCATTGGAAGGTGTCGAAGATGCGCAAATCATTGATAATCCCGAAAATGAAACGCAAATCATTCAAGGTGTTTCTCTGCCGCCGCATTCGCTTTATGCTGTGTTGGTCGGTGGTGCCGCAGCAGATATTGGCAAAGTCTTTTTAGCTAAAAAGGCTCCCGGATGTGCCACTTTCGGACGGCAAAAAATCACAGTGACAGATGAGAACCCTCTCTATACACAGAATCATCCAAGCTATGTATTTTATTTTGACTACGCAATGCCGCAAAATCTCTATATCACCCTTGTCCTAGCAAATTTAGAAAATGTTCCATCAAATGTCGAAACACTTATTTCTGAAGCAATCATGCGCTATTTCAAGGAGGCAGAAACACGCCCGAAATTAGGCAGTACAATTTATGCAACTGATCTTATCTGCGCCATTAAAATAACCTGTCCGTGGGCACGTCTTCTCTCTCTCAGTCTTGGATTGAATCCCAATGAGTGTGAAAATGAAATCACCCTGCCCCTCAATCAAATTGCTGTAACGGATGAAGATTTTATATCTTTGACATTGCACTAGGGGCATTTCCCTCCCCACTTGTCAGCTGCGTACGCTGCGTATATCTTTTTCTTAAGATCGGCGTATTTCGTCCTTATCTTAAAAATCTATCATTTCTTTCTCCCGCTCGGCTTTTGCCGTAGCGGTTTTTTTATTTCTAAAATCTATAAATTATAAGGGTATAATAATGCGTAAATCTATTGAATATCTTATTGAAGACGGTCCGGATAAAGGCAAAATTTTTATCATTACCAGAATGTCTGCTTTTGAAGCGGATGAATGGGCGGCAGATGTCATTCAAGCGCTTACAAAGGCCGGTACCAAATTACATCCCAGCCGTGAGCAATTTGGTATTGCCGGATTAGAAAATTTAAGCATCGGTATTTTTGCCAATTTGGAAAAAGAAGATCGGAAAAAAGCCTATCAGGATCTTTTAAATTGCTGTCAGATTAAACGAGACCCTAAAAATCCGCTGGTTCAGCCTACAAAAATTTTAGAGGTCGATATTGAAGATCCCAAAACACTTTATCGGCTTCGGACAAAAGCTTTTGAGCTTCATATGGATTTTATAAAGGCCGCCGCCTGCCAAGTCTTCCACCTCGCAGCGGCCATGTTTCAGACGGAGGGCTCCAACGAAGAGAGAAAATAAAGATGGCAGAATATGTTAATCTCTCCCGCCCTATGGGAGATGTTATCGGTGCAGGTCTTGCCACGCTTAAAGAATTACAAATTTTTTACGATAGTGAAGATTTGTTTCGAATGTGGGAAGCCTATCTCGTTACGCGACATAATACGCTTACCTAAAAAAATTTCAGGGGAGAAGTTTAAGGCTCCCCTGAATATTTCTCTCGTTTAAAGTGCATTACCACTCTCTTCCGGCGGATGATGTGAAGCCCATTCAATGGTTTCAGGATCTTTGGACTCTTTTTCGTAACTGGCCTTCAAGAGTTCTAAATATTCCGGCGTTATCATGTCCCGATATTCTTTTAAGGCTTTTTCATCCGGCGCTTTTATCAAAATAACCCTTTTCCCTTGGGTCAGGGCAACAGGCTTATGAGATGATATGAGCTTACTAAGGCGATATTCCTCTACAGGTTCACGATATTCTCCCTCAAGATCCGGTAACTTTCCCTGATACCAATCATCTTTTGAGTCACATTTATCATTCGTCTGAGTCAGTTCAAGGAACTCTCCATTTTCAAACCAAAGCGTTACGTCCCCCCCCCATGCAGCTACATCCTGTATTTGCATGCATCTGGATCTGTACCATCGTCTTCATTTTAAAAGGTGAGTGATGCCTCACCTCCCATCTCGTGACATTATCCACAGTATCTACGAAGATATCAATCGTATCAGCGGTGACAAAATCTCCGGGCGTTGAGAAAGATAAATAACGCGTTGGCCGCACATCTGAATCATCATCTTTTTTCGCTTTCCATTTTCCCCGAAGTATTGACGTAATTTTATAATCTTTAGGTAAAAAATCCGGGATTTTCACCGTTTCAGCATTATTTTCCAGCGTTTTTTCCGCCGCAATGCCGGGCAAAGGAAAGACATTCGCCCCCATCACCAAAATCCCCGCCAGAAGACCCCATTTTTGAATTTTATTTTTCATGGTTAATTGCCTCTCTTTTCCGGAGGGTGTGAAGCCCATTTAATGATTTCAGGATCTTTGGAAGATTTTTCGTAACGGGTCTTCAAAGTTTGCAGATATTCCGGTGTTATCATGTCCCGATATTCTTTAAAGGCTTTTTCATCCGGCGCTTTCATTAAAATAACCCTTTTCCCTTGTGTCAGGGCAACCGGCTTGTGAGATGATATGAGCTTACTAAGGCGATATTCCTCCACAGGTTCATGATAACCCACTTCTGGATTTAGAAAACTCCACTCATCCCATAAATCTTTTATATCGCACTCCCCATTTTGTATCAGATCAAAAGACTCTCCATTGTCAAACCAGAGGGTAATGTCCCCGCCTATACAGCTAAACCCTGTATTTGGATGCAGTTGAATATGTAAAGACGTCTTCATTTTAAAAGGCGCATGATGCACAACCTCCCATTTATTTACCTCATTCATGACATCTACCGAAATATCAATCCTGTCGCTGGTAAAGCCATTTCCGGGCGTTGAGAAAGATAAATAGCGCGTTGGCCACGTATCTGAATCGTCTTCATCTTTTTGCGCTTTCCACTCGCCCCAAAGTATTGATGTGATTTTATAATCTTTAGGTAAAAAATCCGGTATTTTCACCGTTTCAGCATTATTTTCCAGCGCTTTTTCTGCCGCCATGCTCGGTAAGGGAAAAACACTTGCCCCCATCATCAAAATCCCCGCCAGAAGACCCCATTTTTGAATTTTATTTTTCATGGTTAATTGCCTCTCTTTTCCGGAGGATGTGAGGCCCATTCAATGGTTTCAGGATCTTTGGACTCTTTTTCGTAACTGGCCTTCAAGAGCTCTAAATATTCCGGCGTTATCATATCCCGATATTCTTTTAAGGCTTTTTCATCCGGCGCTTTTAGCAAAATAACCTTCTTCCCTTGCGTTATGGCAACCGGCTTATGAGATGATATGAGCTTACTCAGGCGATATTCCTCTACAGGTTCACGATATTCTCCCTCAAGATCCGGTAACTTTCCCTGATACCAATCATCTTTTGACTCACATTTATCATTCGTCTGAGTCAGTTCAAGGGACTCTCCATTCTCAAACCAGAGGGTAACTTCCCCCCCCATGCAGCTACATCCTGTATTTGCATGCATCTGAACCTGTACCCTCGTCTTCATTTTAAAAGGTGAGCGATGCCTCACCTCCCATCTCGTGACATTATCCTTAGCATCTACAAGGATATCAATATTATCACGGGTAACAAAATTTCCGGGCGTTGAGAAAGATAAATAACGCGTTGGCCATACATCTGAATCGTCATCCTTCTGCGCTATCCATTTTCCCCGAAGTATCGAAGCTATTTTATAATCTTTGGATAGAAAATCCGGGATTTTTATTGACTCGGCATTATTTTCCATCGCTTTTTCCGCCGCAATGCTGGGCAAAGGAAAGACATTCGCCCCCATTATCAAAATCCCCGCCAGAAGACCACATTTTTGAATTTTATTTTTCAATTTTTAACCTCTTAAAATAAAGGATTTTTCCATGACAGAAAAGAATACAACAGATCTCAGCACAATCGGCGAACTCTTGAAGCAGCTTGTTGAACAAGGAAAGAAAGAAGCCCATCCAATGAAGGACTTTATCGAGGCTGGGAATAAATTCAAAGATGCGGCAAGCAGTTTGCAAAGTTTTTTAGGAAATTTTCTCAGTGATGCTCAAACAAGAATCCTAGGAACTGTCAGGCTCCAAAATTTATCGGATTTCACGGGCCTTCCAACGAATACGCTTTTTACGGCCGGAAAAATCGCTGCCATTCACGGTGGAAGTGAAAGTGAGGCCGGCGATTTAGCAAAGCATTTAATGGAGATAAATCTTGAAAACCCCAAAGAATTGAAAGACCTTCAAAAACTAGGTGTTGACGGTCTTTTTACTAGAAAAGGCTTACTTGATAAGGATTTTTTCTCAAAAATACAGGAAGCTTTTCAAAATCAAAGCATTATAGAGCAGCATGAACTTCTTAAGCAACTTGGGTTAAATGAAAATGGTTTAGGGGCGGCCTTTCTTGCAAAGGAAATGTCTCTTCCTCAAAAAGAAGTAAACAAAAATTCAACAGAGGCATTATTAGCTAAGGCCGCACCTCAGCCTGGTAATTTCGAAGCCAATTCCACTCTTTTAAGGAAAGACACGCTTACGAATGCTTTTTTCGATAAAGCGCATTTGGATGAAATTAAAATACTGGCGCCCAGTTTAGAAAAAGTTGCTGATTCCTTCAATGCGATTGCACGTTCACATCCAGAACTGGTTGCCGAAGGATTGTTAAGCATACATAGTGCGATCTTACTTCTTAGCTCTGCAAATGTTGCCCTGACCGGTGCTGTGCTCGCCTCTAAAGCGCTTCCGGCAGCAAAACTCACCAGCTCAGCGCTTAAAACAGGTGCAAAAGCGGCTGGCGGCTTTGCCGCCAGACAGGCACCGAATATTGCTAAAGCAGGCGTTGCGCTTGGTGGCCTTGGGCTAGGGGCTTTCGAAGGGCTTGGCGCCGGTATTGCCGAACTTGCCGGGTTGGCCCTGCTGCCTGGAATTGCCATTCCCCTCGCCATCGGCGGAGCGGTTGTTGGTGGCGGTGCTTTTGCGCTTTATGAATGGCAAAAACACCATCAAAAACTCACAACAAAAGCTCAGGATGCGCCTGAAATTGCCACCCTTACCACACAGGCAGATCAAGGGCAGGAAATTAAAATCACAAATGCACAGCAGCAAGGCGCTTATTTCCAAACGCTGCGCCAAAAAGAGAAGCAGGGGTTTGGCAATCGTCCGCTAAGTTTAAGTTTCGGCAATATCAATGTCACGACCCAAGAGGACGATGATCCTTTTGCTTTTGCAGAGGCCGTCAAAAGTGTCGTTTCAGAGGAGTTAATGAAAGTCCTCGTCAGTTTCGGCCCTTATCGTTAATTAAAATAAAAAGGAGGGTTTTATATGCAGAACCTCCATGAGACTTTTCTCGCACAATATGCTAACAGTCCCCGCATTACCGGGATTTTAAAACGTTTTAATAAAGCCGCCGATCCGGCAGAGCTGATTGAAATCTTTTTAACGCAAGTTCTTGATCCGCTCACAGCAACAGGTTGGGGGCTGGATGTTTGGGGACGCATTGTCGGTGTCAGCCGTGTTCTAAAAATCCCTGTTGAAGATTCCTTTTTTGGATTTTCAGAAGCTTTAAGTGGTGGGGCCACAGGCATTACAGGTTTTCAGCAATCCCGTTTTTACAGCAGTGAGGGCTCAGCGCTTACGCAAAATTATGCGCTCACAGACGAGGCCTTTCGCAAACTCATTTTTGCAAAAGCAGCCGCTAATATCACCAATGGCACTCTTCAATCCCTCAATCAAATTTTAATGCGTTTATTTTCAGATTCTTCTGAAAAAAACATCTGGATTGAAGAGGGAAATACGCAAAGAGGTTCTTTCTTTGGCTTTTCAGAAGCCTCACCAGACAGCAGTGTTTTTGGAGAGAATGTTTTTCAATCACCGGCTTTTAGCGGAATTTTAAATATGCATATGCTCATTTGCTATAACTGGGTTCCCTCTAGCTTGGAACTAACACTTATTGCTCAGGCATGTAAATTTATTCGCCCCAGCGGTGTAAGTCTTTCCACGCAATATGTTGTCCCGCCTCTCCGGTCTCCCTCTTTACCGCCCGATGCGCTTTGGAATCCAGACACAGGCTATCTTTTAACGCAAGACCAGAATTACTTAATCCCATGACACAAACAGCAACATCCCCTTCCACGACCATTATTTCAACCCTTCCCCATCAAGATACGCCACAAGCCAATGATCGGCTTTTATGTATTGAGGAAAACGGCACATTAAAACAGCTTTTAGCACATTCTCTTTTTTCTCAAGGCGCACAAGGTCCGACAGGTCCAAAAGGAGAGAGTGGGAAAGACGGGAAAGATGCCACGGCGCCGCCATTGGCTATTTTTCCCTATTATGATGACACCCCTCCAGATGGATATTTATTCTTACAGGGGCAAAATTTTAACGCTTCGACATATCCTCTTTTGGCACAGAAATTTCCAAGTGGAACCCTTCCTGATTTTAGGAGCAGAGTTGCAAGAGGAGCAGGAAATCTCATTGCTCTTGGCGAAGTGCAAGAAGACGCTATTCAAAATATTAGTGGGTCAATAAATGCAGTGACAGTCGGAAATCCGTGGCAAGCACTAGGATGCTTTTCTGAAGTACAAGTTTATGGAGATGGATACCATCGTTTTCCTGATGCAACGGGGGCGCCTCAAAAGATCACATTTGATGCTTCGCTTGTTGCAAGAACTGCTGATGAAACAAGGGTTAAAGCTATTGGTGTGAACTTCGTCATTAAAGCGGCATAAATAACAAATTTCAAAACCAAGCAAAGCGCCCATAATCCTCTCAGCGCTCTTTCCACATACTCCCTTTGACGCCCTGATCTTAGGGCTTTTTTTATGGATAAATTATGAAACTAACAGATAGACAACAGCAATTCCCCATTCCTTGGGCAAACACACCGGAAAGCGGCACCTTTTCGTCCATTCCAAAAGAAGATCCCGGTGATGGCAGCGCCTCTTTAAGCAAAGGTTTTCCCAAAGCAACCATGCTTCCTGTCGCTGCTGGCGGAAAGCCTCCTCGTGGCGATCAATTTAACGGGATTTTTAATCAACTCTCTCTTTGTGCACAGAATAATGATGTCGGTGTTATTCCACCTTGGTGCGCTGATTTTGCACAAGAAATCGGCGGTTATCCGCTGACTTCGAAGATCACGACCGTACAAAATAACATACCGGATATTTTAATCTCTCTTTGCGATAATAATTTAGATAATCCCAATGATCCCAACCAAAAAAACTGGGTCAGCATCAAAAATGGCTTGGCCCTCTCTTCTGATTTAAACGCATACCAGCCAAAAGGAGATTATGCGCCTCTTTCAGCAGGTGTTCCAATTGGATTTATCGGTATGTGTCCGTCCTATGCACCACCGGAAGGATGGCTTAATCTCGATGGCAGCACTTTCGATCAAGAAACATATCCTGAACTCTTTGGATATTTAGGAACAAATAAGCTTCAAGACTGGCGTGGACGTTTTCCAAGAGGCCCAAAAGGCAGCACTATTGCGGTGCCTGAAATCGGAACACAGCAAGGTGATGCGATAAGAAATATTAGTGGAGGTATTAACGGCGTAATCGCCGGAAGCGCAAGCGCTTCTGATGCCTTTTTTGCTTGGCAAAATGTCTGGGGGGCAACTTCCGGCACAGATGGAAATGCTTTTGTAAGTTATAATTTTGACGCCTCACGTGTCGTCCCGACAGACATCGAAAACCGGCCTTATGCAATCGTTTCCAACTTTATTATCAAAGCAAAATAAAAGAAAAAACCATGATAGATAATAACAATTCACAACCGACATCTGAAACAATGCCGACACATATGCCAGCGCCAGATTTTAAGATCACGGCTCTTTTTTCTCAAAATTCTGACTGACAAAAATACCACTTTCTTTGGGTTGTTTGGCCAGAACCTCCTCCTCCCCTTCCATTGCGGTAATATGGAGATCTTCCAAAGGGATTGTCTCTTGCTGGGCAATATTGTGCGTGGCACTTTCAAGTGTCAGCTTCCACATGCAGGCACGATATTCCTTTTTTAAAGAAGGCAGCTCGGTGCTCGCAATCACGGACGTTACAGGGATACTGAACGGATTTTGCAATCCAATCGTTATCAGCCCTGAATGGCGAGGATTTAGAGGGTCTTGATCTTCCATTTCCTCTGTTGTGATACGGCTGTAAATGAGTTCTTTTTTTTGAGCTGGCGTTAAATGTTTTGTTTTAAATAAGGGTTTCAGCTTTTTTTCACTGTCGAGCCTGTTGGCCCACGGTACCAGCTTAATACCTTTTGTCTGGTAACATTGGCTTTCTGAGGCACGTCTCACATCTGGTGTGAAAACCCATGTCTGGACAGCATATTCACACCCTCCGAGAAAAGGAAAAACAGTTAAAAATAGGAGGGGCTTATAAAACCATTTCATATCAATATCTTTAATCACTCGTTTATTTATGAAGGCTTTTCATCTTCAGATAAAATCTTTTGAACGGCCGCGGCAGGCGGTTTTTGGCAGTTAGAAGTTGCCTTTTTAAGACTTGGCATTTCTGTTGCAGAGATCATTGCCGTAATCGGAATACTGAGAATATTTTGTGCGGCCAATGTCAAATCCGGTACCGGCTCATTATTCTCTCCCCAGCCTGGAGCAATGTTACTGTAAACGAGCGCTTTTTTCTGCGCTTTCTTAAGCTGAAAACGCTTTACCTCATCTTTGGTCTCTTTTTGGCTTTGCAAGAGATTTCCCCACGTCACCATTTTTAGACCACGAAGGCGGTAACAATCCGTTTTTGGATCAACATCAACACGGGGGACGACCATCCATGTCCTAAAGCCATTATTACAGGCTCCTAAGAACAAGCATGATAACACACCAAGGCACAATTTACGTCTCAAGCTTTTCTTCCCTTTGTTTCATAAATGATCTTTTCCGCTTTTATCACGACTCTGCCAAAGGAACAGAATCTGTTTTGCTTTCTGATTTCCTATGCCCATTTTATGGCGCCCGTGTTCTCTAAGATTATGGCGTTTCAATGGAATCATTAAGCTCTTTTTGTTTTTGAAGACATCTTACCCGCTCATGTTTGAGGCTGGGCAGGGTGGTGGCGGCAATCATGGCGGTAATTGGAATACTCACAATATTTTGAATACCGGCAGCGAGTTCATAAATGGGATCTTTATCCTCTAAGAAGCCTTTGGGAATATTACTGTAAATCCGCGCATTTTTTTGGGCTTTGTTCAAATTAAGCTGTTCCATTGCGGGTTTTTGCTCCCGATGGCTTTTAATAAGGTTCGCCCAGCGCACCATACGTATTCCCTGTGTTTTGTAGCACGCCCCTGTTTCATCCAATGTCACACGAGGCACAAAAACATGTGTCTGGATGCCCTCATCATGCTCACAAGCTGTGAAAAGAGGCAAAAGGCACAAGAGGGGAATTGAGGCAAAAAAGCCCTTATATTTTGTAATTTTTTGCACCTTTTAAATTCACTTCTTTTATCAAATTAAATTCTTTTGGAAAAATCCTAACAGAAAAAAAGAAGAAAACAAAAGTCTCCACTGAAAAAATTATTAAACTCCATGATGCCGCTCCTACTGGCGGTATCTTTTAAATCATAAGGAAATAATTATGTCTTCTTCTTATAAACTTTTAAATCATTCAGAATTTGCAACCTCTGAAAATCTTAATAACTGCTTTCCTGCCATTCAAGATATGGCCGAAAGCAATAACCCCTATGTCAATGAAATGACCCTCCCAAAAGGGACGGCATTTTTTGCAAAAGGAACGGTTCCTGAAGGGCAAGCTCTCCCTTACGTGGAAGTTGACTGCCAAGCAGCCAACATTGAGGCCTATACCGGATTAAACGGCAATAACTGCCCCGGTGTTTTCGTCTCTCAAATTGTTGAGCTTACCCTTCATGGTTTTAATGCCCTTCAAGCTATCACGCTGAGAAGCCGCATGATCCGTTATGGGCTTTTGGCACAAAATTTCGGTGTCGCCAACAGCCCAGCCATTAAGGATGATTTACTTAAATCAGCCTTAAGAGATCCTGAGGATGAGCAAGCGCCTGATGCGCCTGTCGCCTTGGATCTCCCCATCAAAACAATCTCTTTTAATCTTAACTACTGGCAGGACAACGATGAAACGCCTGACGGTAAACAAATCCGCCATGCCAATGTGACATGGTCGAACCAATAAAGGAAAAATAATGCCTCAAATTATCAGTATTACAGAACGTGCCATTCGTCCGGCACAACCTAACCTCTTACAGCGGCGTGCTGTTTTGGTCTCTGCCGGCGGGACAAATCTCGCACCGCTGTCAGCGCCAAAATGGCTGCCAGACCTTGAAAGCGCTGAAAGCCTTTTGGGCCAAGATGCTGACGGCAATACCAAAGTCGATGTTATTCCTGCGATTGCCAATGGCGGAACAGGTTATAAAGTCGGGGATGAAGTTAAATTCAACATTCCCCTTTCGGCCCCGGGCATTTCCGGCGGCGATGGTGTTGCCACTGTCAATATTCTTGCTGTTGATTCTTCCGGTGTTGTGACGCAGGTTGAGAATAAAGTTAATTTCGGGATTTCCGGCGCTCAGATTTCCAATGATCCTGTTACAGGAACAGGCGGAACAGGCACTGGTCTGACCTTAACTTTTACCCTCGACATTGAAAATGTCGGAACGCCAGCTTCAGAAGTCAATGCCATGCTGAAGAGCTGGTTTGCCAATAACAGCGCCACTGGCGTTTTTATCTTTGAAGCAGGAAGCGGTACGGAGGTTGCAAAAAACCTTTCTGCGCTTCTTTCGGATGCGCCATTGACATATTACGCCATTATTCTGCCCCGCAATAGTGCGGCAGATAAAGATGTCGTTTCTTTGGCCGGAAATTTCGGCGGCGACAGTGCCCGCTGCTATTTCTTTTTTACCGAGACTTCGGAAAGCTATCAGCCGCTTATCACCAATGGCAATGGCCAAAAATCCATTGCCTGTGCGGTAGAATATACCGGCACGGATGTACTGCCAAACACCACAGGCGCAAACCTCACGGCTGAACATGCCGGCGCAGCCTTGGCTGCGCAGTGGATTGGGAATGTCCCTTCTGTTTCCAACAGATTGGCCCCAATGAATTTCCGTCAACTGGTTGGGATTACTGCTTGGCCGGATGCCGGAAATCTTTCCAAAATGGCGCAGATGAAGCTCGATAATGTGAACTTCCCCGGCACAGCGACACAGGCTGGCGTTCAGATGACGATCACCTATTGGGGACGTTTTATGAATGGCGATCCAATGTCAGGCTGGTACGGGGCGGATTATACGGCCATTACCACAGAAACAGCCTTGGCTAATCTTCTGGTGGAAGGACAGCAGCCCGGCAGTGAGCCGCTTACCTACAGTCCCATGGGGATCAGTGAGCTTTTTGCTAAGCTTACCAACTCTCTGGACAGTGCGGTTGCCATTGGATGCATTTTAGGAAGCTATCAGGCCTCTTTTGTACCTTTCGGCCAGTATATTTCCGAAAATCCAACGGATTACGGCACAGAAACCTATAATGGGCTTTCGGCAACGATCACACCGATTAGAGGTTTTGACAGTTTGAATATGACTCTTGAAGTGGATTTCACCGGTCAAAGCGCTACTGCCGGTAGTGCAGAAGCAGGTGCGGTTTCTGCGGCAGTTAAACGCTAAGCGAAATCACCTTTTAAACAAAGAACGGCATCGCTTTTGCGGTGCCGTTTTTCATTCTTTTTAAAATAATTTAATCAATAGGATAAAATAATGCCTACAAATACAAGCAATAATTTAAGTAACGGCAATGGCTTTCTTAATAAAAGCATGGCAACGGTGATTTTTGAGAATTACCGAAATCTTAACGTCACACCGGATTTTTTAACCACCGAAGGAATCAGCCTTGAAATCGAAGGCGATACGGCGAAGATGCTGGAAAACATGACCAGCTTTACCCCCAGTGTGAATTTAAAACAAAAAGTCACGCTAACGATCAATCTTAACCGTGCCAGCTCCAAGGTCGCCGCATGGAAAAAACAGATTAAAAACTGGGTTGTCCTTGGAAAAGCCACGGTTACGAGCGATAGTTCCGTTGATACGCCTGTGACCATCCATAACACAACCATTTTGAATACTCCCTCAGAAAGCTATAATGGCAGCCAAAATATTTGGACGGTTAAGCTGAGCGGATATATCACAATTAATGAGCAGGCAATTTTAGCCAATTAAAAATTCTTATATTTGCCGCCTTTAATTTTAGAGGCGGCATTATTTATAAATTTTAAATAACTAAAAGTAAATTTTTATAAAAATGTTTAATAGGTAAATATTCAATGGCAGAAATTACAGAAATTAACCGCCAATGCAACTTGGTGATGCAATTATCCGAAGGCAAACAGCTTTTTGCAGAACCTTTGGATTTAGAAATTTTCAGACGCTTTTATCGCCCTCTTGCCTTGGTCTGGGGACAGCTTTCCAATGAGGGGCTGATCGGACCGGCAGGCGAAGCCATTGCCTGGTATCTTTTACGGGATAATGTGGCAAAACTCATTTCCTCACAGGAAGCCGAAGCCATTGAAGCGGAAATCCGCAGCTCGGTTTGGCTTTTATCACCGAGTTCAAACGGATTTTCACGGATACTCCTGCATCAAGCGATCGGCAGCAGCAAAATCAGCGAGGAGGAAAAAGACGAGGTGATGAATTCCCTTGTTTATTTTATTGCAGCCTCTGCCATCGAACGGGGACAGAGGCGAACCGAAATCCTGAAACTGATGTCGCACGGGAATTTGGGCCTTACCTCGCAAGGCTTTACGGATTGGAGCGCCTCTCAGGCGATATTGCCAAAGGCCGAAAATGGGAAGGAAACGATCTCATAAATGCGGTCTTTGCGGAAATTTTCTGGAATGATTTCCGTGCCTGTTTTTTAAGCCAGAAAGGCGATTTTCATTCCCTTTTGCATATTCAAGAAACGCTGAAAGGCAAAAATATGTAAATAAACATCAATAGAAAGAAATAAAAATGAATAAAAAAGATATTATCGAGAGATTAAATCAAATCAATCTCAATCAAAAATTGAAATTCAACCAAATCAATCTCCCCTCTCTCCAAATCAGCAATATCCCTCAAACAGTTTTTCCAACTTTTTTGGAAAAGCTAAAGGAGCTTTTTCAGATTATCCCTCCTCAAGCGTCAACAGATTTTGCCCTACTCTCAAGAGAAGAACGCACAGCACCAAAAATTGCAACCAAAACCATTCTCCAGCGCAAGGAGATTCATGAATTTGTTCGCCAGACATTTCCTCAAATAAAGCAAAGCGAAGCAAAGAAAGCACCTGAAAAAACTGCCTCTGCGCTTTTGCCGGTATTGAACCATGTACCCGCTTTAAAGATTCAGAAAAGTGCGTCATCCGATCAACGCCATGCGGCTTCTTTTCTCGCCGTTTCTAGCAAAAACCCTGAAAAGAAAAGCATCGAAAATTTTCAAAAAACAGAAGAAAAGAAGGAGGCTTTTTCCTTCTCTGCCTCAAGGCAAGGGGGAAAACAGGCCTTTCTTACAAAAGAAGAAAAACCAATTTTACAGCGCCTTAATCAAAATATTGAGATCAATAGACCGATTTACTTTCATCTACAAAGTAAAAAAACAGATTTTAAAATAAAGGAAAGAAGTCATTTTGAAAAAATACATTCTTTTTCAAAGGAAAAAACATTTCTTCCTTTGTCGGCACCACAGAAACAGGCAGCGCAAAGCCCACATTTGCTTCAAGTGATGGCTCCTGTCCTTTTTCCGAAACCGGAACGGGATGCGCTCTTTTCCATCCTAAAAGATATTCAAAATAAAGTCTCCGGAACAAAAAAAGCCCAGCCCTCTCCCCAACAGATAAAGCAATGCGTACCTGCTGGGCGTAATGGTTTTTATGCCACTTTAAGAAAAACAACACGATAATCCTCAAGAAAGTTTACATCATGGTTAATAATAATCTCTTTACCGGGCTTGGCATTTCGGTTGGTGCGACAAATGCCGAAGAAGGACAAATTATTCCTTTTCAGCCCAACCCGAATACGGCACCGCCTTTCAGCTTTATGAGTCAAATTGCAGAGGGTCAGATACAGGTCAACATCCTCTGGAATCTGGTAGGGCAGCGTTACTGGATGCAAGTTAAAAATGCCAATGGGAATTTTCTCATCTGTCGTCCCCTGACTGCCACGCCGAGCATGGCCTCAAAGGGAAAAATTGACCTTCTTAACGGAACAAGTCAAAGCAAAATCTATTTTTATGAAGATACCCAATCTTTTCAAATCATTCTCTAATCAAAGAAAATAACGAAATAATAAAGGAAAATAATATGAGCAGAATTTGGGCCAGAACAGGCAAGCCCGATCAGAACGGTAAACGGCAATGGATCTCCGTCAGTAACAATACGGCCATTCTCACATGGCTTCAGCAGGCGGTCTTACTGCAATTAGGGGAAAGCCCCTTTTGGGTTGACTGGGGTCTGCCCGTTATCGGTGCCCTCACCCAAGGCATCTATCCCGATCTTTACATCCAAAAGACAAAAGAGCGGTTTCAGCCTTATTTTTTAAATATCAATATCAACCGAACGGTCCCCGACACGCCGGAGGATCAAATCAACTATAAGATTATCGCTATCCCCTATCCCGGACAAGCAAAAGCTGGCGCTGAATATTCACAAGCCCCCAAAGCCGGATAATGACTAAATTATACTTACCTATTA
The DNA here is from genome assembly GCA_004843165.1 of Acetobacteraceae bacterium. Classification (NCBI taxonomy): domain Bacteria; kingdom Pseudomonadati; phylum Pseudomonadota; class Alphaproteobacteria; order Acetobacterales; family Acetobacteraceae; species Acetobacteraceae bacterium. The sequence goes on from CP039459.1 coordinate 936,461, forward strand.
CTTTTAATTATTTTATATCTACAAATGGAGAACAATTATGAGCGCAAGAAACGATATTTCGACCGTCTGGCGAGACATTTTCGCCGTCGCCTTTCAAAAAAGCCCGATTTATTTAACAGGCGGCATTGTTAAAGACTGGGGGAATGGCGCAGTAAACTGGATTCAAAATCAATTTGAAAACAACCTGCCTGCAGCACATCCTATCGGTGACAGATTCCCTGTTCCTCTTGCAACTTTGATTGCAGATAGTCTGGGCGTTGCTGTCAGTGATGCCGCCAGCGGCTTTAATGCCATTGGCGGGAACTTCGCCCTTGGGACAGATTCACTCGATGATTTAATGCTGGATTGGGAATGTCCACCCAATAACTCCGGCACTCTCTTCGACACGACACCGCCTTCCGATCCTCAGGCCAATGCGCAGGCGCAAGATGATAACCAGCTTATCAAACCTTCTAGTATGAGCATCAGAATGAAAACAGCCCCCCATACGGTTGGACATTATGCCACCATGCTCGGCCTCGTTCCCCTGATGCGGGCTATTTTCTCACAGCATAAATGCCTAGGCGGACGCTATGTTGTCGCAACGCCCTCTTATATCTGGACAAATATGGTTCTGCAGAAATTTGCTGACATTACAGAAGAACCTGGGAAAACCCCGGGAAGTCTCTTTCAGCTCGATTTCGTTCAGCCCGTCCAAAAACCTCAAACGGCCGAAATGAAGATAGGGGAGCAATATAGCAATATCCATAAGGGCAACATAAATTTTCTCCCCACCCCTGAGCTTGTACAAGCATAGACTCTCCCCTTAAAACTCCCCTTCTACTCCAGCAATAAAGATAGGGGCGGTTGCATCAAGTTGATCCAGCAGAAGAAAATGAACATCTTTAGGATATTTACCAGAAAGAGGGAGCAATGTGCCAGAGGCATCGTAAAAACCTAGTCTTGCAGGCGGAAAAGAAACACCACAACGTATAACATCTCCTCCTTCTGTAATTCGTCCCGCAATTACCGTTTTTTTTAACATGGAAAAATCCTTGGATTTAATATGTTTATTAGGCGTAATATGACCGGCCTTATCAATCTGCCCAATCTCGTACCGTGGACTATTTGACATTTGTTTTTTTCTACGCCAGAGCAGGCCGCCTGACGTTACTTTTACACCACCTAAAACTCTAATATTTTGATCAAAAAGAAAAAGTCTTCCTTCTTCATTACATGATAGATCGCCGCTCTGTGCTACCTGATGTGGTTTTGTCGATAATGAGGGAAGCTTTGCACCTTTCCAATGTTTATCTTGACGCCGCTCCCGATCGTAATCAGAACAGTATGTCCAATAAGGACGGCAGGAAATGCTATCTCCCTCATGGCAAGACAGCATTTTTATATCACAATCCTTGCGGTGCAATTCGCCTGCATGCTCTAGATAATCTTCAACAATCTGATTGCGAAATTGAGAGCAATCACTCTTAAAAACAACAGAAGCGATAACCTCTTCGTAGGGCGCCTCGGATAACCGATATGTTGTGCGGCAATTCTGCTCCACAATCGCAGCATTCTGCGCCGCTATCACCGCATTGCGTTGTTGGTAATATTGCTGATTATATCGTGCCTGTTGTTGCTTTTGCCGGTTATATCGCTGTATCATCTGAAAGGCTAAAACAGGATTGCCTGGGGGGACAGAGCCTATTACTCCCCCCCCTGCAGCAGAAACACGACCTGCCGAGTCAATTGATCCTATTATCCCCCCCCCTGCAGTAGAAACATGACCTGCCGAGTCAATTGATCCTATTATCCCCCTCCCTGCAGCAGAAACACGACCTGCCGGGTCAATTGTTTCTGTTATCTCCCCCCCTGCAGCAGAAATATGACCAGCCGAGTCAATTGTTTCTGTTATCTTCCCTCCTACAGCAGAAACATGACCTCCTGAATCAATTGCCCCCTCAACAGAACCACCTTCCCCTTGTATATGCCCCGGCGCATAATAAGGGGAATCTGCTCTTACAGAAGTAACCAAAAGTAATGGGAAAAATAATACTGATACTAAAACAGTTTTTTTATACATCCTATTACTTTCCTATTCTTCAAATTATTCCAAAAAACACAAAATTCTAAAACAGAGAGATTTTCCTGAACATTTTCACTATGGCACTGATTTAATCCAAAATAAACAAATCTTTAAAGCAAGATTCACCTATCGGTGACAGATTCCCTGTTCCTCTTGCAACTTTGATTGCAGATGGTCTGGGCGTTGCTGTCAGTGATGCCGCCAGCGGTTTTAATGCCATTGGCGGGAACTTCGCCCTTGGGACAGATTCACTCGATGATTTAATGCTGGATTGGGAATCTTCCCCTAATAATCAAGGCACTCTCTTCGACACGACACCGCCATCTGATCCACAAGCCAATGCGCAGGCGCAAGATGATAACCAGCTTATCAAACCTTCTAGTATGAGCATCAGAATGAAAACAGCCCCCCATACGGTTGGACATTATGCCACCATGCTCGGCCTCATTCCCCTTATGCGGGCTATTTTCTCACAGCATAAATGTCTGGGCGGACGCTATGTTGTCGCAACGCCTTCCTATATCTGGACAAATATGGTTCTGCAGAAATTTGCTGACATTACAGAAGAACCTGGGAAAACCCCGGGAAGTCTCTTTCAGCTCGATTTCGTTCAGCCCGTCCAAAAACCTCAAAGCACAACAGAACAGAGTATCAGCCCTACACTTAAAAATATCCAGAAAAGCGGCATCTCTTAAAAGCTAATCCACCATAGCAAAAAAAATTCTCTATAGTGAGACCTTAGTGAAGCGGGGTCATTCCAGGAGGTTTCGACCCTATATTATCCTGTAGCATCTTGCCAGATGCATGATCTACAAAACCTAGTCTTCTCGGCGGCTGATGAGTTCCACAACGTAAAAAATTTCCATCCTTCAATACCTGTCCGAGCATTGTTGTTTGTTTTATCAAATATTTATCTTTATGAGAAATATGCTTATCTATAGTAATATGTCCTGCCTCATCAATAGTCCCGACCTTATGAGCATCGTCTCCAAAAAGAAGCACGCCACTATCAGAAACAGTTCCTCCACTTAAAACCTCACTACCGTGAAGAAGAACTATATGCCCTTTAACAGTGCATGGTTGGTAGAGCGCATCTAAATTTGTATTATTTTCCAGCTGTGTTGATAAAGCAGGAAGTTTAACGCCCTGCCAGTGTCTGTCTTTACGCCTCTCTTGATCATAGTCAGCGCAATATGACCAGTAAGGACGACAAGAAAGGGCATTATTAGCGTTACTACATGCCATTAACTTTGCATCACAATCTTTGCGATGCAATTCACTAGCATGTTCTGCATAATCCTCAATAATCTGTTTTCGAAATGAAGCACAAGCATTATTAAAATTCTCGCATGAGACCACTTCCTCATAGGGTTTTTGACAAAGCTGATAAGCTTCTCGACAAACGCCATCATTCTGCGCCGCTATCGCCGCATTGCGTTGCTGGTAATATTGCTGATTGTATCGTGCCTGTTGTTGCTTTTGCCGGTTATATCGCTGTATCATCTGAAAGGCTAAAAAACCATTGCCGGGAGGGACTGAACCTATAACAGCACCTTGCACCATAACTTGCCCAGAAGGGCTAATACTACCGATTACACCTTGAGTGTCTAAAATCTGTCCAGAAGGACTGATGCTTCCAACAACACCTTGAGTATCTAAAATCTGTCCAGAAGGACTGATGCTTCCAACGACACCTTGAGTGTCTAAAATCTGTCCAGAGGGACTGATGCTTCCAACAACACCTTGAGTATCTAAAATCTGTCCAGAAGAGCTAACACTACCAGTTACCCCCTTATTATCCATAAGCTGCCCAGATGAATAATAAGGGGAATCTGCTTTTACAGAAGTAACCAAAAGTAATGGAAAAAATAACACTGATACTAAAACAGTCTTTCTATACATCCTATTACTTTCCTATTCTTTAAATTATTCCAAAAAAACAAAAAATTCTAAACTAGAAAGATTTTCCTGAACATTTTCACTATGGCACCGATTTAATCCAAAATAAACAAATCTTTAAAGCAAGATTCAGCTATTGGCGACGCTGTTCCTGTTCCTCTTGCAACTTTGATTGCAGATGGTCTGGGCGTTGCTGTCAGTGATGCCGCCAGCGGTTTTAATGCCATCGGCGGATGCTAGATTAGCTCTCTAAACACTACTCCAGCGTCTCTGTTTTTTCCTCTAATATTGTATATTTTAGCAATATTTAAATTCATTATTTTATTTATAAATAAAACTATCAACAAAATAACTCTTTTCAAACTTAGATACATATCAAAAAGGATTTAATATTATGCGTTTCTATAATATTGAAATTTTCAAACCGGGAAAGGATATTTCCTCCAATGATTTCATTTACCATTTTTCGACCCATCAAGGGCCTAACAACGTACCGACAGCTAATCCTTTTTCCGGCGTTGTTAATCCTGCTTATTTACGCCTGGATTTTGAATACACGCTGACAAATAATGCGATCATTCCAAGAATGCATATTATGCTTTATGGGCAAGATCCAAATACATTTTCACAGACTAATAATTTAAATAATGGATATGTCAAACTGAGCGGCGGCGTTGTGGGGGTTTCCGTTAATCAGAATTTTTCCATTGGTGAGATTTTTAGCGGTAAAATCACGCAGTCTACTGCACAGACTATCCTTGAGCAACGTGATGGAAAGACGCAGGCCGTTTCTTGTTTAGAGCTTTTTTGTGAACCTAAAAGCATGGATTTCTCTCCAGCACCCCGCTTTTTCAAATGTGAAGCAAATGACCTACTTTCCAACAGTATTAAGACCTCTCTGAAAGGCTATGATGTCGATGTCAGTGGCTTAAAAGACTTAAAATGTCGGCAATATGAATATTTTCGTGCCAATACGATGCCTGAATTTGTTGCGCAGCTTACACGTTCTGTTCAAAACTGGGGAAAAGATTGGCAAAAACAAAATATTAGCGCCCATTATAATGGCAATGGCTTAATTTCCTTTACATCAGAAAAGATTTCTGCCGACACGCAGAATGTTAAAAAACTCACTTTTCAGGAGATTATCGGTCAGCCATACTATAACGGCCCGCCTAAAGATGACAAAGATGCGCAAAACTGGGAGGTCAGCGTTATAACGCCGCTTCGTTCCGATATTGCGATCGGTGATATTCTTCTTTTACCGAGTGCCTCTGACGAAGGAAATCGCTACGGCATATTAAGCCCTTGTGGCAATCCTGAAGGAAACCAGTCTCTTTTTACCGGCAAATGGCAAGTCGTTATGATCCATTATTACGGACAGAGCCGAGAGCCAGAGGCCGAAAAATGGACGACAACTTTCGGTCTAAAGCGGTTTTCTTAAACTCTCCTAATCTTTTCCTCCCTTAAACCAATAGGTATTTTATGGATAATGATTCTCTACAATATTTACTTACACAGCATAGTCGTGAGCAAGCGGCATTCATTACGGGGCTTCTTCCCCTAGCCTATCCTGCACAAATTACGTCTGTTTTAAAAAACAATCTTCTTCAGGTTAAAGTCTGCCTCCAGCGGGATAAAGACACGCTTATGCCGCCCCTGAAAGTCTGCGTTGCGAGCAGTCGTTATCTGCGCTTGCCACTGCAGGAAGGCGACTGGGGAGTGCTTGTTCCTAGCAACTATTCTCTGCAATCGGCGATCGGGGCTGAGGGAGAAGTCCCAGACATTTCCGATAAAGCGCCCAATATGAGCGCTTTTATTTTTCTTCCCTTCAGCCGTTTGTCTAAAAACCAAAATGATCCCAATGATAAAATGGTCTGGCCGGATTGCGATCCTGATACGCTGATTTTATCGGGAGAGAAAAACGGGGTTTTGGTGCAAAATCTTTGGAATGGCGATGCCAGTCTTTCCCTAACAAAAGATCAAGCTTTCCTTTCTTTTAAAAAGGCTTCGGTTACGCTCAAAGAGGAAAGTTTAGAAGGTTCTTTCGGAAATGCCAGCGTTGCATTGGAAAAATCTTCTCTTTCCTTAAAATTCGGCTCTGCGGAAATCACGCTCAAAGATGGCGAGATCAATCTTAAAGGACAGCTCTCCATCAATGGTCAGCCTTATCTTTCCCATACGCACAGTGATGGCAATATGGGGAAACCGACAGGCCCTGTCATCGCATAGTCTTTACTTGATAACTATTTTTATTTTCTTTCTTTTACTTCCTGCTTTTTAGCGGGTTTTTTTATGTATCTTTCTTTTTACTTTGGAGTTTCTTATGGCACAAAATATTTCTACTTCTCTTGAGCCTGCTTTTACCGCCGTCATTGCGGATAGCGGTATCCATACTACCGACCCGACAATCTTACGTCAAAATCTTGTTAATCTGGCTGAAAAACTCGCCCCCGGTGTTGCCACCGATCTGCCGGGCACTTTGGTCGAAGATATGGCCAGTACTTCTGTCGGAGCACTGGCACAAATGGATGCGGCCAAAGTTGAAATGTTTGGCAGTTTTTCACCGCTTACAATGAATTCCCAGTTTTTAAATGTTTACGGGGCGCAGATGGGAATTACACGGGGCACGGAAAGCAATGCCTCTGCCTATCTCACGATTAAGGGGACTTCGGGGACGTATATTGCGACCGGATTTCAATTTTCAGACGGACAGAATATTTATGCCACGACTGCGCCAACGGCCATTCCGGAAAGCGGTGTTTCAAACAATGTCTATGTTTCCGCGATTGAATTTTTTGAAACGCCGCCGGCAGCAAACAGCATTACGCAAGTGAACACGTCCCTCCCAACCGGCGGAATTACTTCTGTCACCAACCCGACAGCCGGAACGCCCGGAATTTCTGCGGAAACGGATGCCTCTTACCGTTTGCGGATTTGGCAGGCTTTACAGGCGCAACCGCAAGGGAGTCCAACCTGTGTCAAGAATATGATCGGCAATATTCAAGGCGTTGTAAAGCGAACGATTGCCTGTGCGGTTGATCCGAACGGTTATCGTATTTTGGTAGATGGCGGTGATCCTTCACAGATTGCGGCGGCGATTTACGCCTCTATTTTTGATATTTCCCGCCTTTTAGGCTCTGCTGGCAATGGCAAGCTTGGCACAAATGTCACGGCCAGTGTCGTTGATGGTCAGGATCAATATAATATCCAATATGTCCGTCCTGCCCAGCAGAAGGTCACGGTAAATATCACCTGGGGAATTACCCTTATCAATGCGGTTGATCCGAACAAGCTGGCCCAGCTTGCCGCCCCGCCTGTGTCGGACTATATCAACTCGCTTTATGCCGGTCAGCCGATTTCCCTTGCCGGAGTTAAGCAGGCTTTTTTAAGTGCTTTTGAGCAAATTTCGGATGTTTCACAGTTAAGCGTTTATGCGGCAAAAATCTTTATTGACGGTGTTGAGCAGCCCACACCGCAAGGGGATGAGCTGGTTTACGGCGACAGCGAGGCTTATTTTGTCACAAGTCCCGACAATATCTCCATTGAGGATGCCGGTTATGTCTGAGATTTCTTTTACCCTTCCAGCTGGAAATGCCGGTTTTGCCGGTCAGGGGCAGGCTGCAACGCGCTTTCGTTATCTCAATTTTTATGATGATCGGGGCAATGTTCTCTTAAGTCAGAAAATCGGCATTCCACCCGGCAAGAATAAGCTTCAAACGCTTTCGATGGCGTGGCGCATTCTCAAAGCCTATGTTTATCAGCAATATAGCGATGATTCTGATATTATGGCTTTATTTGAATCTTACAATCAAATCGCGCAGGATTATTTAAAGACATTTATCTCTCACTGTCCGGCGATTTATATTGATGATTTCTGGAGTGCTGGCGAATTGACTTATCTCGCATGGTTTTTATGGGGTCAGCGACGCTGGTATTCGGATTATGCATCTTCGATTGATTTAGAGGGGGCGATTGACGAGCTTGCGATTGACGAAGTGGCCGCAGGCGGTTCCGTACCGACACCACGACAAAAGCTTCTCATCAATGATGATACGTTCCGCCGCATTATGACATGGAATTTATACCGTGGCGATGGCCCGCAATTCAGTATTCCGTGGCTCAAAAAGCGCATTAAGCGCTGGATGATTGGGGTGAATGGTTATGCCCCACTTTTTGGAGATGCCAATGAGGTCAGTGTTCATGTTTCGGAAAAGATCGTCAATATTTCTGTTGTCACCAGCGACACAACATTGCTTTTATCCCTTCAGGCGGCGCTCTATTCCGGTGCGCTCAATGTTCCTGTCGGGTTTACCTTTAACTTTAAGGAAATTTAAAATATTTTTTAAAATTTCTTTCATAAATATTTGACAGGCGTACATGCCAATCTGTATCCATAAATAAAATATGATAGATTTATGCACTTTTTAAAAGTGTTCCTTATGCGCCTCGTTCGGTTTTCACCCAACGGGGTTTTTTATTGTCTAAATGTTTTTATCCGATTGTTTTCGGTACGGCATTTATACTTCCTTTTTTAATTTCACCCCGCCTTTTTCTAAATTGGCGGGGTTTTTCTTTTTACGGGTTCTTCTTACCCTATTTCATGGAAAATTTTATGTTTTTAGTTTCAGATCGTGCCAAAGCAAGTTTGGCCGCCAATATTACGCCAACAGACACACAAATACAGCTTGCTAGCGGAACAGGTTCTAAATTTCCCATTCCGCAAGGAAGTCCTGCCGATAATGGTGAAAGTGGTTTTTTTGCACTCACGCTTGTTTCTGCCGGCAGCGGCGTTTATGAAATCTGCCACTGCACCCATCGGGATCAAGATATTCTCACTGTTGAGAGAGGATGTGAAGGTACAATCCCCAGAGCTTTTATTACAGGCGATCCAGCCAGTTTAAATGATACGGCTGCCCGCATCCGAGGCGCCTCGCAATATGGATATTTAGGCGTTTTTAGCCCTTGGGCAATCAGCAATAACGCTATTCCGGGTTATGCCGCCGGTGCGCTTTTAGTCGATTCAAGCGGCCTATTTTTCTGGCAAAATTTGAAAGACCAGAATAATGCCGCTCCAGGGTCAGATGACAGTTGGCTCAAGGTGGATTTTCAGCATATTCTCAAATCTATCCAAGGTGGTAGCTATCCGATTGGCGCAAGCCTCATCTGGAACGGCGTGGATAATCCCACCCAAGGCACTTGGCTTGAAGAGGATGGCAGTCAATATGACACAACGCAATATCCGCTTCTATACAATGTTTTAAAATCCGATCATCTGCCCAATTCTAGCGGCCGATTTATCCGCTGTTCAAACAATAAAGGCGGGCAAATCAATCCGGATAATACATCGCTTAATAGCGTGCAGACCTCTGCTGTCAATGCACAAGATAACGTCACAATCAATATTCCGGATAGTGGTTTTTGGGCCTTTACAGGTGGCGCTGAAATTACTCCACAAAGTCCCTATGGGTGTTTCCAAGAAGTTTCCAGCTTCTGGGATGGAAAGTTTGGAACACACAAACCTCATCCTGGAAAAATGTCTAAAATCAACATGAATTTGTCCGGATTTAAGGTCTCAATTTCCAGCGGGAACGAAACCCGTCCCTCCGCAATCACAAAACGCTTTTTAATTAGGGCAGCTTAATATGACAAACACAATTTTAAACTATTATGTCAAACAATCAGATGGAACTTGGCTTTTAAATGCAGGCCTTGTTGGAAAAAACGGTTCACGGGGAACAGATACCACCGTCGCAAACACCGCCCCAACAGATCCAATAATAGGCGATAACTGGATTGATGACGCAGGCGAAATCTGGACATGGGATGGAACGCAATGGGCCGACACGAATATTAACCTAACGGGTGCCGGAGGCCCTCCAGGCGCACAGGGGGTGAACGGCACAAATGGCGCAAATGGTAAAGACGGCGCTAGTTTTACAGGTCTTGGCATTGCCTTTGATCCGCCCTCCAATCCGCCGGATGGTTCACAAGTCAAAATCATTTTGACACCGCAAATTGACGGTAATAATCAAAATCCCGTCACAGGTATTTTGGCCGCCGGTGTCAAAGGGGAAAAAGGGGACACAGGCGCAGCCGGTGCCAGCCTTTCTAAAATCACCCTTACGGAAACGCCAATTGTTCCCGGACAAAGCGCAACGATTTCTCTTAAGCAATTTGACCAGAACGGCAATCCAATGCCCGGCGCTGCCTTTAAAACAAGTGTTGGAAAGGATGCAGAAAATGAATAATCCAATCTTAATTTTAGGGACCGGTACGCCTGATAAAAGCGCCTCTGACTTAACCGCTGCGCCTGCTGGAAGTGTGTATATCGACAATGAAAATCTTTCCAATGGCAGCGGCGCAAATCCTCCTTCCCTGAATAGATTTCCGGTATGGGACGGAAAAAACTTAATTCCGCAAAATCAAACTTATATTTATTATGGCGGTCAAGTCAGCAATAAAGTGCTGATTCAAGGCACTTTATTAATGTTTGGCGAAACAGAAATAACCTCTGCCGGAAATATTCAATCACAAACAGGGTCCGTTATTATAAATTATGGCCGTATCACCATTGATAGCGCTGTAAAAAATTCCAACAATGCAGTTATAGGCGGATTATTGGAAACAAACGGTACGCTGAAGAACAATGGATACATGAATGTAAAAGGTGCTTTATTCATTGACGGTGGCGCCACCTTCTATAATCAGAGCGATTTAGAGCTGAACGATCAAGGGGATCTTGAAGTCGTTGGACTCATGATTTCAACCGGCTTTATCAATCTCTACGGCACAAGTGCGATAAAAGGGCAAACATATTCAAAATTTATTACCTATGGAAATATAAATTTGAATTATGCATCAAGCATAGAACTTTCTTCTCAAGCTGAAATTGCAAGCACGATTTCAATTGCGGATAACTGCAACTTAAAGTTTGATCCCCCAGCAAATGTCACACTTTCCAGTGCCGGAAGCATCCAATGCAATGGAAATCTTGCATGCGCCGGAAGTTTAAAAAATTACGGACTTATTAACATCTGGGGTGGACATAAATTCACCTGTCTCGCCGGCTCATTATTTCATAATTTAGGAGAATTGGAAATTTCCGCCTCTGCAAATTTTGAAGGGGACGGCAAGTTTTTAAACGATAACATCATCAACATTAACGGCGCGATGGTTTTTGACGGTGATGTAAAGGCAATATTCGGCATTAATTCCATTATTACAATTGCCGTTTTCAACACCAATTTTACAAATAACGGCTCTATCACAAACTGGGGTAAAATTGACGGAATCATCATTGGTTCCGGTAGCGTAAAAAATCTGTTGCCCCAAATAAGCACTTTGTCAGATCCATGACGGCTTAATAGGCCATATCCAAAAATAAGGGCGCTAAATCAAATGCCATTTTTACCGCTAATTTAAAAAAGTATCAGAAAGGATACACATCATGACCCACTCTCCAGGTCTTTTTCAATCAGACCCACCCGACAAGGCGGTTTTGCCTCTTTTGATTTTAGGAAACGGTGCGCCTGATGCAAGTATGGCTGGTCTAACATCCGCACCTGTCGGAAGCGTTTATCTTGATGGCGCAAATCTCCCATCCGGCAGTGAAAACAGTCCTTCACTCAAGTGGGGTGCCTCCCTAAGAGGGGATGCCACCAATATTAGCACCGTTATCGGCGGCGTATCTTTTTCTTCTATTATCTCTGAAAATGGAACGCCGGAAACACAAATACAAGGAATATTCGATAACACAATCGCCGACTATACAAAGCCTAAGCCTTCTGATTGGCCATTAGGTTCTGTTTATCCCCCTTCTGATACATGGCAAGGGGCATATTTTGGGAACATTCCTTCTTTCCAACCTTCAAATCCGGGTGCAAATGCTTGCTTCATTCTTGTCGTCAATCAAAGTATGCAAGGTAACGGTCAAGAAACAGGGCTGGCAAAAATCTCTATTCGGAAATGCGATCCTTCTTTAATGAGCGGCGATGATGCTGCTCAAAAAAGAGGCTTAGAAACCTCCCAAAATTTAGGCTATTTACCGAATAGCTATTCCGTTCAAGAATTTGAAATTGATAATTACGATGAAAAAGGTAATCTCATCCCTGCCTCTCCCGATGTTCGTGGATATAGTGCTATCTTTAAAAACAGAGCGTACCCTGGCGGAATTGCTATGCGTCTGCCTACAAATAGCATCGGAGGATTTCTGGATGGCTCTCAAGCAAAACTCCCTTCAAAAGCTGGTGCTGAAGATGGCACTGCTGGCTGGGCACTACCAGAATTTATCCGTTTAAACTTAGATAAAAATGGCAATTTGACGCAAGCACAGATCAGTCTGAATCGTTCGCTAACAGGAAATCCAGATTCATATCCATTGAATTGGTTTAACCTAGGAACGCTTTCTTCTGCACCTTTTAATGGGCAGAATGGCGTGCCCGTTACCAATATCTCCAATATCGGTTGGAAAGCACAGCCAGATGCAGGACGTGATTTTGTAAGTGGTAATGCAGGTGGATTCCCTGGGTTTGTCGCCTCGACAGCTTCTGGCAATGTCCAAGTCATGGATTCTCGTGTTGCTGTTGCAGGTTATTGGGGCGATCCTAATGGTCGGAAAGTTTGGGCCATGGCAATGGCAGGCGGCGGCACAGGATTAGGCCCATTTCATTTCTTAAATCTGAGAGCTTCTAATAAAGCAGGGGATTTAGAAAATGGAAGCGACACCTCTTTCTATAAAGTGCCAACGCTGGACGCTTCGAATTCAAGCAACCTCCCTGTTGGCGTAAATTATCTTTATTCCGGTGACAATCAGGCAGAAACAAATTTAAAAAGCCCGCTCTATAAAACCGGCGTGCAGCTTGGCAGAGGAAGTAGCGCTTATGTTGATTACATTGCCTCCTATAGCATTGAACCGCCCAATAGTACTGCCAATATTTCAAAAGAGCTGGAGCATCAGTTTCTTATTCGAAGTTCTACAGGCGCAACACCTTTCACGCCCCACAGTTTGGTTTTTACATCCAGCGGCAAATTACTCATTGATACAAAACAATTAAATGTATCTGCCGAAGAAAAGAGCAGGTTTCAAAAAATTGCATCTACTGGGAAATTCCCAACCTTTGTAAAAGCGTATCTTGATAAAAATCTCGTTTCCACGTCACAGGTTAATCTCACAGAAACAGCCTCTCAACTTGATGCGTTACAGCAAAAATATGATGCGCTGGAAAAACGTTTAGCTGTCTTAGAGAAATCCGCAAAAAATTAAGAAAAATCATACCGAAAATCCTCTTAACTTTTCAAATATTTTTTAATCAAGACAACTTAACATCACAAATACAATTTTAAACATCACCTTTTAAACAAATATCAGAAAGGATACGCGTATGCCCCCCTCTCTCAATCTTTCCCAATCGGAGCCATCTGCAGGGGCGATTTTACCTCTTTTAATTTTAGGCAACGGTGCGCCGGATGAAAGTGCTTCTGACTTAAGTGCTGCTCCAGCAGGAAGTGTTTATCTTGACAGCACAAATCTCCCATCAAATGATAAAATTCCAGCGCTTTCTATTTTATCTTATTATGATGATACACCGCCGAACGGTTGGTTTTTACTGGATGGCGGTGCTTTTGAAAAAGATAAATACCCTGTTCTTGCTCAAAAATTCCCGAATGGCTCCCTCCCCGATTTTAGAAACAGGGTTGCAAGAGGGGCAGGAAATCTCATCTCGCTTGGTGAAGTGCAAGAAGATGCTATCCAGAATATTACTGGCACTATGACCGGAATATATTGTCAGCTTAACAATACTGGGACTGGGTGTTTTTCACAAATAAAAAGTGGTACAGGCTGGATCGATCTTCCCTATGGCAATAACGGAGCAGATACAGACACCCCGCCATTTAAGTTTGATGCTTCTGGGAGTGTTCAAACGGCAGATGAAACACGGGTTAAATCTGTCGGGGTGAACTTCATTATTAATGCCGCATAAAGCGCAAATTTTCTTAAAATCTCAAACGATTGCAAAGCGCCTATACATAACTTGATCAGCGCTTTCTTCCAATACTCCCTTTTCTGGCCCTTTTTCGGGGCTTTTTTTATGGACAAATTATGACACAAGCAATTTTAAACGATAAAGGCTTTGCAACAGCAGCAGGCACTTTAACAACTTATTCTTATCACCCAGAAACAGGCGAGTATCTAGGCGAAACAAATCCCTATATTTCCCTTGACCGAAGCATTCCTGCGGATTGTACACTCATGGCTCCTCTTATATCAGAGGCCGGATTTGTCTCTTGCTGGGACGGAAAAGAATGGCAAAAAACAGAAGATCACAGAGGAAAAACAGTTTTCAGCAAAACAGACGCCTCTCCTTTTGAAATCAAACAGCTTGGCGCTTTGCCCGACACTTATACGCAAACTGCTCCACCCTCTCTTTCAGATCAGGCTTATGGCTCCTCTATTCAATGGAATGGGAATGCTTGGGACATTATTCCCCCCACTGATCAACAAACAGCTCAGAATGAGTTAGCCTCTTATTATGCCTTTATACCCAAATCTCTTGGCTTAAATAAGCCGCCAACAAAAGCAGCTATTTCATGGGCGAACTATCAAGAAAAAATAGCTTACCCGAATAAAAAAATTCTGAAATCAGAATTAGGTACAGCTACGCCTGCCCAACAAAAACCAGAAGGCCCTATATCAATCAATAATCCTAATTGGTTTTCATAAAAATGAAAGAAACATTGAATGACTAAATCTCTTTTAATTTTAGGAAGCGGTGCGCCGGATGAAAGTGCTTCTGACTTAAGTGCTGCTCCAGTGGGAAGTGTTTATCTTGACGGCACAAATCTCCCATCAAATGATAAAATTCCAGCGCTTTCTTATGTGCCAAATCAGCAAACAGATGATGGCGCAAATAAACCCATTTTATGGATGGGCGTAGCGGATGCAGATAATCGCTTAGGTTTTAATTACGCCATTGATAAAAATAAATATCAAAAACTTGCAAATTTATCTGACCTCGTGCCGATTGGCACCATCATTGCATATCCTGCCTACACGCCACCTGAAGGGTGGCTTAATCTAGATGGTGGCGCTTTCGATCAAGAAACATATCCAGAACTCTCTACCTTACTTGGCACAAATAAGCTTCAAGATTGGCGTGGACGCTTTCCCAGAGGTCCAAAAGGTAGCGCTATCACGGTGCCTGAAATCGGTGAGATTCAAGGCGATGCCATTAGGAATATATCAGGTTCAGTAGGGCAGTTTTATGTCTTTGCAAATACAGAATCTTATACAGGACCTTTCGATCTGCGTATAACTTCTGCTCAGTCTGCTGTTGGGGGAAAGGGGATTGCTGGAGCTGAAATAGTAGATTTTGATGCTTCAAAATCTGTACCAACTGCTGAAGAAAACCGTCCTTATGCGATCGTTTCCAATTTCATTATCAAAGCAAAATAAAACTCTATTAAAAAGGTAAAATAATATGACACAAGCAATTTTAAACGATAAAGGCTTTGCGATAACAGCAGGCACTTTAACAACTTATTCTTATCATCCAGAAACAGGTGAATATCTAGGGGAGACAAATCCCTTTATTTCCCTTGGCACCGGCGTTCCTGCTGACTGCACATTAACAGCCCCTGAAGTTGCTGAAACAGGCTTTGTCTATTGCTGGGACGGCAAAGAATGGCAGAAAACAGAAAATCATAGAGGTGAGACCGTTTACAGTGAAAAAGACGGCTCTCCCTTTGAGATGAAACAGCTTGGCGCTTTGCCAGATGATTATACTAAAATCAAACCACCTCTTCTTTCGGCAGGTGAAACTTTAGACGGTTTTGATCCAGAAAATCAAAAATGGATCATCCATCCGCCTTCTGCCCTTTTCCAAGCAAAAGCAAACTATCAGAAATATACAGCAGCTTATTTTGAAGGCTTGCCTATTGACAATTTACCGCCCGATCAAGTGATAGCAAAAGCAAAATCTTTGGCGGCATGGATTAAACAAGCAGAAGAAAATGGAGAGAAATAATGACAGATACAAGCAATTCACAACCAACATCCAACAACGTACCAACAAACACAGCAACACCAGCTTCCCCTGTGCCAGCGCCGTTTGACCCAAACAATCCGCCCCTTATTCCAGATTCAGATTTGAGTTGGTGAGGTCATATGACAGAAGATCGTGTGACACGGCTTGAAGTCATTGCCGAACAGACACGAGAGCGCATTGATCGGGTTTGCCAAAATCAAAAAGAGCTTGGCAATCAGGTTCAACAACTCTTAGGTGTCTTTACAGGCATAAAAAAAGCCATTTGGGGTGCCGGAGCTCTTGCTGGAACAGTTGGTGGCGGATTATTCGCCTATTTTCCCAAAATTATCCATTTTCTTAACCAAATTTTAAATGGATTATCCTAAAAAATTTAATATTTACCCTTAAATAATAAACTTAATTAAATACAAAATAAAAGAAAGTAAAAATATGAAATATATTACATTTTTATTATCATCTATTACCTTATCTGCCTGTCATCAAACTTTTACAGCCGATAATGGCTCAAAAATCTATCAAGGCGCCGGTGCCTATATCACGCCGCAAGCATCGGATAAATCCGCTAAGGTCGGAGGGACAAAATGAATGGGCTGGATATAAAACAATTTAAAAATCTTGTCATTCGTCCTGCTCTCGAAAAAATTGAGCTCAGTGGCGATAACGCCGTCAATCTCCTTTTAGGAACAGCATTGGCAGAAAGCGGCTTAACCTATCTTCAGCAAATTGATTCTGGCCCAGCTCTTGGGCTTTTTCAAATGGAATCTGCGACCCATGATGATATTTGGGAAAATTATCTAAAATTTCATCCTGAACTTCTTAAAAAAGTTCAAATGATTACCAATATCGAAAAGGGTGATGCCTCTTTGATGATCTCAAATCTAACTTATGCCGTCATTCTATGCCGTCTTTGTTATTTACGGGCAAAAGATCCGCTTCCAGCTGAAAATGACGCAATCAGCATGGCGGTTTATCATAAAGTTCATTACAACACACAAAATGGCAAGGCAGATGCCAAACGCAATATTCCTCTTTTTCAAGAGGCAATCAATGCGTAAATATCTTTTCCAACGCAGTACATTGCTCGGCCTTTTTGTCATCTCATGCGCTTTGTTAGGCGTTTATGAAAATTTTTTAGACGAGAGTAATGCCATGCTTCTCCTAACCTTTGGGGCGGGGGGGTTAATTCCGGAAAACTGGCCTATTGCACGAAAATTACTTCTTTTTATTGCGCCAATTTTAGTGCATCAAATCCGACAAAATGCCGCTTCGCCTGTAAAAGATAAAAAATTCCCTTTTTAACCGGCCCCTCTAAAGGGGCTTTTTTATCAACACAATCTCTTTTTAAATTTCCGTTTATAAATTTAAAATTTCTATCAATTCTCATACAAAATAATAACTTAAAGGAAAATCTTATGACTGACTCTCATCCAATTTCAACCGTTCCTAATCTGAACGTGGCAGACACTCCAAATGCTCCTTCTGTCATGCAAATTGAATCACAAATTGAACAAATTATTCTTAATGCTTTGGGCAATAAACTCAACACAAAGGAGCAAGCCAAACTTCATACAATCGGAAATATTTTAGGCGAAGTGTTCAGCGTTTTACTTCCAACTTCCAGCGATAAAATTGATATCGAAAGCCTCAAAGAAGGAATTTTCGCTCTCAATAACAGTTTTTTGCAAGAAGAAGCGGCCGTGAAGCAGATTTTTAATGCACTGAAAAAACCGCAAGAAACGCATTCCTGAAAATTATCATTCTCAACAACAGCGTCTAGAAGGTCTCTTCCAAAAGAGACCTTCTTTTTTTTATGAAAGGTACTCTCTATGGGACTTTTAATTGCCGCCTCCATCTTTCTCATCATTGTGATTGGCGGACTTTCATCATTAGCTATTAGCTCTTTTAATTCGGGCCGAAAATCAGGACGGGAAAAAGAAGCCCAAAATGAACGTGATCGCGCCAATGCGGAAACCCATCTCACACAGCAAATGCTCTCTGCACAAGCCAATGCACCCAAAACAGCAG
The DNA here is from genome assembly GCA_004843165.1 of Acetobacteraceae bacterium. Lineage (NCBI taxonomy): Bacteria > Pseudomonadati > Pseudomonadota > Alphaproteobacteria > Acetobacterales > Acetobacteraceae > Acetobacteraceae bacterium. The sequence continues at coordinate 954,494 of CP039459.1, forward strand.
AGGAACTCCAAAATAGACTTAAAGGAAACAGCTTCTAATGAAATATCTTCGCTTCCTCCCACTTCTATTCTGCGCAGCTTGCTCTCAGCCTGCCGTCGTCTCCGTCTGCCCAGCGCTTATCCCTTATTCCGCTGATCAGCAAAAAGGCCTATTCACGGAATTATCACAACATCCTGATCTTAAATATGTGCCACTTTTTTTAGAAGGCTATGCCCAAACACGGGATGCCCTGCGCAGCCTTTCTATGCCAAAAGACAATCTTAAAGCGTAAAGGCCTCTTACGGTTTAGCAACAAGTTGTTGCATTGCTTCCTTGGCATCCTGCGCTTTAGCCTCTTCCGCAGCCTGTAAATCTCTTTCCTCATCTTTTACAGCCTGTTCCTTCTCTTCGGTGGAGGAAAATGCCGGAAAAGGATTAATTCCCGTGACATTTGTCAACTCATCCCAATCAATCCAATGACATCCCGCCGGAATTTGATTACGACAAGCGATAGCTTTGCCTTTTTTCTGTCGTGGCAGATAAATCGCCTTCCAAACGTGCGTTGGCACGTGAATCTGGTCCCAGCCTAAGGCATTAAGCGCTGCCATATAGCCAACACCAGTAATGATATAAGCCTCTTCATTCTGGATGGCTTCTTTCCGAAAATCATCCTCGATCTTTTTCCACGAAAGCGCATGAAAACGTGGATCCTCAGGGATAGCGTTCGTCAGCGCATAGCTTTCGATTCTGGAGGTGATGTCTGGCATATCTTCATGCGGCACAAGGGGGGCAGGGATTAAGTTCACCTGCCGATAATCTTCGATTTGCGCCCGGGAAGTGACAGGAACCCGCTCATCCGGATAAAAGCGAGCACGATCTGGCGGCAATTGCCCAGCATGAAGCAAGCCTGTCCTCGTAAGATGCTCTGCACTCCAAAGCGAAGAAGTGCGATCTTCTGAATATCCCAGCGCAAAATGACGCTCACAGATAATATTAACGGATAGATTGCTTTCTGGTGGCTGATGACCATAAAAAAAGCCAGGACATGCAACCTCTTTTGTTTCTCCCTGCAATGGAAGCGCAAAAACACCTAAAAAGAAAAAAAAGACTCGCCAGAAATTTCTAATCCGAGCACATGCAAAGAAATGATTAATTTTAAGACTTAAACATGGACTCATCTTTTAATAATTACCTGCTTTCCCCACCCCACAAGAGAAACACAAGAGATTAACCTAAAATTGGATCAACCTTTAGACCAAGCTGTTTTGCCTGTTCCAGCAAATCATCTTTGGCCTCTGTTGTATACCAACCCGTCCCTTCGCCCTGCGCAAAAGATTTAAGAAAATGGTGTAATTCCTCAATCACAGCATGTGCCATTTCCTTATCAGGGAAAGCAATCACACGGCTTTCCTCTAAATCTATCTGCCGTGAAAGCGATTTTGCCTCAGCAAGAGGATTTTCACTGATCCCAACTTTCATGAGGTCTTCGTTAGCATCTTTTAAAAAGTAAACATATTCTGACATGCGTTTATTTATCCCCTTTGCGGACGACTTTCAAAGAAGGCCATAGCATTCTTTCTAAATCCGGTTGTGATTTAACTATAATCCGATAACCTCTCAACAGATCTTCTGATATAATTATGCCATGAAGTCTTTAGAAAGGCTACCGATAGAATTTCAACTCCTTTTTATAAATTTTTTCACTCTTTGTGAAATCAGGAACACCTGTTTCTTTTATGGGCATTTCCAATGCATTTGCCAAAAGAACCGGCGCCACTTTATGCGCCTCATATTTTGATTTTAATGTGTCAAAAGATTTCTGAGATTCATTAAGTGTCTGAGAAAGTTTTTCATAATTAAGAATCCCCTCACGGTCGTTTAATTGAGCAAAATACCGAACCATGGGCTTCATCCACGGATAACGGTAATGACGCTTTAAATAAGTTGAAACATCTTCATAATGGATTTGATACCCCTCAATACAATGTATCAATTTAATCTGATCGCAAATACCTGAATAGCCACAAAGGCTTAAACAATGTTCTCTCGTTTTTTCAGGTTTGAAAGCCGGCATAGCAATCGGCTCGCCATTCATCTCTGGATGGAACACGGATTCGAGAAATTCATTAGCGCTATTGAGCGTTTCAGCAGAAGAGGTGTTTAATAATCTTTGATCATAGGTAAAATCCGGATCTTCTTTTCCCCAAGGTTGAGATATCCAGTTATTAAGCGCCCAAATGATAAAAATTTCCAAAAGCGCTAAGAGAAAAATACCGCTATATTCCAAAATACTCAGAAGAGGCTTAGAGGAATCTTCTGCCTCTTTTTGCAGGTCTTTTTCTGCCCTGAAACTTTTTTCAGCAGATGGCATGAAAAATAGAACAAAAGGCAAAATTGGTAGAAAAAAAGAAGCTTTCAACCATTTTGAAACAGATCTATTTTTCCGGTTTGCCGTCAATTTCACGGCCCAAAAAATCAATGAGACCAATATAATAAACAGCAATATGCCTAAAATAAAACGCAAATTTTCTATCCTATTTTGGGGAACGATTTCTAAAAATAAAGATAATCTAATCTTCAATCCAAGTGAAATCCATATTGCTTCTTACCTTTTCTTCCGTGCTGCCTTCCTTTATCTTAAGCATTATTTCTAAATTATCCGTCTTTTGCCCTTATCGACATAAAAACTAGGATTTCAAACCAATGCCGCAGCCAGACGCTTCAGACTTGCAGGAAAACGAAGCTTCCGACAAGAAAATTTGTAAAAAAGATCCTAAAATCGCCGTTTCCCTTTCCCTCTCCAATGGACAAAAAATTACAGGGAAAATTAGTCTTGCAGATTTAAAAGATAAAGAGGGGGAAACAAACTCTCTGCTGCACCGCCAGGTTTTCTCCACAACGGGTGAATTTGCATACCTACCGCATCCCCATACAAACTATATCATTGCCCGTCTCTTTGGTGCCGGTGGCAATGGCGGTACCGTCCTCCGTACAGAAAGCGGCGAACTTGCTGTAGCCTCCGGCGGTAATTCAGGCAATATCGCTGTTTCCGCTCGTTTTGATGCAAGTCGTTTAAAAAAACTCATCGTTGGCAAGCCCGAAGAATGGACAATGCTCTTAGGGACAAATGATGAAATTCTTTTAAAGGTCGCCCCAGGTCAATCTGGAAAAACGGCTATTTTAAAAACAGCTACAACTGGATTTTCTGGAATTAATGCGCCGAATCTTCCCTCTGAGGGCGACGTACTTTCTTTTGAAATTCCCGGCGCAATCGGTGAGCGTGGCATTATTTTTAATGGTGATCCTGCTGCACCTTTGATCCTCGGCGGAAAAGGCGGAAGCACAGCCTATGGTCACGGCGGTCTGGGCGGTATTCTTGTTCAAAATTCAGCACAGCATGCTACTGGCTACGGCAGTGGCGGCGGCGGTGCTGCAGCCGCTGAAAATAGCCCCCGAAATCCAGGTGGTAATGGGGCGGCAGGCTTTATTATTTTAGAAGAATATCATTGAAGAAACTTTTTTGCTGTTTTTCTCTTTTCCAGCTAAAAATAAGGAAGGTGAAAATATATTCACCTTCCTTATTTTCCTTTCTGTTCTGTGCCGGCATGCGCTTTTTCTCTTTTTTCTCTTTTCTTCAATCTCTTTTTCTAAGATGGAGCGCTATCGGCTTTGCAGCCTTATCTCTCAGCGCCTGTCATTCGATTTGCGTCATGCCTAATGATCTCTATCAAGGATTAAACGAACTTTACGCCTCAAGAAATAATATTGCGCAAGTCAATCAATCTCTTGGTGAAAAAGAAGGGGTGCCAAAAGCCATTCAAAAAATCCAACTTATTGGGCCAATCAATTTTGAACGTTTGGAAGAATCAGGCGTTACACTTGCCCCTGAACCTCAAGCCAATTCACGTTATGTAACGCTTGTCTTTCGTGACAAGACAAAGGCTGAAGGTGTCCTTAATGAAGAGCGGCTAAATGAAAGAGGTGCGGCCATTCTGACGCGTTGGATTCCAGCACAACAAATCGCACAAAGTTTAAAAATAAGAGATTCTCATCAATTTTCGACACAATATGGTTTAAAACAGGCACATCCTGATTTTAACAATGTCAAAATCCAGGTTTGTGTCGGACGCATGACGGCTCAAGGCTTTCAGGAAAGCTTTCCTTTTGAAGCATGGTCCTATTGCGCCAATCCCAAAACGAAAAAAAGTCTTAATAAATTTCACAATGTATTTTTAGGAGACCTCAAGAAAATTTTCTATGATCCCATCTATATTTTTCTTGACGCTTCTTGAGAAAGAATTTTCATGCATTTTCTCTCTGCTTTTAAAAACATCTCTTTTTTCGCTCTCTGCGGTGTCTCTTTGTTAAGTGCCTGCGACCAGTTAACCATTGTTGATAAGATCAATGATCCCGAATGTAAGTGGGATCATTTTCTTCGCTCTTCCAAAAATGTCAAAGCCATTAATCAAACAATCGGCCAGCCCAAGGGTATTTCTCGTCCCATTCGCCGTCTAAGTTCTCGTCTCGGACGAGTCAATACAGAAAGACTTGCTCTCATTCGTATTAAGATTTCCGGCGCACCCAATGTCGTCCGCCGCTATGTAAAGCTATACTACCTTGATGGGGGACAAGAAGAAGGTATTTTGGTTGAAACCGAGCAAGGTCAATATGCGCCTTATCAAATCAGATGGATTCCAAATCAAGAAATCGTTGCTGCACTTAAAAAGCATGATTCTCTTCAACCGAATGCTGAAACAGGTATTCATTGGGTACATCCGCAACTTGATAACCCTTCGGTCAATCTTTGTGTCGGCCGTGTGACCGCAGAAGGCATGCCTGAAGAGTTCCCTTATCAAACATGGGCTTATTGCGCTGATCCAAAGAGTAGGAAAGACTTAACCCCACGCTATATGCCAATCTATCGTGAAATAACGTGGGGCACCTAAAATCAGTCATAGCCTTTGGCAAAGTTCGACAGATTAGGCTCTAACTTCAAATCCATTGCCATCGCCTGCTTTTGCATCTTTGGCAACTGGAAGCTTCAGGGCACGATGTGCCTCCTTTAAACCAAAAACACGAACGAGCCAACGGTCCGCCCCGTCCCAGCGTGTTTGAATATTTTTAGTCCTTGTATGTGTCATAAGCTGATTTCGGAAAATCAGAAAATCACCGGGCAGGAGTAAAAACTCCCGGTCAATCTCTTCACTTTCCAGAATTTTACGAATCTTCGCCTCAACCTCTTTTCCCTCTTCGGTGATGGGATATGCATTATCCAGATCAATGCGGCAAACATAATCTCCCGCTTCATCTTTTCCAAGGAAAGGCATATCTTTTGTCTGCCGTGGCTTATCGTAAGAAGCAGGACGTGAGAAACGAAAATTAGGACGCTGTAAAATCTCAAGGTCTTTTTCTGTAAGACGATTAAGCAAATCAGGTAAAAAAGCGAGACGTGTTGGTGTCTGTGGATCTGTCCGCATACAAAATAAGGAGAGAAAATCCGGGCAGGCAGAAAGGTCTGAAACCGCCTCTCCATCCATTGGCAAATCCGGACAATCCACATGGTGCCCCAAAGCCAAAGCACCATGAGAGCTTTTATTCCTTGAGGAATCCGTTGTCGCAACAATATGACGGAATAATCTTCCTTTATTTTCTGCCTGGTACACTACCGGCTCAATCTTCATCAACTCAAGCAATGAGAGAATATAAAGAGAACTAACAGGAACCTGCCATGGCGGAAGATGCCCCGTAGGTGGCGTTGGCGGCAAAAAAGAATCCATCGGCCCATTATGAATTAACAAAACGCCTGCGTGCTTATCTTGTTGGAATTTTTTAAGCAGTGCGAGCGTTTGATCCTCCAACATCGAGGCAACCGTCTCCGCAAGATGCGGCCCGGGATAATCAAACGCAGAAGCGCCTGCCTGAGAGTGAGAAAAAAATGCAGAAAGTGTTGCTTTTTCCCGCCATGAAAGACGGTGATGCAAAATGCGAAGCGATTCGTGAGCAGATGTTTTTGTCATGCCAAAAGCTAAACCTAATTTCTTTTTTGAGTAAAGACCTTTTTTACAAGATATTTTTAAAAAAACTGGACAAATTCAGTCCTTTTTCCACTTTTTTACCCCTCAAAAAATAAAAGATGAGGCGATCTTTTTCCGACTAGAAAAGAAATGACAGATTGCCTGAAACTGTTAAAAAAAACCTGAATGCTTGCGCCTTCAGGATCTCTTTTAAAAGCTTGCTGTTGGAATAAACTTGACGAGCACAAACCCCAACCAAAAGAAAAGAACAAAAGCGAGGAGCAGAACAGCACACATATGCAGTCTTTGCCAATAAATTGTCCGCTCCATTGCATCAATCTGAAGACGTTTAAGCGCAAGCATTTCCTGCTCATAGACCTGAATATCCTCCCGATGGAGATAAGCTTGACGTGCAATTTCTATTGCTTCGCTTTTTTCTAAATATTCATCACTATCTTTATTCACAGACATTTCTCTTGCCCTTTTCTATCTTTTTTCGACTGAGCGCTCTCCCTGCTTTTGTCTCTTTTTACCTCAACTTATTTCTGCGCTGCCGCCTGTTCTTTGGCGCTATCATTTACTTTACGCAGTTCTTGATGAAGCTGTCCACAAAGCTCTTCAATCCGCGGATTTTTTGCTTCATTTTCTGCTGTGCAAGGATCTCCGGCTTGCTGTGGTAATCCCTGTAATGCGCCATTTCCTGCGCTGCCTGCAACGACAGGAACAGCAGAGGCTTCCTCGCTGATCTGATGTGCTGATGGTTGCGAAGATTTATCATCTGACTTCGCATCTTTGTTCTCACCATGTCCCTCAAAAGCAGAGGAAATTGCATTCCCAGCGACAACACCACCAGCAGTTCCGGCCGCTGTTGTTGCGATTGTTCCTAAAATGCTAGGCTTTGCCGCTGCTGCAACCGGCGGCGCCATCGGTGCTGTTGCGTGCGGTGCCTGCGCATAAGAATGTGGCTGTTGATAGCTTGAATGGGAAGAGGGGCTTGAATAAGAGCTATGATGCCCCCAACTGCCGTGGCCTCTTGCTTGAGCAGAAGGAGATGCAAAGAAACCAAAGCTGAAAACACTGGCGACAATCCCTGCCGCAGCCATTTTTTTAATCATTTTAAACCTATTATTTTTGCCCCTAAAAAGCTTAAGGGGATATCTGAAGCCTAGCCTCTATTTAAGGATGCAAGATGTGTTTTTCAATTCATCCAGAGGAGACTTTAAGAAGCAATCTCTGCTTCAGAGCCCTCTTCAAGACATTCTGGCAAGAGCCATTCCGGTAAAATCTCATTTACAAAAACAGTTTTACCTTTTTTACGAATCAAAATTTTTTGATATTGCCCATCCGTGTTATCAAAAATTTGCGCATCATCACTTAAATGAATCGCCTTTGGCAAATTCGCAACAATTTTAGGAAAACGACGGTAAATCGCCTCTAAAGGAATATCATGTCCCCCCTGATTAACACGTTCCTGCACTCTTTTTCTTGAATGTTCAACCGTTTTTAAACCGATAAAAACCAAAGTGACCTTATAACCCTGTTTTTTAGCTTGGCGCATCAGACGTTCTTCAGGATGTTTTGAAGAAAATGTCGTTTCAATGCCAAAAGTTTTACGTTTTTTAAGAAGTTCCTTACGTGCCGTTAGAGCCATTCTTGAAGAAACATAAGCAACCTTATCCGCTTCAATATTTGGATTTTCTACCCGCAACGTCTCGGCGTAAATATCAGGGTTAATAATCGGGTAGCAATTTCCTGCCCGAATTTCATTGATTGCTGTTGATTTTCCAGCCCCATTCGGACCGGCAAAAATCCAAAGCTCAGGCTTTGCAAAGGGATTCCAGCGTTTCATCTGCATCTCCCCTTACGAAAAATAGCGTCAAAGATAAACAACCAGTTCGCCTTGGGCGAGAGCTTTTTCCGGTGTTGGGCAGACAACACCAAGCTCTTTATGACCATCTGGATATTCCTTTGTTGCAAGACCTGTTTTTCGGTTTGCAAAATAAATTGGCGTCCCTGATTTAAGCCTTTTACGAAGGTGTTTAAATTTCTCGCTCATATCTCTAAGCGCTGTATCCAGACTAAAGATAGATAAATTATCTGATGTCTTAACATCATTCTCTGTCATCACATCTGCCATATGGTGATCCCATTCTTTCTAAACAGGTTTGCTCTTTTTAATTTTCTTTAATTTTTATGCCTAACAGGAAGTTTGCTAGTCTCGTATCACAAATAAAACTCCCCACCTAAAAGTAATATTTTTTGCGATACATAACATATACTATCCTTTAAGACAAATTATGAAGATCTTTACATGCTTTATCTATCAAAAGCTCTTAGTAAAAATTAGTATTGTAGGGAAAAGAAAATCCATCCTGCTCCTACAAGACGCCTATTTATAGTATCCTTTTCCATGTTATTTCTTCTCTATCTCTCAATTCCCAAGGTTTTGTACGCTTTCTTATTATGAAAAACAAAAAACTCTCCAGCTCGTTTTGGGCTTTCTCTTGCGCCGCCCTTATGGGAATCTCTTTTTTTTCCTCTCCCGCAAGGGCTGTCGATTCTGTCTATCTTGGACTCGGAAAAACAAGTTGTAAGGAATTTAGTAAAATTGCGGCCATTGAAACACCGGAAGGGAAAGAAAAATATAAACCTTTCTTAATCTGGGTTTCCGGTGCCGGCACAGGCTATGAAAATGCCTGTCGCTCCATCTATAATAATCAATGTTCGGGTAAGAATCTTGATCTTGGGCGTTTGATGGTCGGTGTACGGGATCAATGCAATATACATCCGACAGATCTCTTAGGAGATGCTGTTACAGAAGCTTGGCGCCTCATTTATTTTACACAGAAATCCATTGAAAAACAGGAAGCAGCAAAAGAACAGACGAAGAAAAACCCTTATAAAAAGAAATATCAACACCCAAAGGCTTCTAAATTACCTACCTCTCCTAAAAAGAATGTAAAACATCCCACAACCAAAAAGCCTATACAAAAGCAAGGAAAGCCACTCAAACAAACGAAATCTTCTCCGACAACGATAAATAAAAAAGCCCCCTAGGAATTCCTAGGGGGCTTTTTTTTCGTTTAAAACATTTACCTTAGAGAGCGAGTGTCAAAATCTCACCAACTTCCTTTGGCGTAATTTTCTGATGCTCACCCAATGCAATTTGTCCATGCTCTTTAAGCTTTTCTTGAACCTGAGGAATAATTTCTTCTCCCAGATCATAATCTTTTAAATGGGTTTTAATGCCCAAACCATTAAAGAATTTTTCAGTTTCTTCAATGGCTGCCTTTGCGGCCTCATCAACATCTTTTGTTGTGATACACCATACACGGCGTGCATATTGCGCTAATTTCTCTTTTTTGACCTCAAACTGATGCTTCCAAAGTGCAATAATCACGACGGCTAAAGTTTGTGCATGATCCAGTCCATAAAGCCCTGTCAACTCATGCCCGATCATATGGCTTGTCCAATCATCCGGCGCACCTGCATCCAATAATCCATTAAGGGCTAACGTTGCGCTCCACATAATATTTGCACGTGCCTCATAATCTTTAGGATTCTCTAAGATTTTAGGGGCTTCTTCCTTTAGGGTATTTAGTAAACCTTCTGCGATACGATCTTGAACCTTCGCATTCGCCGGATAGGTCGCATATTGCTCTAAAATATGTACAAACGCATCCACGATGCCATTAACGCTCTGATGCGGTGGCAGTGTATAGGTAATTTCTGGATCTAAAATAGAAAATTTCGGCAGGACATAAGGGGATTTAAAGTAGAGTTTGTCCTTTGTTGAGGCTTTTGTAACCACAGAGCCATCGTTCATTTCAGAACCTGTTGCCGCCAATGTCAACACGGTACCGATCGGCAATGCGCCTGTGATAACAGCGCCATTGCTTGTCATAATATCCCACGGATCACCTTCGTAAATTGCACCCGCAGCGACCAGCTTCACACCATCAATGACAGAACCACCACCAACAGCTAAAATAAAATCAATTTTTTCTTTTTTACAAATATCAATCGCTTTGCAAAGCGTCTCATAGTGCGGATTTGGCTCAATGCCACCAAATTCAGTAATATGCGATGTTTTTAATGCCGATTTTACACGATCTAGCAAACCTGTTTTTTTAACGCTGCCGCCACCATAAGCCAGCAACAAACGAGCATCAGCTGGAATTTCATCCCCAAGTCTCTTAACCTCATCCCGTCCAAAATGAACTCTTACAGGATTGTGAAATGTAAAATTCTGCATAAATTACGCGGCCTCCGCCTAGAAAATACGACTATTTTATAAAAATTATATTCCTCCACTTTATACCAGCTATTTTATATCCCTATCAATCTCAATTTGAAGTAATGCTTTTTAAGACTTCTTTTCTAAAAAGAAGAATTTTAATTTTTACTTATTGAAAACTTCTCCTACTGTGATTTTTCTGCATCCAAGCAGAGAAAAACCTTAAAAATACTCTAGGTTTCAGTAAAAAATATCTTTATCTTGATCTCAAAAGAAAAAAGACAAATTTTTTAAGTTTGTCTTTTTGCGCATGAGGCGCTTATTCTTTTGGTGGGAGAAATGATTGGATGACTTCTTTTTCAGCTTTTATCGAAAATAAAATCCTCTTAACACGCCCTATTTCTATCTTTTTTCTGTTCACTTTTTCCCTCATCTTACCAGCTTATGCCTATGATGATAGTACCGATGGCTGGACCAATGACCGCATTTACAGCATTTCAAATAATCTTGGCTGGATTGCACGCCACCGCATGAATGGTGCCTGCGGACTTTCATTACTCTCGTACGGCGGGAAAAAAGGCACCGAATTTAAAGCCATACCACTCGAATTTCTCGTTGATAAAAACAGCATTTCTGTCCGCAGTATCAATAGCGTTAAAAACTTAAAATCAGATGATGAGGTAAAGGTTCGGCTACGGCTTGGACAGGCAAAATATCTTCTCCCGATGACGGCTGAAGAAGACCCCAGCATTATCAGTGCAGAACTTGAAGATACACAGCTCAAACTCCTCATTGATCTTTTATACAACTCACAAAGCCTGACGCTTGAATTCCCCAATGACCAAAAGCCTGCCTATTACCCTTTATACGGCATTCATCCGCTCATCCGCTCCCTCAAAGACTGTGTCTATGTAAACGGCTTTACCGATCTGGAATAGTTCTCAATGCGTTTGGAAGTGCCCCATCGGATTAAACTGATTTTCCTGAACATCTTTGCCACTGCCCAAGGAACCTGTTGCAAAGGCGAGGCTTGCCGCAGAAACCAAGGAAGCATAATAGGCATCCCACTTTCCAGTTTCTGCCCGATACAGCTGATTTTGAAGCTCTAACAAACGGGTAACGCTTCCTTCACCAGAACGATAGGCTTCCAACCCGGCATTAAAGCCCAACGTAGCCGCCTCATCCATTCGCTTTGAGGCCGTCCATGTTGAGAGCCCCGTTTTTAAACCATTATGGGCGGAAATAATCTCTCGCATAGCTACATTCTCAATATCTCTTAAACTTTCCTCAGCATTTTTCGCATTATTTTTGGCTTCTTTCAGACGTGCTAAACGCATCCCCCCATCAAAGATAGGCATCGTAATCCCACCAAGAATGGCACCGTCAAAATTTTGTGCGTTAATCCCTGTCTGCGAACTAACACCAGCTCCCCCCTGCTGTCCGGAGAGTCCTAACCCAAGTCCAAAGGTTTGATAGGAGGCGTAACCGCTTGCAAAAATTTTAGGCGCAAAATCACCAATCGCTGCCTGAACACCTTCTTTACTGGCTTTATAACGAGATAAAGCTGCAAGAACATCTGGACGACGTGCCACAGCACCATTCACAATTTCATCTGTCATTTGCAGATCATGGAAATTTAATTCACCTTCTGGTGCCGGCTCAATGCCAACTTGTGTCTGAGGATTTATTCCCATCGCATTCACAAGCGCAAGGTAAGCATCTGAAAGAGATCCTTCTGCTTTGACCACTTCAAGATCTGCTGTTGCAACCGCCGCTTGACTTTGAGCAGAATCAACTGCCGTTGCCTGTCCGTATTTTAAGCGTGCCTGCACAGCCTCATTCACTTCTTTTGTATTTTTGAGCGCAGCCTTTGCCAAAAGTAAATGTTTTTTGGCCGCATTATAAAGATAATAAGTCTCCGCAACGTGATAAATCACACGCTGATGAACACCGGTAAAAGCAACATTCGCTGCCAGAGCCAAATGATGTGTTGCCCGAACGGTTGCATCTCGTCCGTAATCAAACAGGAGCCATGTCATCGTTGCAACTTCACTTTGGATGTCACCGCCGATATGTGTTTTTCCTTCTGCTTGCGGAAGGCCATGTGTCCCTGAAACAAGGGGAATATTTCCGGGAACATTCACAGAAGTATTATACTTCGCATCCCAATGATTTTCCCAATACCCACCAAGCACCGACCCTGTAATCGTTGGCAAATAAGTTGCCTTGGCTATTCCCATTGTCAATGCGGCATTCTTTGCAATATTCCAAGCTTGTTTTGTTTGCGGATTTGAACTTTGGGCAATATCAATCAACTCCATCAGCCCATAATTTTTTTCCGGCGCAACATCAAAACCCGGTGAGCCAGTCTTTTCTGCATCATGGTGCACTTCACTTAGAGACGGCAAAACCCCACTGCCGTCCTGATGTTTCGAGTATTTCTTTTTATCCTTGTTATCTTTTCCCTGTGCATTTGGAAAAGAATATTGCATATCCCCTTTATTGGAAGCACCAGTAGATTTTTTACCACTCTGGTTCTCCTGCTTGCCATTGGCCATATTAATTGCAACAGGGGCTTGTGAGTCACCCTTCCAAATTGGCATTTCTTTCCCTAGCTGTCCCTTACTAGGAATCCATGGACGATTATAATCCTTCGGCGCAAGACGATCCGCAAAATTTGCACAGCCGCTAAACAACAAAATACAAGGAACAAATATTCCTGCAGAAAGAAGATATAAAGAGCGATCAAATGACCTCTTTTTCCAAGTCTTTTTCATATTGGCGCCGGATTGTTCTGGAATTCTTTTGTTCTTGGCGCTTTTCCTGCCATTTCTAGCATCCCGGACTCATCCAAAAGACGCTTTAACACTTCCTTTTGTTTTTGCGCCGACTGCATTCTAGCTTCTGTTGGCGGCAAAAGAAGCGTCTGCATAAGTTTATGAGAGGAATTTAAAGCATTTTCAATCGCTTGCAAACGATGCTCCGCTAATCTTACAGGCGGCACCTCTCTGCGTGAAGATGTCAGGAAATCTTTTGCTTCGCTCATTGCGCCTTGTGCCGCAGATGCCCAAAAAAGGCGCATAACACGATCTTTACTCTCATATTGTCTTTCAAGTGCAGAAAAACATTTTTGAAATAAAGCCGGCAACCGTGTCGCCGAACTCGTTGGCCATAAACGTGTAAAAATAATATAGGTTAAAATCAACCCTACGAAAATACCGATAATCCTGTCTCTGGGTGTTGTCAAATCTAAACTTGGGCCATTTTTTCCCAGCGCAGAAAGTGCAATCACAACGGCAACCTGAAAACCTGCATATGAAAATTTTTCAGGTCCTGTTTTAAACCAAGCTGCCGCCCCTAATCCAATACCCATCAAAAGTAACAACTCTGCAATATTCGTAAAAGTTGGCAAGATAAAAATCATTGCCAGCATGATAAAAACAGCTCCAACGAGCGTACCGGAGATACGTGCTACCTGCTTTGTCAGCATTTGCCCAACTGTTGGCAAACCCACAAGGAAACAGGTAATAACGCAAGTATGAATCCCCTGCCAATTCAAAGCCTGATAGAGACAAATACAAATCCCTACCGTAAACGCCCCCTTTGTTGCAAAACGGTAATTTTCTGCGCTTTGGAGAGCGCCCGGCGCAAAAAAACCTGATTTTGGCGGTTTAGGGAAATCCAGATGATTAATTTCCGAAAAAGAGGCCAATTGCTGTGAAATTTCAAGTAACGCAGGATGTGCCGTTTTTTTAAGTGTTACAAGCGGCGCAAGCGCAATATTTCCCTTTTCAAAAATTTCCGACATTTCCCGCATAATTTTTGCAAGTTTTTGCGTTTCGGAATCATTTTCAACACATTTCCAGCCCATTTCTGAAACGGCCATACGGGACAAAACCAAACAGCTAAACGCATGTAATGTAGCCTGACGCAAGCGATTAAGCAGAAGCGGCTCCCACAATTTTTCAAATGAAGCAAGCTTTACATTTTTCAGCAAAGGCATTGCGCCACCATTTAAAAGCGTTTCACTTTCTTCCCAGCTTCCCTCTTCCTTATGCTGTCCCGTTAGTAAATCCGCAGAAACCCTTAAACGCCATGCAATTTCTTTGCACAAAACCTTTTTCGGGGATGGCGATAAAATGACTCCCCCCAGAATAAGACCACCACATGAGATATAAATTGCCAATAGAAGGTAAAGTAAAACCTCTGTACTCACTTCCCCAATCGGAATACGTCCAATTTCAACCAGCGCATAAGTCATGGCAAAGCCACAAACAGGCCCCAGAAGTAATCCAAGTTTTGAGCCGATTGTCAGAAAGAAAAAAAGGAAGGCAAAGCCAACCTCTGTTATAAATTTTAAACTGTCATTATTAGCACTTACGCTCAGCGTTAAAAAAACAAGTAACACCAAAAGAGTGCAAACAACGATTAAACCGCCGCCAATCGCAATATTTAAAACCCTATTATCTTTCCAAAGAATAATCAGAACAACTGGATAGATATCGACTAAAGGTAAATGGAAACTCTGCCCTATCAAAACCGCAATCAACGTGACAAATGTCATTTCAAGCGTCATACGAAAACGACTAGGCGCTGCCTGAAAAAAAAGGGGATAGCGGCCAGGATAGCGTGAGAAAATCATTTTTCCTCCATTTTTGCGCTCTCCTGTGCTTGCTTGATATTTTCAATATTATGAGCAGGATCGGGCTCTCCTTTACAGGCCCTGCCGCGTCCGATCTCAATCGTTGCCGTAGCACCCATCCTCAAAAGCTCAGGATGCCCTTTAGAAAGTAAAATACGAACCGGAAAACGCTGAGCAATATGCACCCAATCCATCGTCTGCTGCAAATGCGGCACAGAAAAAGGCAGCGTTATCGAACTCGAAACCGCAACACCATGTCCGATTGAAACAACCGTTCCTCTCATTGGAATATGACGATTAATCATCGAATAAACTGTCGCACATTCTCCCTCTTTAATATGCGAAAGCTCTATTTCCCGGATATTGGCCTGCGCATACCATTTTTCATCCGATACCAACGTAAAAAGTGGCATACCGGGGCCAAGCACCTCTCCCTGCTTTACCTCCAAAGAGGTAATATAGCCTGAGACAGAGGCATAAAGTTCTGTTTGAGAAAGCTGATATTTTGCCTGCGCCAAGGCAGCCTCTGCGGCTTGAAGATTTGCCTCCGCCATATGTCGATCCGTTACAGCACTTTTCGCTCCTAAACTCGCACTTCTCGCACGAGAAAGTTCTGCTTCGGCCTGTGCTAAACCTGTTAATGCCGTATCATATTCCTGTGTTGAAATATAATTCTTGCCGGCTAAAGGACGTAAACGGTCAACTGTTCTCTGCGCAAGGTTGCGACGCTCCAAAGCGGCGACTTCTGTTGCTCTGGTCTGAGAAACCGTTGAATTTTGAACATTAATATCCCGCTGATTTTGCTCTAAAGCCGCTTTTGAAAAGGCAATATGCGCCTCTGCCTGCTGAACCCCAATGGCATAAGGTGTCGGATCAATCTTATAAAGAAGCTGTCCAGCAACCACATGCTGATTCACTTCAATCGGTAGATCTACTAAACGTCCGCCAACCGTTGTCGCTGCATGGACGACTTCTGCATCAATAGATCCACTTTCTGTTGCAGGATAGCGTGAAGTGCGCCAATTCACCCAAAATGCCATGGAAAGTGCAATACTTGCAAAAATAGCGCCTACCGCAATTTTTAAAATCTTATCCTTTTTTCCGCCTTTAGCGGTCGAAATGCTACTGACCTTATCATTGTCTGCATGCTGATCTGCGTTTTCACCACTAGATTTTTTATCCAACCCATCCGTATCCAGACCTAATCCAATATTTTCATCTTGTCTTTTTTTCTGTGTTTGATGGTTATCAATCGCTGAATCTTTGGGTTCTGTTTCTTTATGCTGATCCAAGTCTACTCTCCGAACCACAGCAGCCAACACGTTAGCCCAACGATAGTTCCCAAAGACAGATAAACAAAAAAGCGGTCTGTTAAAGGATTATCCCAGCCGAGTTTAAGAAATAAAACTCTAAAAAGAACAATACTTAAACCGCCAATAAAAAGGCAAATCAGCCATCCTGGGAAGTACGCCCCCACAATTGGGAAACTCGGCGCACCCCGACAAGCGCAACCTGCCAGTAAAATAAATAATGGAATTTTTTTTAAAAGCCTAAAATTCATTTAACGAAGGTACAACCTTTTCCAAAACTGAAATGAATTTTTAGATATGGCGTCTCCTACGGGATTCGAACCCGTGTTGCCGCCGTGAGAGGGCGGTGTCCTAGGCCTCTAGACGAAGGAGACACAAAAAGCCAATTCCCTATCTTTTACAGAGTTCTTTGATTAAAGGTCAAGTCTATTTTAAAAGGTGACGAAGAGGGAGGTTTTCTCTTATGTTAAAAAACCATACGATATTTCCAAGTTTTAAGCTCTTCCACCTCTTTATAAAAAACCTATGCCCATGCAAAATCATAAAAAATTAAGATTTTATTCCGTTATTCAATCCAAATCACTCCTCCCACTTGATCCTAAATTCTACGCTGATCTTGTTCTGTGGATTTTTCTTCTAACCCCAATTGCTGTTATTGCCGGGGTAACATGTGCGCTCTTTATGTTAGTCCTAGAGCATTCCATCAATTTTCGTTTTCACCATGAATGGATTATTTATTTTCTGCCGCTTGCGGGTATGCTTGTCGCGCTCCTAAATACAGGCATTGACCGTGCCTTTAATCACCTTGAACACCGAACTGGAGAGATTCACTTTTTGGTGAATGTTTTTAGCAGTCTTATAAAAGTTCCCTTGGCTTTTTTCTCAGCGGTTATGAGCAATCTTTTTGGTGCTTCTGTCGGACGTGAGGGAACTGCCCTGCAAATGTCTGCAAATTTTGCAGATGCTTTAGCCCGCTTATTCCAAATGGAAAAGCACAAACGGAAATTGCTGGTTTTTGCCGGTGTTTCTGCAGGATTTGGGGCTATTTTTGGGACACCTGTTGCCGGTATGCTCTTTGTCGTTGAGGTCACAGCCTTTGCTGGAACTTTAAGCTACCGCTCTTTACTTCCTTGTATGTACGCCTCAATGCTTTCGGATACAGCCTGCGGTGTTATTACTGATTTTCTTCATATTAAACGCCTTAACCAAGCCATTTCTGAACAGCCTCTTTTTGCTGGCGATTGGCATTTCAATGGTCAAAACCCTATTCTTTTACTTAAGATTTTTCTTGCAGCCGTTATATTCGGTATTATTGGCCGCATTTATATGAGCGGCATTGATGTTAGCCGTCAGACTTTTGAAAAAATCTGCAAAACGCCCTATCTCCGTCCTGCGATTGGCGGAATCATAACGCTCCTCCTTGTTTTCATTTGCGGCTCAAAAGACTATCTTGGCTTAGGCGTGATCTCCTCCCACCCGCCAACTGGCGCTTCTGTCATTGATTTTTTTGCTGGCGGCGATTTCGGCCTTTCATGGTTTTGGAAACTTGCTTTTACCCTTGTCGCCATTGGCGCTGGATTTCGAGGCGGAAATGTAACCCCAATGTTCTTTATTGGTTCTGCTCTCGGTTGTATTTTAGGGCCTCTGTTAGATCCTGCGGCGGCGCCACTCTTTACCGGCATTGGTTTTGTCTGCGTCTTCTGTGCCGCACTCAAAACCCCCATCACGGCAACAATCATTGCCGCTGAAGTTTTTGGAACAGCCAACCTTGCTTATTATGCCTTCGCCTGCGTGATTGCCTTTGCGGTTTCTGGACCTGTAGATCGCCGTCCAAAATGGCTCGAAAAAATGCTAGGTTAATTTGCTTTTTCAGGAGATCGCTTTCCCAAGAGAATATGCGCTATTTTCATCACATTATGACAAAATTACCGCCCCCTAAAAGCGATAGACTATTTTCTTCAATAAAAGGCTTTATATTTCTTTTTAATCAACGATTTGCTGGATTTTCATCTTAAGATCGTTGTCTCCGAAAAAATAAATTAGGATTTTAAGTTATGAAAAAAATTGCACTCAGCATTCTATCTGCTGCTGTTTTAGTCGGTTGCGTTGATGCCAGACACGTTCAAGATCCTCAAGGCAAAGATTATCTGCACATCAAATGCTCTAGCCTAAACACGATGAAACCTGTCACAGCAAAATGCCAAGCCCGCGCAACAAAAGAATGCCCAGGCGGTTACCTTGTTATCCATAATGCCATGTCACCTTTTTCTAACGAAAACAGCATGATCCTAAGCTGTGATCGTAATCCAGAAGATGCTGCAAAGAATTTTTCCAGATATACAGCTTTTGGTTCTGCGCTAAACGTTGACTCTGCTACACCATACAGAGGCACCTACGCAGACCTTAAAATCAACAGCTCTGAAATTCCTGCTGCTGCACCTCAAAACGTCACAACAGAAACAGCTGTGACAACAGACAAAGAAGTCGTAGCAAATAAAAACGGTCAAAAAGAAACTGTTACAAAAACAACAAAAGTTTCTAAAAAAGAGAAAAAAGCCAATCATTAAGATGGCAAAAGAGAGTGTCCTAGGACACTCTCTTTATTTCAGGCAACGTTTTTAGCCTCAGCACAATCTTCAATAAAGAAAGTCGTATTTTTTCGGCCTTGCCACTCTTCCGCCCGTAAACGCCCTGCTACCTGAATCAAAGGACGGGCAGTATTTTCAAGAAGATGGCCAAATTCTGTATTTTCTACCCGAAAAACAAGGCCTTTGATTTGGCCCTGACCCAAATCATCTTCTAAAGTCACCCGCAAGGTATTCTTATCTTTTCCAATACGTTGAAAATATTTTACACGTACATTGGAAATCGCTAAGTAAGGCTCTTCATTTCCCGGCCCGAATGGCGCCAATTTTGCAATTTCATCTGCATTATGCACATTTGCCCCGGCTGCACTGATAACAGCATCAATCACCAGATCTGCACGTTTTGGGGCATTTTTAGCTTCTTTTAGGGCCTCATCTAAAAACTCTTCAAAAGCATCGCCTTGCTCTGGATGAAGTGCAAAACCCGCCGCCATTGCATGCCCACCGCCACCTAGAAGAATTTTCTTTTGAGCCGCTAAAATAACAGCCTGCCCAACATCCAAACCCTGAATAGAACGTGCAGAGCCTTTAATAATCCCTGTCTCTTTATCCATTGCTCCAATAAAAACAGGTCGGTTAAACTTCTCTTTAATCCGCCCGGCGACAATACCGACAACACCCGGATGCCAATCTTGTGTGTAAAGAAAAACGACATTATGGCCATTTAAAAGCTTCTGCTCTGCCGCTTTCATCGCTTCTTGAAGAATATGGCCTTCAACTTCTTGGCGTTTCGCATTTGTCTGATCTAATTCTCTGGCAAGCGGCAAAGCATCCGGATAATTTTTTGACAAAAGTAAATCTATTCCGAGCGTACTTTTGCCGATACGGCCGCCGGCATTGATCCGAGGCCCTAGGGAAAAACCACAAGCAATTGAATGGCCCAGTTTTTTCAAACCGGCGACCTCTCCCAAAGCAGCCAAGCCCGGACGCTTTCCCTGCTCTAAGACTTTCAATCCCTGCCCAACAAAGGCACGGTTAACCCCTCTTAACTGCATCACATCGCAAATCGTTGCCAAAGCCACAATATCTAAATAAGAAAGTAAATCAGGGCCTGTCTCTTTTTTACCCTGTGCATTTTTACCAAAAAAATCTTTGTGAATAAGCGCCCGCCGCAAAGCAACAAGCATGAGAAAGGCAACGCCCGTTGCGCATAAATGCCCTTGCCCCGATGTGCAGTCCAAACGGTTTGGATTCACGACAATGGCCGCAGGCAAAAGATGCCCGTCCGGCTTATGGTGGTCCAAAACGATCAGATCACAGCGTTCCGCAAAAGGATTTAAAATGTCATGTGCTGTCGTTCCACAATCTGTACAAATCACAAGACTTGCCCCTTTATCGGCAAGTGCATTTAAAGCCTCTGAATTAGGCCCATACCCTTCTTTCATACGATCAGGAATATGGGGAAAAACGGTTAAACCAAGATCACGGAGATATTGCGTTAAAAGCGCAGAACTGCATGCGCCATCAACATCATAATCACCAAAAATACCAATGATTTCACCCGAAATGACGGCTTTTGAAAGCCTTTCTGCGGCCTCATCCATTGCCTTAAGATCCGAGGGGTTGGGCAAATGCCGCCTTAGAGAAGCGTCTAAAAAAGCCTCCACCCCCTCCGGTAAAACATGACGCCCCAGCAAAACACGACAAGCAATATCACCTAAGCCGCTTTCTCTCGACATCACAGCAATCAAACGCTCAATCCCAGCGCCCTCTACGAGCGAAGCCTCTCGCCATAGCCACGCACGACCAGAAGCGCTTTCCGATACACCCAAAACATTGGGTGTATTTTCAGATGGTATTGCTTTTGACATTTTTACAGCTTAGTCAGCGCTATCAAAAACATCAGCGGAGTCATCATCATGTGCTGATCCGGAATTTTCCATTTCATTATCGATAATCTCTTCGATCAAGCCGGATTGTTCCCTAATCTTAGCCTCGATTTCCGCCGCCATTTCAGGATGCTCTTTCAGATAGCGTTTGGAATTTTCTTTTCCCTGTCCAATACGCACAGAATCATAAGAGAACCACGCACCAGACTTATCAACAATATTTGCTTTAACGCCTAGATCAAGAAGCTCTCCAAGCTTACTAATACCTTCGCCGTAAATAATTTCAAATTCAACCTGTTTAAAAGGCGGTGCCATTTTATTTTTAACGACTTTGATACGGGTTTGATTACCTAAAATCTCATCCTTATCCTTGATGGCGCCAATACGACGAATGTCTAAACGAATCGAAGAATAGAATTTTAAAGCATTCCCACCCGCTGTGGTTTCTGGATTACCAAACATGACACCAATTTTCATGCGGATCTGATTAAGAAAAATCACAGTTGTATGAGAACGGTTAATTGTCCCGGTAAGCTTACGTAACGCCTGACTCATTAAACGTGCTTGCAAACCGACATGGGAATCTCCCATATCCCCTTCAAGCTCCGCCTTTGGCACAAGGGCGGCCACAGAATCAACAACAATCAAATCAACAGCAGCAGAACGCACGAGCGTATCGGTAATTTCCAAAGCCTGCTCACCCGTATCAGGCTGGCTTAGGAGAAGATCATCGACATCCACCCCTAATTTGCGCGCATAGCCGGGATCCAAGGCATGTTCCGCATCAATAAAGGCAGCGGTTCCGCCCAGTTTTTGCGCTTCTGCAAGAATATGCAGTGCTAAAGTGGTTTTACCAGAACTTTCAGGGCCATAAATTTCAATGATGCGGCCCCGAGGAACCCCGCCAATACCGAGAGCAATATCCAGCCCTAGCGATCCTGTTGAAATAGCTTCAATTTCCCGGTTAGGCTGGTCGCCCATACGCATAATAGACTCTTTGCCGAAAGAGCGCTCAATCTGCCCTAAAGCATTCTCTAGCGCACGTTTTTTCTCGGCCTTAGCCCGGTCATCTGCGCCAGAGGCGCCCGAAGCGTTACTTGATCGGGATTTTGCAGGGGCCTTTGCCATAATTTCTCCAAAAAATTCAATTTTTTTACGGGGCTAAATTAAAAATAACCCAAAATTCTTCTCTTCTAAATGTGCCGTCTTCAGCTCAAAAAACAAGAGCTAAAAAAAATAAGTTTCCGATAATAGGCTAATGCTGAAATTCACGACTGCGTTGACGAATTGCCAAACCGGAAACATTCTCGGCAACACCACGGCAATCTGCCAGTTCTGCACTGCCGCAAAAAATAGCATTGCCTGCCTCTTCTGGAGAGGGACGTTCTTTTTGCGGCGGTGCCTTGATCGACATTTCTGCTGGATGGGCCATAAAAGCAGCGAGATGATCCGCTAAAGAAGTCGAGGCTGCAGCTTGCCCTGTTGCTGTTGCAATCGCCTGCGGATTTCCCTGCTTTGAGAAAATCATCCCTGCCGCATAAAGCGGTGCCGGTCGGCTTTCTGGAGAAGTGCCAATCACAACGCCACTACGCCCAGCCATACGCCCGGTTCCAAAAAGATTTCCTGCACTCAAAACACAAGCAACCTGCATCCCTTTTTCATCCCGTGCCAAAACAGAGCTGGATGCGGGCAGTGGTGGCAATGAAAAACGCTCTGACGAAAGCGGACTATTCATAAAATCCTTTGGCGAGAGCGGCTGACCATTTTCATCCAAATAACGCCACAAAGCCGCAGCCTGCTCGGCTGCTCCCTCTTTTTTCAAAGCAATGGCCGCCGCCATACCCCCATCTGTTGGCGGCGGTAAAAAAATCCCCCGCCACGCATGACCTGTCGTTGCTGGAAGATCAACCTCAATGGGGCTTACCTCTGTTGGCAAACTGCTCCGCAACGCCTCTCGTATAAGACCACCGCCTGCTTTATTAACCCCCTCAACATAGCTATCACCTAAAGAACCGCCGTACAGATCCCCGATCCCCTGCTTTTCAATCTGTTCTAAAAACCCTCCGAGCTGACGTTGGATAAGGCTGTCTCCTACCTTAAGCGGCTGAACCTCCCCTTTTTCATTCACCCCCTTTCCAAAAGCTGCCCGCATACCAGGGTCTGCAAATAAAGGGGTTTTAACAGCTTCTAAATCTTTTGCCAGCTGACTGCTGACCCGAATACCACGCTGTGCAAAACGACGTGCCGCAATCACATCATCAGAAAAAACCACCGATCCGAAACGATCCTGCATCAAATAAAGACCACGTGCCAACATCGGGACACTGGCCGGACGCTCCGGAGGAACCGTAGGCTTCTCTTCCCCTCCGCTGCGTGGCAGAAAAAGGAAAGCGTGGTATTCTTTATCTTTCGCAAGCAGGCACGCACCGCCCCCGCCAAAAGACGCTCTGGAAGGTAAGGTAACAGCCATCGCCAAAGAAGCCGCCACAGCGGCATCCACGGCATTTCCCCCTCTGGCCAAGACATCACGCCCAGCGATCGAAGCTTGCGGCTCATCCGCAACCACAATTCCCTCAACTGGAAGGGTCGAAGTTGTCTTTCCAAAAAGGGAGTGAAGAACATGCGAGCCGGGCTCTTTCGCTTCCTGATTCCGCACCTGAGGCGTCACGTATTTTTCACAACCTGAAAGACTCAGACCTGCTAGGAAAATGCAAAAAATCGAAAAAGATTTAGAGGAGGAAAACGCAAATCTCATCTTAGGTATCTGCCAATTTACACGCGATAAGTTCAATCGGAATAATCAATAGGAGTGAAACCAGCACGGCCCATTGCGGTTGCAAAAAAGACCAAGTGAGATGACGAAACATATAAAAAAGTAAACCGCCTAAAAAAGAACCGGCAACAAAACTCGGAATAGCATGCGGCCACTGCCATTGACGAATATCACGCTCAAAATAAAAGCGAAAAGAGCCAATTTTATGATTGGGTAAGTGACGTACCGTATCCAGCCTTCCCCAAGGCAATAAGATGACAAATCCCATCCCTCCGACGAAAGCTAAAAGAAAATATCCCCCCAAAACAATAAAGGCGTACACTACGCTTCCTCCATTATGCCTTAAACATCGAGCAAAAGACGGGCCGGGTCCTCAACAAGTTCTTTCACGGTTTTCAGAAAACTTACCCCCTCCCTTCCATCGACCAGGCGATGGTCATAAGAAAGCGCCGCATACATCATCGGACGGATAACGACTTGCCCTGCAACAGCAACAGGACGTTCTTTGACCGCATGAAGACCCAAAACGCCAGATTGTTTTGGACTTAGCAGGGGGGTGGATAAAAGAGAGCCGAAAATCCCGCCATTTGTAATCGTAAAGCTTGCTCCTGCAAGATCCTCACGAAGCAAACGTGCCTCACGGGCTCTTTTTGCAAAATCAGCAACTTGCTGTTCAATATTGGCAAAGCTTAAAGATTCAGCCTCTTGAATAACCGGCACGACTAACCCTTTATCCGTTGTCACGGCAATCCCAAGATTGGCATGGCGTCGGTAAACGGCCTCATCGCCCTCAATATAAGCATTTAACACAGGAAAACGGATAAGGGCTCTTGCAACAGCACCCGCAAAAAAAGACATAAAACCGAGTTTGGTGCCGCCATGCATTTCTGTGAAATCTTTTTGATAACGCTTACGGAGCGCAATCACCTCGCTCATGTCAATTTCGGTAAATGTCGTTAAGACAGCCGCTTGATTTTGAATTTCTTTTAAATTACGCGCAACAGCTTGGCGTAACGGCGTGAGCTTTAAACGTCTTTCTTCGCCACTCGGTAAAGAGATTTCACTTTCTGGCGGTATTGAGGACGAAGAGATTTTCTGAGATACATTTTTAGAAATCTCTGTTGGTTTAGGCGTAAATTGAGATGTGGAAGGTGCTTTTTTTTCCTTTGAAATTTCTAATTGCCCTAAGGATTGACCTGATTTCACTTCGGAGCCTGCGGGGAGGGGGGAGAATAAAATGCCACGCTCAGGTGCTGGAACCTCAAGACTGATCTTATCCGTTTCCAATTCTAAGATCGGCTCGCCGGCTTCAATGATCTCTCCCTCTTTCAAGAGCCATCTTGCAAGAAGAGCGGTTTCAACTGTTTCCCCTAAAGGCGGAACAATAATATCAATTTTTTGTGTCAATTTTGATTTTTTCTCTGCCTGTTTTGCCATTTTCAATTCCATCCGCTCACTTGTGCGCCATCATCCTTAATATGTTAGAATAAGGAGCGCCTAAAAGAAACGCTACATCCGCTCCAAGGAGAACAAAACAGGGCGTAGTTTTCCACGTGCAATAGATACTCTTGCAAAAACAATCCAAGAAACCGGGGCAATAAGACCAAGAAGTAATGCCGCAAAAATCATGTAAATGGCAATATTTGATGAAGAAGCACTTCCCAGAAAACAAAAAGCAGCAAACCATATACTAATCCAGTCAACTTCGAGCAAAACAAATAGAATAAAGATTGGCAGCTGACGGTATTTTCCCTGAGGTGCAAGAGAAAACAGAACAAACATTGCTGCGGCAACAATCCATCCAACGAGTGCGGATATTCCGCAGGCCATTACTAAGATAACTAATTGATCCATCTCTCACACCTTAAAGTTAAAGTTTTAAGAATAAAATATCCCCTTATTATAAAACATTTTTATCCCTTGCGCTTTTCTTTTTTCCCTGTTTTGTTAAGGACCTCTTTTTCTTTCCTGACTTAAGAACACCCATGTCATGCTTTCCTCTTTAACCCCTCTTATTCCCTTTACCATTTTCTGGATTGGCTGTGTTTTTGTCCCAGGCTTAGACTTTGTCTTTGTCTCCCGCACAGCTGCCATGCAGGGACGTATGGCCGGCATTATGGCCTCCCTTGGAGTTTCCGTTGGAAGTACCGTCTGGGGCATTGCTGGTTATTTTGGCATTCATGCCCTTTTTGTTCTTGAACCCAATCTTTTTCTTGGTATGAAAATGGCCGGTGGCCTCTACCTCATCTGGGTTGGAAGCAAGCTTCTGCGTGGCCAAGGACATGATACAGGATTACAAGGAACCTCTAACAAGGAAGTTCTCCGACTTAGTAATGTTTTTTGGGCCGGCGTTTTATGTGATCTTTCAAATCCAAAAACCCTTGTTTTTATCTCTTCGCTCTTTGCCAGCGCCTTTCCTTCTAATGCCAGTACTTTTCTTGGACTCTGTGCGATTTTAATGATTTTCTTCTCAACCTTTATCATTATGGGACTGATTGCCGCTTGCTTAGCAGCACCGATTGTCTCAACATGGTTTTGGCGTCAAAGACTCCTCATAGACCGAGGAGCTGGCATTATTTTTATCATTCTCGGTGCTGGTTTCGTTCTTGAAACGCTTCCACACCCTTCCCTTGCCACCTTCATGACAAAATTTATTTTATAATTTCTTTCTTTCAAGATTTGACCTGCCGCAAAAAATATCTTATCAATTTTTGTAACAAGAGAGATTTCTCTTGAAACAGTGAGGGGGGCAGTCTTTTTC
Organism: Acetobacteraceae bacterium; assembly: GCA_004843165.1. Taxonomy (NCBI): domain Bacteria; kingdom Pseudomonadati; phylum Pseudomonadota; class Alphaproteobacteria; order Acetobacterales; family Acetobacteraceae; species Acetobacteraceae bacterium. The sequence continues at coordinate 980,684 of CP039459.1, forward strand.
CTCTCTTTCTTTACATCACGCTCTAAAACTTGATGGATCGTTACTTTGGCTTGCGCTATCCTAGTGTACTGCCATTTTTCAAAGCTCAAATTCTTTCGAAAAAATCTCGCTTTGCTTATTGCTAAATCTTTCCAGAATTTTTCTTATATTTTTGCCTATGTTGCTGACCAATGACGCATCATCTGCCATACAGTCACATATCCGATCCTCTATGAGAGCTATATTTTTTAATTTGAGAAAAACGAATGCATCTTGCTGAACTGAAGACAAAGAAAGCCTCTGAACTCATTTTGATGGCAGAAGAGCTTGAAATTGAAAATGCCTCCAATCTGCGCCAGCAGGATCTTACCTTCGCTATTTTAAAGGCTTTGGCAGATGATGAGCAGGCCGTTTTTGGGGATGGAACCCTTGAAATCATGCCAGACGGTTTCGGTTTTTTACGCTCCTCCACAGCCAACTATCTTCCTGGTGCGAACGATATCTATATCTCTCCTCAGCAGATTAGAAAATTCGGCCTTCGCCCCGGTGATACGATTGAAGGTGAACTTAAAGCCCCTGGAGAAAACGAACGTTATTTCAGCGTTGAAAAACTTACAGCCATCAATTTTTCAGAACCTGAAAAAGCACGACACCGCGTTAATTTCGACAATTTAACCCCCCTTTATCCTGACCAGCAGCTTCGATTAGAAGTGCCCCTGATTGAAGAAAAAGAAAAAAGAACCACCGCCGTTTCTAAAAACGGTAAAGGTAAAAAAGACAATAAAGATTATACAGCCCGTGTGATTGACCTTGTTGCCCCTATCGGTATGGGACAACGTGCCCTCATTGTTGCGCCGCCACGGACAGGTAAAACCGTGATGTTGCAATCTATTGCACAATCCATCACGATCAATAATCCCGATGTTTCTCTTATCGTGCTTCTCATTGACGAACGTCCTGAAGAAGTCACTGATATGGCACGCTCCGTGCGGGGGGAAGTCGTTTCCTCCACCTTTGATGAGCCGGCAAAGCGCCATGTTGAAGTAGCCGAAATGGTCATGGAAAAGGCAAAGCGCCTTGTTGAAAATGGCCGTGATGTTGTGATCTTACTTGATTCCATCACCCGCCTCGCCAGAGCCTATAATACGGTTGTGCCTTCTTCGGGAAAAGTTTTAACAGGGGGTGTGGATGCCAATGCGCTCCAACGTCCAAAACGCTTCTTTGGTGCAGCACGTAATATCGAAGCCGGCGGCTCATTGACGATTATTGCCACCGCTTTAATTGAAACAGGCTCACGCATGGATGAGGTCATTTTTGAAGAGTTTAAAGGAACGGGCAACTCCGAACTTGTTCTTGATCGGAAACTCTCTGATAAACGTACCTTCCCTGCGATTGACATTATTAAATCAGGCACACGTAAGGAAGAACTTCTCGTTGACCGTGCCGAGCTTTCGAAAATGTGGGTCTTACGCCGCTTGCTTTCAACAATGGGAGCACAAGAAGGCATGGACTTCCTGCTTGATAAATTACGCTACAGCAAATCCAATGCCGATTTTTTCGAAGCGATGAATAATTAGTATTTCCTCATCCTAAAAAGTCACAATAAAAGCTTAAGGCAAAATGCCTTAAGCTTTTATTTTATCTAAGCGCTTCTTTTTCATTCCCAGCATACCAATATCTATGACACTGGAAAGAAAACTTTCCGACAAAATATAAAAGGTATGCAGTTATGGCGAAAATATTATGCGTTCTCTATCCAGATCCTCAAGCAGGCTATCCACCGCAATATATCCGTGAGCTGCAGCCCTCTCTCAAAGGGCCTTATGCAAACGAGCTTTTGAATCTGCCAGAGAAAATCCGACCTACGGAAAGTCTCCTTGAACATCAAGAAGCACTCTATAAGCATTTTGTGAAAGAGCAGGATAACCAACTCCTTGGATGCGTTTCCGGTAAGCTTGGACTAGAAAAATGGTGCCATGAAAATGGACACGAACTCATCGTCATTTCCAATAAAGATGGCAAGAATTCTGATTTCGATAAATATCTGCCAGAAGCGGATATCGTCATTTCACAACCTTTTTGGCCGGCCTATCTGACAAAAGAACGCTTGCAAAAAGCCAAAAATCTTAAACTTGCGATCACGGCAGGCATTGGTTCTGACCATGTGGATCTCAAAGCCGCTTCGGAAAGAAATGTCTCCGTCGTTGAGGCTACAGGCTCCAACTCTATCTCTGTGGCCGAACATATTGTCATGATGACCCTTTCACTCGTTCGGAACTACTTGCCATCACACGCTTTAGCCGTGAATGGGGTCTGGAATATCGCCGATTGCGTTTCCCGCAGCTACGATATTGCCAATATGCGTTTTGGCGCTGTCGGTGCCGGACGTATTGGATTCGCTGTTCTTAAACGCCTTAAAGCCTTTGATTGCGAACTCCATTACACCCAACGAACCCGCTTGCCAGAAGACGTTGAAAAGGAATATGGCCTGATCTTTCACAAGACGCCCGAAGATATGGCACCGCATGTGGATATTATAAGTGCGCACCTACCGCTTTATCCGGCAACACGGCATTTGTTTAACGAGAAACTCTTCTCCAAGATGAATCGTGGCACTTACCTGATTAACTGCTCACGTGGTGAATTGGTGGATATGGATGCGTTAGCAAAAGCGCAAAAAGAAGGCAAAATTGCCGCTTATGCTGGCGATGTCTGGTTCCCTCAGCCGGCACCGGCAGACCATCCTTGGCGGACAATGCCCTTTAACGGTATGACACCGCACATGTCTGGAACTTCTTTAACGGCACAAGCCCGTTATACGTCCATCACGCATGAAATCCTTAAAAATTTTCTCACGGATAAGCCTATCCCTGAAGATTATTACATCGTTAAAGGACATGAACTCAGCGGCACAGGCGCAAAGTCCTATCAGCTCTGATTCAAATAACTTTTCAAAACAAAAACCGGCTTCTTAGAGGCCGGTTTTTTTTGCTTTAAAATAGCTATTTTTGAATCGAAAAGAGGCATTAGATTCTCTTCTTTTCAACAGGAGCCTTTTCTCTGTGGCAACGAGGGCGATACAAAAATCTCCCTCCTTGAAGATGAGCAAAAAAGAAAGATAGCCATATTCTGGTTAAATATTTAACTTCCACAATACGACATACGCCCCAATGCCACTTCTCTTATTCCTTTAAAAGAGACTTTTACTGATTCAAGAAATGCTTTTCTAAATTCAAAAGAAATTCTTTATTTTCCGAGCCGCCAAAGGAATATTCCCCAACCCTACCATTTTTCGGCAAAACACGGTGGCAAGGAATTAAAATAGGTAAAGGATTAGCCCCCGTTGCGTTTCCAACAGCCCTTGGCGATGTTTTTAATTTTTCCGCAATCTCACCGTAAGTTATTGTCTCTCCATAAGGAATCTTGGCAATTTCTTTCCAAACATTTTTTTGAAAAGCCGTTCCAAAAGGCACAAGCTTAAGGTCAGAGAAATCTTTACACTTACCGTCAAAATAATCTTGCAAAGCATTTTCTGCCCTGCTTAAAACAGCATTTCCTGTCTCCTGATCTCGTCCCCATCCTTCGTCAACGGAAACAATGCCCATTCCCTCACCAAAATCATCTGCGCTGAGCGTGATTTCCCCAATCGGGCTATGAAAAGATTTCTGTCCCATCTTTATTTCCTTTATGCTTAGGCTCTGTTTTTAAATTCACTCTTTCTTTAAAATAGCCTCATGTCCTTAGAAATAAATAGCCACTCCTCTTTAAAAAACGCCAAAGAAATTATTTTTGCCCTTGCCAGCGGCGGCGGTGCCCTACGCCAACCAATCGCCGTTATGCGAGTCAGTGGCAAACATTGCGGCGATCTTCTTGAAAAAATCGCCGGCAAGCTTCCGGCTCCCCGTATGGCAAGTCTGCGAACCTTAATCTACCAAGAGGAAACGCTAGATCAGGCTTTGATTCTCTGGATGCCCGGCCCAAATTCTTACACAGGGGAAGATAGTTTTGAATTGCATCTTCATGGCGCTTCTGCCGTTATTGAAGCTGTGGGAGAAGCCTTAAGCCAATTAGGTGCGCGCCCTGCGGAAGCTGGCGAATTTACAAAAAGAGCCCTCCATAACGGCAAAATGGATCTTTTACAGGCAGAGGCTGTGTGTGATTTAGTGGAGGCAGAAAGTGCAGCACAACGCCGCCAAGCACTTGGGCAAGTGGAAGGCGGATTAAGCAGACTTTCTAACCAATGGCAAAGCCAGATGACCCAACTTCTTGCGCAGTTGGAAGCACAAGCAGATTTTCCTGAAGATACCGAAAACGAGATCGGAGAAAATCCAATAATCAAGGAGATTCAGGCGCTTCTTACCGAAATCCAGTCACATCTTTCAAATCGATCCGGCGAGATTCTCAGAGAAGGCCTTACCATTGTGCTTGCAGGTGCGCCCAATGCTGGAAAATCAAGTCTTTTAAATGCTTTGGCAGAACGTGAGGCGGCCATTGTCGCACCGATCGCCGGCACCACCCGTGATGCCATTTCCTTAGATTGGACTTTAAATGGTGTTAAAACACGCCTTGTGGATACGGCAGGTCTACGTGAAACAGAAGATATAATCGAGCAAGAAGGGGTTAAACGTGCGAAAAACTGGCTCCGTCAAGCAGATATTATTCTCTATCTGATTGCCCCTGATGAAAAAGCACCAGATTTTTCCGAATTTCCAAAAGAAGCTGTCCTCATCCCTGTCTATAGTAAATCCGATCTTTCCAAAGCACTGAAAAATGAGAATGGTATTGCTTTAAGCGTCAAATCTCCCGAAGGGCTTAAGCCACTTAAAGAAAAACTAGAAGAACTTATTCTAAAGCTTTGCGGTAAAAAACCCGGTAATATGGCCGCGCTTACCCGTCCACGACACCGTCATGCCTTGGGCCAAGCTTCTCACCATTTGGAAGCAGCCTTAGACGAGGCGCTCCCAATGGAACTTCGAGCCGAAGAAATGCGCCTTGCTTTGCAAGAGATGGGCAGATTATCGGGGAAGATCGGCGGCAGATTAGATCCTGAAAAAATCTTGGATAAAATCTTTAGTGCATTTTGTATTGGGAAATAGGCATCTCCTTTTTTAAACTTTTCGCTATATATCTTTATTAGAAATTTCCTTCCTTGCGCCGCTTTATCAAAACAGCGCCCATCCCACCAAGAGCCGCAACCAAAGAGCCTGCAAGAAAAACGCCCTTAAATCCGAAAGGCGTTGATAAAGCGCCTAAAGCTAAAATCCCGGTACCGCGCACACCGTCCCCTATAGCATTGCATACGCCAATCAAAATGCCTTTACTTTTAGGATGTTCTTTCGACAGACATAAAAGGGCAAAAGCCGGAAAGGCAAAAGAAAATCCAAATCCCAAAAGAAAAATACCTGTCAAAACGCAAATTTTATGGGGAAACAGCCCAATCAGCAAAAAGCCAACCACCTCTAAGAGAGCAGACAAAATAGCTGTTTTTTCACCGCCCCAGAGATCGGGAAGATGCCCTAGCAGAACCCGTGACAAAATCAATCCACCGCCGAATAAAGAAAATGGCAGCCATAAAGGTGTCCAATGATGCTCCGTGAATAAAAGAGAACCATATGTCATCACAAGACCGTGTGCCACGGCGCAGCATCCAAAACATAAGCCTGGAAACCAGACGATTCTCAAAACTTCTTTTGACGACAAGGATTTCCTTTGCGCTATCTTTTCCTGTTCTTGCACAATTTCTGTTTCTGAAAAGAGCTGATTTAAAAAGGATGATTTCCAACACCAGAAAGCCAAAGCACATGAAATAACCGCAAGGATACCACCAATCGTAAAGAAATTTAGTTTCTGATATAAAAATGTACCTGCCGGCGCTCCCAAAATTAAACCGCCAAAAACACAAAGCCCTATCCAGCCAATTGCAGCACCTGCCCCATGCCGACGTTTGGCTTTTGGCATTTTTTCTAAAGAAAAATCTCTTGGAGTCTCAGGGCTTTTTACCTTTTCGACAACTTCAACGCCGCCAGTCACAGCACCTGTAACCAGCATACTTTGCGCCCATCCTTGAAGCGCACATCCAAATGCAAGAAAAATAATGGAAAGAGAAGGTAGTTTTACAAGAAAACAGGCAAAAATATAAAAAATGCCAGCAGCAGCGGCACTAAAAGCGCCAAAACTCATGGCACGATGCGGACCACTCGAATCTGAAATACGCCCAGCATAAAAACGGGAAAACATCATCACAATAAACTGGATGGAATTAACAGCACCAGCCAGCCCGACACTATCATGAAGATTTTTATCAATAAAAAGGGGTAAAACTGGCATCACCATACCAATGAGAGAACATTGCAGCAGCGTGACCGCCATCAGCACGATTAAAACTTTCATCTTTGCTCCCCTAAAAATAATAAGAGGCGGTAATATGCCATGTTCTAGGCCTACCAAACTGACCCGAATCTTTTCCAGTGCTGTTGCCGCTTCCTACGGAAGCATTCAAAAAAATCGGATGCCCATCGCTCACATCCGTAACATTATCAACATTACGCTGAACAATTTTCGAATTTTTTTTATAAATGCAAAAATCTAAATCACCGGACTGAATTGTTATTGCAGACCGTACAAAGCCAGAGCCCCCGCAAAACGGATGCCTCAATTTATTTGCTTTCCTCATGATAATGCGCACGCACCTCTCTATTTCTATCTTCTCCACTTCGTGAAATGGAGAAATCTGCATAATCCTTAATTTCTCGGAAAATAACGAACTTTCAGCATTCTGCATTTAAACACGACAACACAAGTTTCTAAAAAAATACCCCGTGAATTGTGTTTTGTTCGACACATTTTATCTTCTTGAAAATCAGAGAATCCTTATCTGTTCTTTCCAAAAGAAATTTTTATCTTGATCCTATTTTGCGTTGGCATCTCGGCAGAAATTTTTCAGATAGGTGAAAAAATAATCAGAAGAATAGGGGAAAACAGCAATTATTTTAATATTATGAGAGCAGAGCAAATTGTTTCGTAAAAATTTAAACCCTTCCTGACCTCAAAAAATCAAAAGAAGTCTTCTTTAAAGCAAATCATTAAAAATAAAGAAGGATTAAAGCCACTCTCTGGAATTTTATTCCTACTCAAAACATGCTATTTTTATAAAAATATTCCTCCCTTTACTCTCTAATTTTTAAGATAATTTTATGCGCTCATTCTCTGCGACATTTTTTCTTTCTATTGTTTCTCTTAGTTTTTTTGCCTCTTCATCAGCGCAGGCGAGCAAAGCCCCACCCCTTAAGAACACAGATTTTACAGCCGTCCAGCATCCTTATGGCGAGGCAACAAAAGCCCCCAACGAAATTGAAAAGGCTTTTACAGAAGCGCAAAAAAGCAAGCGTCTTGTTCTCTTAGATTTTGGGGCAAACTGGTGCCCGGACTGCCGTGTTCTGGCAGGCATTTTTGAAAATCCGGAAATCGCAAAATTTATAAAGCAACATTTTGTTTTCGCCAGTGCTAATGTCGATCATCTCGACAATGAAAATATGAAGATTGCACAAGATTTGGGCGTAAATATTCAGGCTATTCCAACCGTTTTAGCCTTAACGCCAGACAAAAAACTTCTAAATACAGATGCCCTCATCGCATTGGGGGATGCCCGCAAAATGAATGCACAGCAAGTTCTTGACCTGTTACAAGTTTGGGTCGATCGTGGTGCCAAGGCAGAACAATCTAAACCCGTATAAAGCGCATCTTGCGCTTTCATTTCGCAATGAAAGCTTGTTTTACCCTAAACAAACCCTATAAATAAAGAAAACCCATCTCCTAGCGTAAAAAAGATACCCTTATGACAGCCCTTATCGTTCTGGCGATTACCCTCTTTGCGGGTCTTATTCTCTACCTCATCAATAATGTCGTGATTTCATTTAACGACCGATGCCACCAAAAATTTTATACAAAAATCCTAACCTTTAAATCCTATATTTTTGCTCTGCTCTCCCTTTTTGTGCTGGCCACCGGTGTTGATCTCGCACTCTTTCTCACCTGGCCTCATAAAGATCTTCTTTCCGGCATTTTGCTCATTCTCTTTGGTATCATCGCCTTTGTGCTTCTCGCATGGGATAATGTCCAAAAAACAAATGTGCTTTTTGCCACTATTGGAACGATTACACTCTTTCTTTTCTCACTCCTGACATTTGCCACCCTTTTAAGCTTCTTTTTTCTCGGTGCGCTGTCCTAAACGTTCTCGTGACTCGTTTGATTTTCCTATGAATTCCTCGCCTTTCAAAACACAAAAATCCCCTGACCTCTTAAAAAATTGGGATGTCATTGTTATCGGCGCAGGTCATGCTGGAACAGAGGCTGCGGCCGCTTCCGCCCGCATGGGAGCGCAAACACTCCTCATTACGGCACGTCTTAGCGATATCGGCGTGATGTCCTGCAATCCCGCCATTGGTGGCATCGGCAAGGGACATTTGGTCCGTGAAATTGATGCGCTGGACGGACTGATGGGGCGAGCCGCAGACGAAGGTGCTATCCATTTTAAACTTTTAAACCGCTCCAAAGGTGCTGCAGTACAAGGTCCAAGAGCGCAAATGGATCGTGGGCTTTATCAACAAGCTATGAAACGCTTGATCTCAGCGCAAAAAAATCTGGAAATTTTGGAAGGAATGGTTAGTTCTCTTCTTCTAAAAGAGGATCAGATCCAAGGTGTTCAACTCGAAGAAGGCACTGAAATTCAAGCAAAAACCGTTATTCTCGCTACAGGGACTTTTTTACGAGCCAAAATCTTTATCGGCTCGACAACAAAAGGGGCTGGAAGATTAGGAAAAGAATCTATCATTGAACGCCCCGCCCAAAAGCTTGGACAACAGCTTCAAGAAATTGGCCTTGAACTGGGACGCTTAAAAACAGGAACACCTGCGCGCCTTGCCAAAAGCTCCATTGACTGGGAAAATCTTCCGGAGGATCCAAGCGATGAAACACCTGAATTTTTCAGTTTTTTAACGACTAAAGCCGTCAATCCAACCCTTTCCTGCCGTATGACTCGGACGACAAAGGAAATGCACGATATTATCCGGCAGAATCTCGCTCGCTCACCTCTTTTTAGTGGCGATATTGAAGGTAGAGGCCCTCGCTACTGCCCCTCGATTGAAGATAAAGTCCTTCGTTTCGCAGAACGTGATGAACACCGTATTTTTTTAGAGCCTGAAGCACTTCCTGAAAATGAAGGTGGTAATTTAATTTATCCCAATGGGATTAGTACCTCACTGCCGCTTGATGTGCAGGAAGAAATGATTTCTGCCATTCCCGGACTGGAAAATGCAGAAATTGTTCAGCCAGGCTATGCGGTGGAATATGATTTCACCGACCCTCGCCAATTAACACCTTGGCTTGAAGTTGAAAAAATTTCAGGTCTTTATTGCGCCGGTCAAATTAACGGATCAACAGGTTATGAAGAAGCTGGGGCGCAAGGACTTGTTGCCGGATTGAATGCCGCAAGTAAAACTCAGGGAAAAGCCCCTATCCGTTTTGGGCGTGAAGAATCTTATATCGGTGTGATGCTGGACGATCTCACCTTGCAAGGAGTCAGCGAGCCTTACCGTATGCTCACCTCACGTGCAGAATACCGCCTTGCTCTGAGAGCTGATAATGCTGATTTACGCCTTACACCCAAAGGCATTAAAATTGGCTGTGTTGGATCAGAGCGTCAAACGGCATTTGAGGCCATCTCTCACGACATCGAAACCACTCTTGAACGTGCAAAAAAAGAACGTATCGCCCCACAAGATTTAAAAGATCATTCCCTTAAAATTCGAGACGATGGGCAGGGTCGAACCGTATTTGCGACAATTGCCAGTGCCCGAAAGGTTGAAACGCTTATTCCGCTCTGCCCCTGGCTTGCGGAACTTTCCCCACGGATACGTCAACATCTTGAAACAGAAGCCGTTTATGAAGGCTATTTAGAACGTCAAAAACGTGAGATTTCCCGTCTAAAAGAGGAATCCTCGATCCTTATTCCCGCACATTTTGATTATAAGCAAATCAATGGCCTCAGCAATGAAATGACAGAGCGCCTTGAAGCGGCACGTCCACGTGACTTTTCTGCGGCCTCCCGTATTCAAGGAATTACCCCTGCAGCACTTTTAGCCCTTCTCGCTTTTCTAAAAAAACGCTAAAAGATGCCCATGACCCAAACTTCCTCTTTGACTGAAACATGTGTTCCACGTGAAACAATACATGCTTTGCCTGATTTTGAACTTTCTATCGGAACCAAACAACGCTTAAAGCAGTTTGAAGAAATTACGCAGGAATGGAACAAGAAAATCAATCTTGTTTCCCATAAAGATGTCGAACATCTCTGGGAACGTCATATCAAAGATAGTTTGCGAATTGTTCCGCTTATTCCTAAAAACGTCGCTGTGAATGACCTTGGCTCTGGTGGCGGCTTCCCTGGTGTTATCATTGCCATTGCAAATGACAATCCGGTGACAATGATTGAATCTGACCAACGTAAATGTGCTTTTCTCCGGGAAGCCTCTCGCCTCTGCGGCGCAAAGACGAAAATTGTTCCTAGCCGTCTTGAAGAGGTCAAGGCACCGCCGGCCCCTGTTGTTACGGCAAGAGCCCTCGCCCCGCTCCCACGATTATTAGAGTGGGCAGCACCTTTTTTAGAGGAAGGCGGCACGTGTCTTTTCTTCAAGGGACGAAATGCGGCTGATGAAATTAAAAATTCTTATAAAGACTGGGATTTTCAGCTTGAAACCTTTCAAAAAAAAGGGGATGAAGGCGTTATTCTTAAAATCACCCATCTCCAGAGGAAAAACGGCTGAGAAAACAGCCCAACAACAAAGAAAAGATTATCGGCTGGAAAGCTGAACTAGAAAACGAAAAGGACAGAAACGTGCTTACAGATGGTTTTCCCGAAAATGCCCGCATCATTGCTATCGCCAACCAAAAAGGTGGCGTTGGAAAAACCACAACAGCTGTCAATCTTGCAGCCGCCTTGGGCAATAATATCAAAACCCTTTTGGTGGATCTTGATCCGCAAGGGAACGCCTCCACAGGCCTCGGAATTCCTTACGAAGCAAGAAATGAAGGGACTTATGCCGCTCTTGCTGGCGAAATTCCTGCCCAGCACCTGACCATGCCTACCTCTGTCTATAATCTCGATATTCTCCCGGCAAGCAATGATTTAGCCGGTACGGAAATGGCCTTGGCCAATGATGAATATCGTCTTACGCGCCTCAAAGATGCGCTGGAGCCTCTCCGGGAACATTATGGGGCGATTATTATTGATTGCCCCCCAAGTCTTGGACTTTTAACCGTCAATGCGTTAAACGCCTCTGATCGGGTGCTTGTTCCTTTACAATGTGAATTTTTTGCCCTTGAAGGCTTGGCACAACTTCTACACTCTATTGATCGCATCCAGCAAAGCATCAATCCTAGATTGGCTTTAGCCGGCATCCTTCTCACGATGTATGATCGAAGAAACCGCCTCTCAACAGAAGTTTTAGAAGAAACGAGAAGCAACTTCGGGAATCTCGTATTTCGCACCCTTGTCCCTCGAAATGTCCGTATTTCAGAGGCACAAAGTCATGGGACACCTGTCACGCTTCATGATTCATCAAGCACCGGCGCCGGTGCTTATCGCCGTCTTGCAGCAGAACTCATTGCCCGTGTAAAAGAGGATGATTTGCCATGAGCAAGAAAAAAAAGAACAATAATATTACAGATTTCAATGACGTTCCTGCAAAACATCTGCGTAAAATGACAAAAGCAAATCCAGCGGCTCTCTCGCATGCTCCAAATGCCAATCGCCCTGTTACCAGTGCGCCACCGTCCAGATTAGGACGTGGCCTTTCAATGCTCTTAGGCGATAACAGCGGAAACAAACATCATATCCCAGATATTGCTCTCGAAAAAATCATCCCCGGCCCCTTTCAGCCCCGAAAAATCATGGCAGAAGGTGAGCTCCAAAAACTTTCAGATTCCATTAAAGAAAATGGCGTTCTTCAGCCCGTTCTTGCCCGTCCACACCCGGAAAAAGCTGGTTTTTTTCAACTTATTGCCGGAGAAAGGCGTTTTAGAGCCTCGCAAAAAGCAGGCCTAAAAACCATTCCGGCGCATATCCGCCAAATGGGCGAAAAAGAAGCGCTTGCCGCTGCCTTGGTTGAAAATCTTCAAAGGTCCAATCTTAATCCAATTGAAGAGGCTGAGGGTTTAGAGCGGATGCGTGAAACCTGCAAAATGAGCCAAGCTCAAATTGCCCAAGCTGTTGGCAAATCGCGCTCCCGCATTGCGAATAATCTACGCCTTCTTTCATTACCGGAGGCTGTAAAACAGGCTCTGAGAGACGGAACGATTAGCCAAGGGCATGGTGTCGCCCTTCTCGGCTGTACACGCCCTGATGCAGCACTAAAACAAGTGCTTTCCTTACATTTAAATGTACGCCAAACAGAAGAGCTTGCCGCAAAAGGCAATTTCCCTTCAGAGACAAAAAAACTAGAAAACACCTCAATCCGACAAGCTGATCTGAAACAGCGTGCAGCGAAACTCGCCAATTCTCTTGAAAAAGGGCTCGGACTGGACAGGTTTGGTCTGAAAGCGAGCGTCCAGCTTAAACAAGAAGGCTCTAAAGGCGGCACGCTTAAACTTTCTTGGAAAAATCAAGAACAGCTCGATGCCCTTCTGAAACAACTCGGAAAATAGAGGTTTTCAGACCTTAGAATCTATTATGTTATATAGCCCACGCAAAGCTGCCAGATCGTAGCAGGCCCTTTACACGTAACAAATTCGAAACGATCTTAGAAAATTCGTTTTCAAGACCTCTTGTAAGCAGATTCCTGCACCCCATGTCGTGTAAGAAGACGGAAGGCATCTCGCCCGCCCCTTCTCGACATTGGAGAAAAACAATGGCAGCCGGCAAAAAACCAGAATCCTTTATTTCAAAAGCCCTAAAAAACAGCACAAAGTCCGACAAACCCAGTGCAACGCCAGACCTTGCCAAAGCAAAGAAAAAACAGGCCAACGCAAAAAATAAAGGGAAGACACCTCTCTTGAGAGATAGTGAGAAGCTTTTTGAAACAGCTCTGGATCGTTTGAAAAAATCAAAATTCAGAGCAAGCTTTCATCTCAGCAGAATTCTAAGAGAATATGCAGAAGAAAAAGGTCCTGCCCGCCTCCAAGAGCATGCGGCTGCTTTTATTCAAGAACGCCTTGCACCGGCCTTTATTCCCAATGATGGGAAACAAACACCCTTAAAAGGTCATCCCGTTTTTATTGCCCAGCATGCTTGTGCCTGCTGTTGTCGTGGCTGTCTCTATAAATGGTATCACATTCCTAAAAATAGAGAGCTTTCTGCAAAAGAACAGAAACAGATTATCGCCTTACTTCTCAAATGGATGAGGCAGGAAATGCAAAAAGATCTTCCCCCCTCTCTCAATCGACAAATAAAAGCTACGAAAAATAAGGCCAAATCTTCTCCTGAAAACCTGGACCTATTCAGATAATATTTTTTAAATAAAACGCCGTGCGATATCTTCTGCATCGTCAAGTCCTTTGCTGCGTACAATCTGCACGATCTGATGACAATATCGCCAAGTAAAGACTTATCCCCACCCCCCTTAAAAGAGAGCGAATCGTCTTTAAAGAAAGTTTCCACTCATTTTAGAAAAAGAAAAGTAAAATCGTTAGAACTCAAAAAAGGGCAGTAACTGGTAATCTTTTTGTTTTTAACTTTTAATGATTTGTATTTTACAGATCAAAAATTTTTATATTAAGTTGCAACTTAAAAAATATCTGCTAAAATAAAAGAAGCTTGAGGGAGATTTTTTGGCATTTCCCCCACCCCCGCCAAAAAATCTGCTCTCAAGCTGCGTGGGCACATAGCTCAGTTGGTAGAGCAGCTGACTCTTAATCAGCGGGTCCAAGGTTCGAACCCTTGTGTGCCCACCACGACTAAAAATGATATTTCCTCCCAGAAATTTAATTGCATTTTTTTCCTACAATCATGCTAAAGATAAAAGTCTGATTTTAGGAAAAATAGCATTATATTTTGGAAAATCTATTATTTTCCAAGTTTTATCTTGATGAAAATATTTGTGGGCGGTTCTTTATTGCAATGAAAATTCACTATCTCATTTCTTCTCTCGAAGATAGCGAGGCTATTCGTGCGTTGCCAGCCATTTGCAAAATCTTTTATGAACTTGGTCATGAGATCTCTCTTTATATCCTTTCGCCACCATCTGATTATTTACCTCATGAATTGCGCACGTCACTCCTTGAAGGTTTGACAAATATTTATTGCAAACATTTATTTGAGACCAAAAAAAATCTATTCGCCTGCTGTAATGCTGTCACAGGAATTTTACGCCGTAATCCACCGGATTTCTTAATAACCTCTCAGAAAATGGCAACCATAGCAGGGCAAATCTCAGGGCATTTTCTTAATATTCCTGTTGTCAGCTGGAAACACGGTACCGATGATGAAAAATTCTTTCAAACCAGACAGCGTTTCAGCCGTTTTTGGATTGCTGACTCTTCGGCAACACGCCTCTATCTGCAAAAAAAGATAAAAATTCCAAGTGATAATATTTTCACATGGCCAACATATCAGCCCCCAAGAACTTTGCTTTGGTCTGCTGAAAAAAGAGAGTATTGGCGTGGTACAGAAGCGCTGCGCTTGGGCTTTCTAGCTTCGGATCACAATAAGAAAAGCAAAACCTGCCTTATTAAAGCGCTCTCTTTACTCAAAAAAAATCACCCTAATCTTTCTCAAGAAATTTCTCTTTTAATTGCCTATGATCCCGCCGCATCAAACTATCGCAGAACCCTTAAAAAACCGGGACTTTCAGGCCGATACTCCCGAAATCTTGCCAAATTAAGAGATCTCCATATAGAAGAAATTCAGGGAAATTTAACCACTTTTTATCTTCATGCGGATATTTTGGTGCAACCCGCTTACACATTGGAAGAGCCCCTTCACCTCTATGAAGCCATGACTGCCGGCATGCCTGTCATTACCTCACCCTTTCCAGAAATGAACCGGGCTTTGAATGGTGGACGAAATGGCACGCTACTTTCAAAAACGTCGCCTGCCTTATTAGCTGAAGCCATTCATTTTTATTTAAAAACACCTGATCTTATACGTAAAAAAGGTCAGAATGCCCATTCTTGGATTAAAATGACCTATAATCGTCAGAATTTTGTCGAAACTGGTAAAGAAATTATCCAAAAAATGGAAGAGATTCTTCTTGCCGAAAAACAGCAAAAATTAACCAGCGCCGTGCCTAGCCTAACATTTAACAAAAATTAGAAGCGCATCCTGAAAAAACCCTAAAAAAATCACTTGCATTTAAGGGGTATTTTCTTGTTAGATATGTGGCAGAAATGCAATCAGGCGGCATTCTCGGGGCGGGGTGAAATTCCCTACCGGCGGTAATGGCAAAGACCTCCCTCTTTTCCAAAGCCCGCGAGCGCTGTTTATCAACATCTAGCGATAAACAGGTCAAGCAGAGCTGGTGTGATTCCAGCGCCGACGGTCATAGTCCGGAAGAGAGAGAATATCGCGAAACATTAGGCACATGATCTCTGTCTTTATGCAGGCAAAGGTTATGGGTTTTCTGTTTCGCCCTTCTTTTTCCCCCTTGAAAAGTTAGATTATTTTAAGGGTTATAAAGAAAGGCGTTATTTTGATAGAGCAAAATTCAGGCAATGCGCCGACCTCTTTAGAGGATCTAAACGCAAAGAAAAAATTAAAACGCGCTTTTCGCCAAGCCATCCGCATGGCAACGAGAAGATTTGGCGCAACATGGCCTAATCCCCCTGTTGGTTGTGCGATTTTAGACAAAGAAGGCAACATTCTCTCTCTTGCAGCGCACTGTAGTGCCGGTGACGCACATGCCGAAATCCTTGCTCTCGAAACACTTAATCGCTGGGGGTTAAAAGAAAAAGCGGCCTCTCTTCTCGTGACGTTGGAGCCCTGCAATCATCATGGAAAAACACCGCCCTGTGTTGAGGCGCTTTTAAAAACAGATATTCCTGAAATTTGGATTGGCGCGACAGACCCGAATGCAACAGCCTCCGGTGGTACCGAACATCTCGAACAGGCAGGAAAAAAAGTTTTTCGTCTTTGGGAAAGCAAAGACCCTGATTTTCAAGACCTCATTGAAGATTGCCAAGCACTCATTACGCCCTTTTCCACACGCCTCTCCAAAAAAAGACCTTGGATTATTCTCAAGCAGGCTCTGGATGAAGAAGGCAGCATGATTCCACCGAAAGGCACAAAAACCTTCACTTCAAAAGCTTCTTTAGAAATTGCGCATCTCCTACGCCGCTCCTGCGGTGGAATCATTACAGGTAGGGGGACGATTTTAGCAGATCAGCCGCTTTTCACTATTCGCCATGTTACTGAGTTTGAAAATAGCCCTGAACGCTGGATTATCGCCTGCGGGCAACAACCAATTCCCGTTACATGGGTTGAAGAACGTGAAAAAGCAGGTTTCCATTTCCTGCATGTTGCAACTCCTGAAGAAGCTGTTGAAGCTCTTGCAAAAGCAGGCGTTGAAATGGCGCTTATCGAAGCTGGCCCCCAACTTTTACAAGCTTTTAAAGATTTAGGTTTTGTTGATGAAGCTTTAAAAATTCATAAAGGGTCAAAAGTAGATTATTTGGAATGGGAAAAGCAAAGTGGCTCCCCCTCTCCCCTCTTGCTTCTGGAGAAATATAGCCCTGACTGGCCCAAACATTTACCGCTTATCAAGCAAAAATCCTTAACCATTTGCCCAGAAGTTTTTAAATCCGCACATTTTCGCCACGAAAAAAAGGAAGGCTTCCTCCGCCTTAAAAATATCTTTTCTAAATTTATAAGAAGAAATTAAAATGTTCTCAGGTATTATCACCCATATTGGTCACGTTGAGAAAGTAGAAAAAGACGCAACAGCCTTACGCCTTACCCTGCAAACAGGTATGACGGATTTAGAAGAAGGAGAAAGCGTTGCTGTTAACGGGGTCTGCCTGACAGTGGAAACCCGAAACGAAACAGGAAAGGCGACTTTCTTTCTCAGTTCAGAAACACTTGACCGCTCTTCCTTAGGGCGCTTAACAACAGATTCCAAAGTTAATCTTGAACGGGCTTTGGCTGTTAATGCCCGCCTCTCAGGTCATATCGTTCAAGGCCATGTCGATGGCAAAGCAACGCTTATCCATATGTCGAAAATCAACGAGGCTCATGAGATTAAGCTCTTTATCCCTCAAGATCTTCGCCGTTATTTTGTGCCAAAAGGTTCTGTTTGCCTTGATGGCGTCAGTCTTACGATTAACCAGATAGAAGATCGCCAAACCTATAAAAACCAAGAGGGATTTTACCTCTCCATTATGCTTGTCCCCCATACATGGGAACATACCGCTTTTCATATGTTGAAAATTTTTGATGAAATGAATGTCGAAACCGACATTATCGGCCGTTATGTGGAAACAATGCTGCTTTTTCCACCGGAACGTCATGCCCAATAAAGAAGATTTTAAAATGTGCAGCACAACACAAAACCCATCCAAAAAAAAACTTTCAAATCTCAAAGAAGAGATTTATCGCGCGGTTCAGGCCATTAAAACTAGAAAAATGGTCATCATGACCGATGATGAAGATCGGGAAAATGAGGGCGATCTTGTCATTGCGGCGCAATTTGCAACACCACAAGCCATTAACTTTATGACACGCCAAGCTTGCGGTCTTATTTGCCTCTCCCTCTCTCCCAATCAAATTGATCGACTTAAATTACCGCCGATGACTTTAGAAAATAAAAGTCAGCATGAAACGCCTTTTACTGTCAGTATTGAAGCAGCAAGCGGTGTGACAACAGGGATTTCCGCCTTTGATCGTTCCCACACGATCCGTGTTGCAGCTTCTCCTGATGCAAAGCCTGAAGAAATCGTCAGTCCTGGACATATTTTTCCTTTAAGGGCACATCCCAAAGGCGTTTTAGGACGCAATGGCCATACCGAAGGGGCGCTTGATCTCGTAAAACTTGCAGGGCTTGGTGAAGGTGCGGTGATCTGTGAAATCATGGCAAAGGATGGCACAATGATGCGAGGCGCAGAACTCAAAGAATATGCACAGCGCCACCATTTCCCCATGATTTCGATTAAAAACTTAATAACGTGGATTTCCGAACACGGCACACAAGCACTGGAAAATTTCGAAAGTGAACAAGAAGAAATCCCTTCCAGTTGCATCTGCACGGCTTCTGCAGAAATGCCGGATCTTTACGCTGGATCAGATCTCAAAATTCATGTTTTCCGTTTTCCAAACAGCTTAAACCCAAACAAAGAAATAGAACAGATTGCCCTTGTTAAAGGCGATCTCAGTGAAGGTACGCCGCTCGTGCGCCTGCATTCTGCTTGCTTAACAGGGGATGCTCTCGGTTCCCTGCGCTGTGACTGCGGCCCACAACTGCAAGAAGCCCTACGCCGGATTAAAGCAGCACCATCAGGTGCCCTCATCTATCTTCGAGATCATGAAGGAAGAGGGATTGGTCTAGAGGCAAAAATTAAAGCCTATGCGCTGCAAGATAAGGGACTAGATACCGTTGCGGCCAATGAGGCGCTGGGCTATCCGGCTGACCTGCGAGATTTTTCCCAAGGTATCGAAATTTTAAAAACACTTGGCGCAAAATCTGTTCGTCTTATGACCAACAATCCACGGAAAATCGCTGCTTTAGAAAAAGCCGGCTTAAAAATTGAATCGCAGGAAAGACTTGAGCTCCCAACACAGGAATTTAATCGCTTTTACTTAGAAACAAAGAAAAAGCGTCTCGGCCACGCCCTAGAGCTTCCCAAAAACGCATCGCCCTCAACCCTCGACATCCTTTAATGAAAGATTTTTTATGAGTTTACGTCCTGTCTCAACCAATATGGTTCCAAAATTTACAAATGCCCCAAAAATTGCCGTCATTGTCAGCCAGTTTAATGAAGAAGTCACCAATGGCCTTTTGGAAGGAGCTCAAGCCCTTTTAAAAGAGAATAACCTTCCCAATGCAGAACTTTTCAAAGCACCTGGTGCATTTGAATTGCCTTTAATTGCCAGAGCTCTCGCCAAATCCGGAAAATATGAAGGTGTTGTCGCCCTTGGCTGTGTGATTAAAGGAGACACAGCACATTTTGAATATATTTCAGGCGAAGCTGCCCGTGGCATGATGGCGGTACAGCTTGAAACGGGTATTCCTGCTTCTTTTGGGATCTTAACAGTCTATTCACAAAAAGAAGCTTTGGTTCGTTCCGCAAAGGATGAATCAAATAAAGGACGTGAAGCCATGCTTGCCTGCCTTCAGACAATTAAAACATTAAGAAAAATTTAATTTTGCTTTTTAACAACACATAGCCTCATGTTATGTTTTTTTGACGCACATAAAGAAAATTAAAACTTAGGCTGTCAGTCTCTCTCTGGCAGCCTAAAATCTTTCTGAGGCGTAAATTTTAAGCATTACCTGCCACATTCTCTTTTAAGAGAGTCCGGACTTTAAGAATGCGCACAAAAAAGAAAAGGGATGTAGATAAAATTGCTCTGGAATCTCTGATATTTTTTCCCGATTCTCTTAAAACCCCCGAAAACCCTAAACGACAGCGATTTTTCCGTCCCCGGCAAACCTGTGGATAACTTTGTGGAAGACTCTGGGACGAATCTTTGGACAAATCTTTAGAAAGAGGAGATTCCTCTAGAAAAGTTAAAATAATTAAAAATCACTGAGCTTGGGCACAAGTAAAAAATGGGAAAAAGCGTCAAGGCACAAAAAGTAAAAAAAAATTAGAAAATTTTCTTTTACAGAAATGTGACATATTAGACTCCTTGAATCTCTGGGCTTATTGAAAAAAAGTAACAGTTTTAAAAAAATTTCAACAAAATAAAAAAACCGCAGAAAACTAGCTTTTTTAAAAGCATACAAAATGCGCAAAAGAAAAATACGTCTTGCTAAAATTTTCTCATGCAATATGTTTAATTTCTGAAAGTCTTCGGAAAGGCTTTATTAGGGATGGGGATTCCTTCTTAAAATTTAGACGGCTTACAAAAGTTCTTTTGCATTTTTATATTAAAAAATGTCGAAAATCTTTTCTGCCTCTCTTTATCCTTTTTCTTTGATCCCAAAGAAAGAAGAAACCTGTGGATAACTTTGTGGAAGACTCTGGGACGAATCTTTGGACGAATCTATAACAGAGGGAGTTTTCTCGGAAGAATGGCAATTTATCCAAATTTTCTGAGCTTGGGCACAACCGACGTCAAAAAAAACACGTCAACCCTAAAAAATGATAAATACTTAGACAATTTAGAGGTACTTTATCTTGCCATTCCTAAAAATATGGGGCTAACTTTTTCTAAAGCCTTCCTAAGATGAATAAAATAACCTTAGATTCTTCATAACCCCAAAAATCACACGCGTACTTAAGTACAGGTTTTTACACCTCCTAAAGAGGAACAATACGATCCCTATCGTTTTCTATTTTAGCGATAATTTTGTACCTTAATGCTTACATGGCGATGTTTTCAGATTTAAACCGCTGCCTGCCAAATGTGAAACGTGCCTTTTATGGTATGCAGGGCGGCGATCCCTAAGAGAATTTAAAACATGGACAGCGCCTTTTTAACATCCGCAAGATGGCTTAAATTTCTTAAATCGAAAAAATTATAAACCTCTGATGATTCAGAATATCCAACAATGCTTTCAATGAGAGTCAAAGTAGGACGTAAATAATTTCTATCTAACGAAAAAACAATCGAATAAGCCCCGATCGGATTATTTAAGGCGAGATAGCAGCAAATAATCACCCAATATAGAGTTAAAAAAATAAGCTCTTAATTTTAAAGCATTTAAAAAACTAATGTCCTTTTACAGCGCCTTGTTTAAGATAGCGTTCAGGCTTTTTCGGCTCCAAAGTAATGCGGGCACTATCGCCAATCGGTTCGCCTTTCAAGGAAATATCTCTTGGATTTACCCCCATTTGTATCAAATGATTACCAACCGCCTGTGCACGTAAAAGGCCAAAGGCAACCTCTCTTGCCTGATCTTCTGGATCAAGACTTGCATCTGCGGCCAAAGCATTCCCAAAACCTGTGATAATATAGCGTGACTTTGTCGCTCTAGCCTTTTGCATGGCATCTTGAAGATGCCCTATCTCTTTATTGCCAATTTCATCTGTCAAAGGTTTAAAATGAATTAAAATTCCCTCAGGCTCTGAAAAGTTAATATCCGGTTGAATATCCTTTCCGCCTTTTGGAATATCAAATCCCGGATAATGCTGATCTTTTGGTACTTTTTCGACAACAGGCAAACGGGAAACAGGAATGTCGGCGTGACTGTTGGGATGATAAATCACCTTTGGTAAGCCATGATGGTCAATCAGATCACTGCCATCCTTCTCCGGCTGAGGTGCAAGATCTTCCGGCAAAGGCTCTTCGAGTTCTTTTTGGGGAGGAGGCGTCTGTGTTTTAGCATTATCTACCATCACCATATTCCCGGCCAAATCGGAAAGTGGGGGTGGCGGCGCAAGTTTTGGCCATTTCAAATCCCCTGTGACCGCTGCGTGACGTTGTGCCCAGTTGCGATCCGCTTCCAATTTTTCGGTCATAGCCAATTGTGCCTGACGGGTCGGAAATTCTGGATTTTCCTTTGGAACATCTCCCACAAAAGGATAAGCACCGTGCGTTCCGGGAGCAGGCGGCAAAAGACCCGACCCCGTTCCACCTCGCATATTGTGGATAAAATCCGTTACCACATCCAGGGGGCCTCGATGATAACATCCCGACATCACGAGCGGGAAAGAAATTAAAAAAAGCCGATAAGCATATAAACTTCTTTTTGGCGTTTGACTGGCCTGCTTTTTCAAAGATATTTTCCCAAAAATTTTCACTGAAAGCGCTCTTTTCCTTGGTATCTTTAAATAATAATAAGAACAAGCATTTATCTCTGAAACAGCCAGAGGATTAAAAGGTGCAAATTATCTCTAAATACCTATATAATAAAAGAACTGATTGATTTTTGAGCCTTTTGCCTCTTCCTGAACAAGACCTAACTTTTTCTTAGGAATTTAAGGATCTGTATATTAAATGACGATGATGATAAAAAACGAAACTTCTCTTTATTCAGACGCTTCTTTGGAAACATCTGCCTTTTCAACATCTGATTGCCCAGATGGCTGTTCAGGAGAGGACGCTGAAAAAGATAAGAAAAACACACCTGCCAATCCAGAAATCGCTTCGATTTTATTCGAAAAACGCAAAGTTCTGATTTTTGGCCAAATTGACGATAAAATTGCCCGTGAAGTCACAGCACGTCTTCTCGCTCTAAGTCAAAAACCCGGTGAACCGATTGATATCTATGTCAATTCGCCTGGTGGTCATGTGGAAAGCGGTGATACCATTCACGACATGATCCGTTTTGTCGGTGCAATCTGCCCCATCAATATGATTGGCACAGGCTGGGTCGCCTCCGCTGGTGCCCTTATTTATGCGGCTGGGGAACCGGAACGCCGTGTTTGCCTACCGAATACACGTTTTCTGCTCCATCAGCCAATGGGCGGTGTTCAAGGGCAAGCAACAGATATTGATATTGAAGCACGTGAAATTATTAAAATGCGTGAACGTCTCAACCGTATCTTTGCCAAAGCAACCGGGCAAGATTATGAAAAAATTGCCAAAGACACAAACCGCAATTATTGGATGTCTGGAAAAGAAGCCATTGCTTATGGCTTGGTAAAAAAGATTATTTGTTCCCCTAAAGAAATTGAAGCGTAAGCTTCGAAAAAAAATTAGGAAATAGGACCAAAGAGGGGGTTAAATACCCCCTTTAAAATGTTTAACAATCAAAGACAGCACGATAAATTAAACGATTTCCCTCTCTTAAATAATAAAATAACTGCCTCAACGGGAGCATTGTGATGTCAGATTTAAAAATGGAAAAAGGCATTTTTTCTAAAGAAGAGTACGGCACATTTAACCATTCAAACGAAGAGATTAGCCGAAAACGTTTGGAAGCACTCTGCAAAAATTATCCCCCGCCTTCAACAAACAGTAAGCTAAGTGTTGAAGAGGCAGATTATCGTGCCCGTCATTGGCAAAGCCCTAAAACTGGCAAAATTGAAATTGGCAGTGACACCCATAAAAAAGCCATTGCGGACATGTTTCGTGAAACTTTTAACCCGTATAAACCCTCCATTATTGCTTGGCCTGAGCTGGATGCAGAATCCCTTGCTAAAGTCACCTCTTTACCCATCTGGGATATTGCCGTTCATACAGAAGGGCGCGCCCGTCTGCGTATGGCTGCCTATGCAGAGCTTTTGGAAGATCCTGATTTACAAGATGCCATTGCCCGAAATGCGTGGGAAGAAGATCGTCACAAAACGGTTCTGGCAGATATGGTCACATATTACGGGATCAAACTGGGTATTGAGCCGCCTTATGAAATGCCCAAAGATGCCGAATGGACTTATTTGGTAACAGGTTTTTCTGAATGTTGGGACAGTTTCTTTGCCTTTGGACTTTTTGAAACAGCAAAAGATTCTGGTCTTTTTCCGTTTGCTTTAACAGAGGTTTTTGAACCTGTGATGCAAGAGGAAACCCGTCACATTCTTCTTTTTGCCAACTGGATTGCCTATCATCGCAAACATCTTTCTTTATCTGCTCGTTTAAAGTTTGAAATCAAAGTTCTTGGTGTCCTATTCTATCTTTTTTATGAACGTCTCAGTCTCGTAAGAACTTTGGATGAAGATGGCGAAGAACATACAGAGGATTTTAACTTTACCGTTCGTGGTGCAGAATCTGTTACCGATAAAAAATTCGATTTTATTAAATTTATGCGGCTCTGCCTCTCTGAAAATGAACGTCGTTTTGCAGGCTATGATAAACGTCTTTTGCGTCCTAAGCTCGCCCCTTGGGCAGCAAAACGTGCTATCGAAGCCGTCAGCACATGGAAACAACTTAAATGGGAAGTGACAAGCCTCTTTCCTAAGGCGAAAAACGCTTAACTGCTTTTCAATGCTCTACTTTATAAAGTAGAGCATTTTACACTTTAAACTTTATAAAAAATCAGGAAGAAGCCTCCCAAAGATGAGGTCGCTAGAGAAGTAGATTATCTTTAAAGACGCTGGAAAATGTTAGGAAATTTCTTAAGCAAGCTTCTTATCAAACTATTCGAGGACTATTCCTGGATACAGAATTAAAAAATAGCGATCAAATATCATCGGCACCTTTCGAGTGCGTGAATATGCCGTCTCTGCTAAGATGTAGAAAATTATAAAACCTCATTAAAATATTTCGCCATTCAGCGCATCAATAATCCCGCAACCTGAGATTTTACCATTTGGGCATTGTTTTATAAGCGCTTTTAGATTTTTTTCTAAAGCTTGCAGCTCTTTGAGCTTATTTTCAACTTCTTTAAGCTGTTCTTGAGCAATTTGACGCACTTTTGTACGGCAAACCGCTGTTTCTGATTCCAAACCAAGTAAAGCCTTGATCGTTTCGATATGAAAGCCAAGTTTTCTTGCCCTACGAATAAAACTCAAACGTTGAAAATGTGCTTTCCCATAAAGACGGTAATTCCCTTCAGAACGTGGCGGCTTAGGCAATAAAGCAATCTTTTCATAATAACGGATCGTTTCAACTTTTGTATCGGTCAATTTTGCCAAACAACCAATAGAAATACTTTTTTCTTCTGAAAAATTTTCTTTTTTCATCTAATGATTCCTTATTGACCCTGTAGTCACTACAAGGATTATATTCTTCTCAACACTTAAAAATAAAGCTTTTTCTCTTTAATGATTTTTAAGTGAATTTTTGAATAGGAAATGATCATGACAGAAGTAAAACAAAAATCATGCAATTGTGGTTGCAGCGCGAACTGCTCTGGTGGTGCGGAATGTAAATGTGGCCCCAACTGTAATTGCGGTCCAGATTGCAGCTGTGGCTGCCGTAAAAAATAAAAGCAAAAGCTTTTTAGTATGCTTTTTGAAGAAACCTCTGCTTTTCAGTGGAAAAACAGAGGTTTTTTATGACTTCTCTACTTACAGAAAATAAAAAAAAAGCTACTATAAACCTCTTTTCTTTCTTTCTGATTTCATTTGATTTATGGCTCGATCCTCGTCTTCTAAACGCTCTCGCCCAGCCCCTGCGCGCTTTGTGAGCGGTAATATTGCCAAACATGTCTTTGTCATGGCTGGCACGGGAAGCATCGGGCTTATCGCCATTTTTATGGTGGATTTGCTGAATTTCTTTTATATTTCAGCCCTTAAAAACCCTTCTTATACGGCCGCCGTTGCTTTTGCAGGATCATTAGGATTTATCCTCTCCGCTATTTCAATCGGAAGCTCCATCGGGATCTCTGCTACCGTATCACGCCTTATCGGCGCAAAAAAACGTGGCAAAGCCAGACGCTACGCTGCCACTTTTCTAGCCGTTATGTTGTGTATCGCAACCCTTCTCGCCGCTTTAAACTTTATCTTTTCCCGCCAGCTCGTCTCTCTCATTGGCGGAAAGGGCGAAGCCTTGGAGGGGGCCGTTCTTTTTCTACGTATTCTTGCGCCAGCCTTCCCTCTTCTTTGCCTTGTAATGGCTATTTCTGGCCTCTTACGTTCTCTTGGTGAGGCCAATGCCGCCATGCGTGTGACGTTAAGTGGCGCAGTATGTGCGGCCGTTTTAGATCCTATTTTTATTTTTGGATTAGATCTTGGTTTAACAGGCGCAGCACTTGGCACAATCTTTTCCCGCATTCTCATTTGCGCAAATGGATGGTATCAGCTGAGCAAGCACGATATTTTAGCATTTCCCCGTTTAAAAGAAATTAAACCCGCCTTAAAAGCCATCGCACCAATTGCACTCCCTGCCATTGCGACCAATCTTGCGACCCCCGTCGGTAACTTATTTGTCACCCGTACCATGTCCCATTTCGGGAATGATGCCATTTCTGCATTATCGGTAATTGAGCGCTCTGTTCCTATTTGTTTTGCCTTTATTTTTGCCCTCACAGGCTCTATTGGCCCTATTATTGCACAAAATTTTGGCGCCCGTATTTTTGAACGGGTTAAAGAGACCTACCGCTGGGCGCTTCGTTTCACATTAGGCTGCGTTGCACTAATTTGGCTGATTTTTTTCCTTAACCAAAATCTCTTGATTAAACTTTTTCATATTCAAGGAATTGGTATACCGATCATACATTTTTTCTGCGATTATCTCGTTGAAGGCTATGCCTTTCTTGGTCTGCTTTTTGTTTCAAATACCGCTTTTAATAATTTGGGATTTGCCTTTTACTCTACCTTTTTTAATTGGGGACGCGCCACTTTAGGAACGATCCCCTTTGTATTAATTGGATTTTACTGGGGACCTGAAGGAATTTTAACCGGTATGACAGCCGGCATGGCGCTTTTTGGCACACTCGCTTATTTCAAAGCCAAAAACGTCATTCACAATCTGCATCTTCGCTTTCCTGAAGCGCTTGCTTAAAGACTTTTTGATAAAAATGCCTTTCCCGATCAAGCGCATCCATAATGATTTCAGGATCTCTAAAACCGTGACCTGCCTCTGGATAAAGATGAAATTGCGCCTTAGGAAGTTGTGCAGCCAAACGCTGTGCTTGCGTTACGGGCACAACCCGATCCTGGCCGCCATGTAAAAATAAAACAGGCGCCTGCAAGCGCTCTGGCCATGAAAGAGGGGATCTCTTTTTGTAAATTGCCTTCTTTTCTGGATATTTTCCAACAAGTTTCTCAACATAATGCGCTTCAAAACGTGGACCACCACCAACCAATGCGGAAAGATCTGTAACACCATAAAGGCTACAAGCTGCTTTAAAAGGGGAATTTTCAAGACTTAAAGCCGCCAAAGCCGTTAAACCACCGGCACTGCTTCCTCGAATGACACATCTTTGTGAATCTGCAAGATTTTGGTCGAGAAGAGATTGAGTGGCCAAGCAGCAATCTTTAACGTCTAAAACACCCCACTCGCCATTCAAAGCTTCACGATAAGCCCGTCCATATCCGGCAGAACCACGATAATCCACCTCTAAAACAGCAAAACCACGACTTGTCCAATATTGAATTCTTAAATCCAAAGCACCTTGCGCAGAACCTGTTGGCCCGCCATGAACTTTTACAATCAAAGGGGGTTTATTTTCCCGTAGAAGCGTTTTACTTGCCGCAGGATAATAGAGCACTCTTAAAGGCGAAAAAGCGTCTAAAAGAGGTATTTCGATCATTTGTGGTGTTGAAAGTTCTTTTCTCGAAAAATTTTTTGGAAAATTCCAAGCACTTCGGATCGTTTTTTTCTTTTCAATTTTTCCCTTTTCAGAAAAGGAAAATGTTAAAATTGAGGCTGGTAGATCTGCGGCTGCATTTAAACAGCAAAAATCCCCATTTTTAAGCGGTTCAGGAATAAAACTAGGAAAAATAGATGTGATTTCCTGCCAGCCATGTCTTTTTTCAAAATGCCATATTTTTCCAACGCCTTGCGAAAGGGAACGCCCTAAAAATTCATCTTCTGCTAAAATATGAAGGGAATTTTGAGACAACTGCCATGCAGGCATCCCGATTTCCGCCGGGCAAGAGGGGAAGTCTTTTCGTTTTATTTTTAAATCTTCTTTTGTTTTTGAAAACTCAAAAGAAACAGGATTCCAAGCTCCCTGCTTATCTGAAAGCGCATATAATTTTAAATGATTTTCATCCCAGTGGGGTTCCATTAAGCTTTCCTGAAACCTATCTCCTGCGACAGAAATGATTTTCGTCTTAGAATTTCCCAAAGACAATATTTTCAATTCTGTTGCCGTCCAAGGCATTTGATCTGTTTGCCATTCAATGAAAGCTAAATATTGACCGTCTTTTGAAGGGCGAGGAGCGGCAAAAAACCTTCGCCTGAAATGAGAATTTTTTCTTTTATTTCTCCCGCTTTTGCCAGCGGAAAATAAACAATTTCATTTTTTTCAACGCCGTTTGAAAAACGGCTTTCTTTAAGAGAAAAAACTCCTTTTTTTGCAAAATCAATTGCAAAATCAGCATAAAAAACGGTTTTATTTTCGGAGACTTTTTTCCTCAGCTGAATTTCTTCATTTTTTTCATTCTTTTCAGGGAAGAAGGAAGACTGCCAGACACCACCTCTTTTTACATCTGCATAAATAAAAATAAAACATTCTTTCTCTACATGCCAAAATCCTGCCCAGGAGCCACCGCCATATTCATTTACCTTAGACCCAATGTCGGCATTTTCCGGAGATAAAATACATACTGTTAACGATTTTGCCTCTTTGGAGAGGTCGCACCCAAATAATTTTCGTTTTCCCTGAGATTCAGAAGAATGTTCAAGCCAAATGACCCAATTTTCAATCGTTTTTAATTCTGAAAATTGTCGTGTTTTGCCCTTTATTAAATCAGATGTAACCCAAGAATGAGACATAAAAATCCTGCTTTTCCGTGTTTTTCTTTATTTTTTTAAAAATAACAGTTTTTTCATTTTGTGACTTCCTCTAAAGATATTTAGAGAATGTTAACAGCATAAAATGACACTAAATTAGTTTTACGGGAGAAATATTCTGCATTTACATCTGCCTAATTTAAGTGCTCTTCTCCAGCCTTATTTTGGAAAATTATGGTTATTTGGTTGTTGGGATTATCATTTTTTTAGAAAGCATTGGCTTGCCTCTTCCAGCAGAAACGCTTGTCATTGCCATCTCTCTTTATGCGGCGATAACCCATAGTCTTAACATTTTTATTATTGCTCTTTTAACGAGGAAGAGATTCTTCTTGCCGAAAAACAGCAAAAATTAACCAGCGCCGTGCCTAGCCTAACATTTAACAAAATTAGAAGCGCATCCTGAAAAAACCCTAAAAAAATCACTTGCATTTAAGGGGTATTTTCTTGTTAGATATGTGGCAGAAATGCAATCAGGCGGCATTCTCGGGGCGGGTGAAATTCCCTACCGGCGGTAATGGCAAAGACCTCCCTCTTTTCCAAAGCCCGCGAGCGCTGTTTATCAACATCTAGCGATAAACAGGTCAAGCAGAGCTGGTGTGATTCCAGCGCCGACGGTCATAGTCCGGAAGAGAGAGAATATCGCGAAACATTAGGCACATGATCTCTGTCTTTATGCAGGCAAAGGTTATGGGTTTCTGTTTCGCCCTTCTTTTTCCCCTTGAAAAGTTAGATTATTTTAAGGGTTATAAAGAAAGGCGTTATTTTGATAGAGCAAAATTCAGGCAATGCGCCGACCTCTTTAGAGGATCTAAACGCAAAGAAAAAATTAAAACGCGCTTTTCGCCAAGCCATCCGCATGGCAACGAGAAGATTTGGCGCAACATGGCCTAATCCCCCTGTTGGTTGTGCGATTTTAGACAAAGAAGGCAACATTCTCTCTCTTGCAGCGCACTGTAGTGCCGGTGACGCACATGCCGAAATCCTTGCTCTCGAAACACTTAATCGCTGGGGGTTAAAAGAAAAAGCGGCCTCTCTTCTCGTGACGTTGGAGCCCTGCAATCATCATGGAAAAACACCGCCCTGTGTTGAGGCGCTTTTAAAAACAGATATTCCTGAAATTTGGATTGGCGCGACAGACCCGAATGCAACAGCCTCCGGTGGTACCGAACATCTCGAACAGGCAGGAAAAAAAGTTTTTCGTCTTTGGGAAAGCAAAGACCCTGATTTTCAAGACCTCATTGAAGATTGCCAAGCACTCATTACGCCCTTTTCCACACGCCTCTCCAAAAAAAGACCTTGGATTATTCTCAAGCAGGCTCTGGATGAAGAAGGCAGCATGATTCCACCGAAAGGCACAAAAACCTTCACTTCAAAAGCTTCTTTAGAAATTGCGCATCTCCTACGCCGCTCCTGCGGTGAATCATTACAGGTAGGGGGACGATTTTAGCAGATCAGCCGCTTTTCACTATTCGCCATGTTACTGAGTTTGAAAATAGCCCTGAACGCTGGATTATCGCTGCGGGCAACAACCAATTCCCGTTACATGGGTTGAAGAACGTGAAAAAGCAGGTTTCCATTTCCTGCATGTTGGCAACTCCTGAAGAAGCTGTTGAAGCTCTTGCAAAAGCAGGCGTTGAAATGGCGCTTATCGAAGCTGGCCCCCAACTTTTACAAGCTTTTAAAGATTTAGGTTTTGTTGATGAAGCTTTAAAATTCATAAAGGGTCAAAAGTAGATTATTTGGAATGGGAAAAGCAAAGTGGCTCCTCTCCCTCTTGCTTCTGGAGAAATATAGCCCTGACTGGCCCAAACATTTACCCGCTTATCAAGCAAAAATCCTTAACCATTTGCCCAGAAGTTTTTAAATCCGCACATTTTCGCCACGAAAAAAGGAAGGCTTCCTCCGCCTTAAAAATATCTTTTCTAAATTTATAAGAAGAAATTAAAATGTTCTCAGGTATTATCACCCATATTGGTCACGTTGAGAAAGTAGAAAAAGACGCAACAGCCTTACGCCTTACCCTGCAAACAGGTATGACGGATTTAGAAGAAGGAGAAAGCGTTGCTGTTAACGGGGTCTGCCTGACAGTGGAAACCCGAAACGAAACAGGAAAGGCGACTTTCTTTCTCAGTTCAGAAACACTTGACCGCTCTTCCTTAGGGCGCTTAACAACAGATTCCCAAAGTTAATCTTGAACGGGCTTTGGCTGTTAATGCCCGCCTCTCAGGTCATATCGTTCAAGGCCATGTCGATGGCAAAGCAACGCTTATCCATATGTCGAAAATCAACGAGGCTCATGAGATTAAGCTCTTTATCCCTCAAGATCTTCGCCGTTATTTTGTGCCAAAAGGTTCTGTTTGCCTTGATGGCGTCAGTCTTACGATTAACCAGATAGAAGATCGCCAAACCTATAAAAACCAAGAGGGATTTTACCTCTCCATTATGCTTGTCCCCATACATGGGAACATACCGCTTTTCATATGTTGAAAATTTTTGATGAAATGAATGTCGAAACCGACATTATCGGCCGTTATGTGGAAACAATGCTGCTTTTTCCACCGGAACGTCATGCCCAATAAAGAAGATTTTAAAATGTGCAGCACAACACAAAACCCATCCAAAAAAAAACTTTCAAATCTCAAAGAAGAGATTTATCGCGCGGTTCAGGCCATTAAAACTAGAAAAATGGTCATCATGACCGATGATGAAGATCGGGAAAATGAGGGCGATCTTGTCATTGCGGCGCAATTTGCAACACCACAAGCCATTAACTTTATGACACGCCAAGCTTGCGGTCTTATTTGCCTCTCCCTCTCTCCCAATCAAATTGATCGACTTAAATTACCGCCGATGACTTTAGAAAATAAAAGTCAGCATGAAACGCCTTTTACTGTCAGTATTGAAGCAGCAAGCGGTGTGACAACAGGGATTTCCGCCTTTGATCGTTCCCACACGATCCGTGTTGCAGCTTCTCCTGATGCAAAGCCTGAAGAAATCGTCAGTCCTGGACATATTTTTCCTTTAAGGGCACATCCCAAAGGCGTTTTAGGACGCAATGGCCATACCGAAGGGGCGCTTGATCTCGTAAAACTTGCAGGGCTTGGTGAAGGTGCGGTGATCTGTGAAATCATGGCAAAGGATGGCACAATGATGCGAGGCGCAGAACTCAAAGAATATGCACAGCGCCACCATTTCCCCATGATTTCGATTAAAAACTTAATAACGTGGATTTCCGAACACGGCACACAAGCACTGGAAAATTTCGAAAGTGAACAAGAAGAAATCCCTTCCAGTTGCATCTGCACGGCTTCTGCAGAAATGCCGGATCTTTACGCTGGATCAGATCTCAAAATTCATGTTTTCCGTTTTCCAAACAGCTTAAACCCAAACAAAGAAATAGAACAGATTGCCCTTGTTAAAGGCGATCTCAGTGAAGGTACGCCGCTCGTGCGCCTGCATTCTGCTTGCTTAACAGGGGATGCTCTCGGTTCCCTGCGCTGTGACTGCGGCCCACAACTGCAAGAAGCCCTACGCCGGATTAAAGCAGCACCATCAGGTGCCCTCATCTATCTTCGAGATCATGAAGGAAGAGGGATTGGTCTAGAGGCAAAAATTAAAGCCTATGCGCTGCAAGATAAGGGACTAGATACCGTTGCGGCCAATGAGGCGCTGGGCTATCCGGCTGACCTGCGAGATTTTTCCCAAGGTATCGAAATTTTAAAAACACTTGGCGCAAAATCTGTTCGTCTTATGACCAACAATCCACGGAAAATCGCTGCTTTAGAAAAAGCCGGCTTAAAAATTGAATCGCAGGAAAGACTTGAGCTCCCAACACAGGAATTTAATCGCTTTTACTTAGAAACAAAGAAAAAGCGTCTCGGCCACGCCCTAGAGCTTCCCAAAAACGCATCGCCCTCAACCCTCGACATCCTTTAATGAAAGATTTTTTATGAGTTTACGTCCTGTCTCAACCAATATGGTTCCAAAATTTACAAATGCCCCAAAAATTGCCGTCATTGTCAGCCAGTTTAATGAAGAAGTCACCAATGGCCTTTTGGAAGGAGCTCAAGCCCTTTTAAAAGAGAATAACCTTCCCAATGCAGAACTTTTCAAAGCACCTGGTGCATTTGAATTGCCTTTAATTGCCAGAGCTCTCGCCAAATCCGGAAAATATGAAGGTGTTGTCGCCCTTGGCTGTGTGATTAAAGGAGACACAGCACATTTTGAATATATTTCAGGCGAAGCTGCCCGTGGCATGATGGCGGTACAGCTTGAAACGGGTATTCCTGCTTCTTTTGGGATCTTAACAGTCTATTCACAAAAAGAAGCTTTGGTTCGTTCCGCAAAGGATGAATCAAATAAAGGACGTGAAGCCATGCTTGCCTGCCTTCAGACAATTAAAACATTAAGAAAAATTTAATTTTGCTTTTTAACAACACATAGCCTCATGTTATGTTTTTTTGACGCACATAAAGAAAATTAAAACTTAGGCTGTCAGTCTCTCTCTGGCAGCCTAAAATCTTTCTGAGGCGTAAATTTTAAGCATTACCTGCCACATTCTCTTTTAAGAGAGTCCGGACTTTAAGAATGCGCACAAAAAAGAAAAGGGATGTAGATAAAATTGCTCTGGAATCTCTGATATTTTTTCCCGATTCTCTTAAAACCCCCGAAAACCCTAAACGACAGCGATTTTTCCGTCCCCGGCAAACCTGTGGATAACTTTGTGGAAGACTCTGGGACGAATCTTTGGACAAATCTTTAGAAAGAGGAGATTCCTCTAGAAAAGTTAAAATAATTAAAAATCACTGAGCTTGGGCACAAGTAAAAAATGGGAAAAAGCGTCAAGGCACAAAAAGTAAAAAAAAATTAGAAAATTTTCTTTTACAGAAATGTGACATATTAGACTCCTTGAATCTCTGGGCTTATTGAAAAAAAGTAACAGTTTTAAAAAAATTTCAACAAAATAAAAAAACCGCAGAAAACTAGCTTTTTTAAAAGCATACAAAATGCGCAAAAGAAAAATACGTCTTGCTAAAATTTTCTCATGCAATATGTTTAATTTCTGAAAGTCTTCGGAAAGGCTTTATTAGGGATGGGGATTCCTTCTTAAAATTTAGACGGCTTACAAAAGTTCTTTTGCATTTTTATATTAAAAAATGTCGAAAATCTTTTCTGCCTCTCTTTATCCTTTTTCTTTGATCCCAAAGAAAGAAGAAACCTGTGGATAACTTTGTGGAAGACTCTGGGACGAATCTTTGGACGAATCTATAACAGAGGGAGTTTTCTCGGAAGAATGGCAATTTATCCAAATTTTCTGAGCTTGGGCACAACCGACGTCAAAAAAAACACGTCAACCCTAAAAAATGATAAATACTTAGACAATTTAGAGGTACTTTATCTTGCCATTCCTAAAAATATGGGGCTAACTTTTTCTAAAGCCTTCCTAAGATGAATAAAATAACCTTAGATTCTTCATAACCCCAAAAATCACACGCGTACTTAAGTACAGGTTTTTACACCTCCTAAAGAGGAACAATACGATCCCTATCGTTTTCTATTTTAGCGATAATTTTGTACCTTAATGCTTACATGGCGATGTTTTCAGATTTAAACCGCTGCCTGCCAAATGTGAAACGTGCCTTTTATGGTATGCAGGGCGGCGATCCCTAAGAGAATTTAAAACATGGACAGCGCCTTTTTAACATCCGCAAGATGGCTTAAATTTCTTAAATCGAAAAAATTATAAACCTCTGATGATTCAGAATATCCAACAATGCTTTCAATGAGAGTCAAAGTAGGACGTAAATAATTTCTATCTAACGAAAAAACAATCGAATAAGCCCCGATCGGATTATTTAAGGCGAGATAGCAGCAAATAATCACCCAATATAGAGTTAAAAAAATAAGCTCTTAATTTTAAAGCATTTAAAAAACTAATGTCCTTTTACAGCGCCTTGTTTAAGATAGCGTTCAGGCTTTTTCGGCTCCAAAGTAATGCGGGCACTATCGCCAATCGGTTCGCCTTTCAAGGAAATATCTCTTGGATTTACCCCCATTTGTATCAAATGATTACCAACCGCCTGTGCACGTAAAAGGCCAAAGGCAACCTCTCTTGCCTGATCTTCTGGATCAAGACTTGCATCTGCGGCCAAAGCATTCCCAAAACCTGTGATAATATAGCGTGACTTTGTCGCTCTAGCCTTTTGCATGGCATCTTGAAGATGCCCTATCTCTTTATTGCCAATTTCATCTGTCAAAGGTTTAAAATGAATTAAAATTCCCTCAGGCTCTGAAAAGTTAATATCCGGTTGAATATCCTTTCCGCCTTTTGGAATATCAAATCCCGGATAATGCTGATCTTTTGGTACTTTTTCGACAACAGGCAAACGGGAAACAGGAATGTCGGCGTGACTGTTGGGATGATAAATCACCTTTGGTAAGCCATGATGGTCAATCAGATCACTGCCATCCTTCTCCGGCTGAGGTGCAAGATCTTCCGGCAAAGGCTCTTCGAGTTCTTTTTGGGGAGGAGGCGTCTGTGTTTTAGCATTATCTACCATCACCATATTCCCGGCCAAATCGGAAAGTGGGGGTGGCGGCGCAAGTTTTGGCCATTTCAAATCCCCTGTGACCGCTGCGTGACGTTGTGCCCAGTTGCGATCCGCTTCCAATTTTTCGGTCATAGCCAATTGTGCCTGACGGGTCGGAAATTCTGGATTTTCCTTTGGAACATCTCCCACAAAAGGATAAGCACCGTGCGTTCCGGGAGCAGGCGGCAAAAGACCCGACCCCGTTCCACCTCGCATATTGTGGATAAAATCCGTTACCACATCCAGGGGGCCTCGATGATAACATCCCGACATCACGAGCGGGAAAGAAATTAAAAAAAGCCGATAAGCATATAAACTTCTTTTTGGCGTTTGACTGGCCTGCTTTTTCAAAGATATTTTCCCAAAAATTTTCACTGAAAGCGCTCTTTTCCTTGGTATCTTTAAATAATAATAAGAACAAGCATTTATCTCTGAAACAGCCAGAGGATTAAAAGGTGCAAATTATCTCTAAATACCTATATAATAAAAGAACTGATTGATTTTTGAGCCTTTTGCCTCTTCCTGAACAAGACCTAACTTTTTCTTAGGAATTTAAGGATCTGTATATTAAATGACGATGATGATAAAAAACGAAACTTCTCTTTATTCAGACGCTTCTTTGGAAACATCTGCCTTTTCAACATCTGATTGCCCAGATGGCTGTTCAGGAGAGGACGCTGAAAAAGATAAGAAAAACACACCTGCCAATCCAGAAATCGCTTCGATTTTATTCGAAAAACGCAAAGTTCTGATTTTTGGCCAAATTGACGATAAAATTGCCCGTGAAGTCACAGCACGTCTTCTCGCTCTAAGTCAAAAACCCGGTGAACCGATTGATATCTATGTCAATTCGCCTGGTGGTCATGTGGAAAGCGGTGATACCATTCACGACATGATCCGTTTTGTCGGTGCAATCTGCCCCATCAATATGATTGGCACAGGCTGGGTCGCCTCCGCTGGTGCCCTTATTTATGCGGCTGGGGAACCGGAACGCCGTGTTTGCCTACCGAATACACGTTTTCTGCTCCATCAGCCAATGGGCGGTGTTCAAGGGCAAGCAACAGATATTGATATTGAAGCACGTGAAATTATTAAAATGCGTGAACGTCTCAACCGTATCTTTGCCAAAGCAACCGGGCAAGATTATGAAAAAATTGCCAAAGACACAAACCGCAATTATTGGATGTCTGGAAAAGAAGCCATTGCTTATGGCTTGGTAAAAAAGATTATTTGTTCCCCTAAAGAAATTGAAGCGTAAGCTTCGAAAAAAAATTAGGAAATAGGACCAAAGAGGGGGTTAAATACCCCCTTTAAAATGTTTAACAATCAAAGACAGCACGATAAATTAAACGATTTCCCTCTCTTAAATAATAAAATAACTGCCTCAACGGGAGCATTGTGATGTCAGATTTAAAAATGGAAAAAGGCATTTTTTCTAAAGAAGAGTACGGCACATTTAACCATTCAAACGAAGAGATTAGCCGAAAACGTTTGGAAGCACTCTGCAAAAATTATCCCCCGCCTTCAACAAACAGTAAGCTAAGTGTTGAAGAGGCAGATTATCGTGCCCGTCATTGGCAAAGCCCTAAAACTGGCAAAATTGAAATTGGCAGTGACACCCATAAAAAAGCCATTGCGGACATGTTTCGTGAAACTTTTAACCCGTATAAACCCTCCATTATTGCTTGGCCTGAGCTGGATGCAGAATCCCTTGCTAAAGTCACCTCTTTACCCATCTGGGATATTGCCGTTCATACAGAAGGGCGCGCCCGTCTGCGTATGGCTGCCTATGCAGAGCTTTTGGAAGATCCTGATTTACAAGATGCCATTGCCCGAAATGCGTGGGAAGAAGATCGTCACAAAACGGTTCTGGCAGATATGGTCACATATTACGGGATCAAACTGGGTATTGAGCCGCCTTATGAAATGCCCAAAGATGCCGAATGGACTTATTTGGTAACAGGTTTTTCTGAATGTTGGGACAGTTTCTTTGCCTTTGGACTTTTTGAAACAGCAAAAGATTCTGGTCTTTTTCCGTTTGCTTTAACAGAGGTTTTTGAACCTGTGATGCAAGAGGAAACCCGTCACATTCTTCTTTTTGCCAACTGGATTGCCTATCATCGCAAACATCTTTCTTTATCTGCTCGTTTAAAGTTTGAAATCAAAGTTCTTGGTGTCCTATTCTATCTTTTTTATGAACGTCTCAGTCTCGTAAGAACTTTGGATGAAGATGGCGAAGAACATACAGAGGATTTTAACTTTACCGTTCGTGGTGCAGAATCTGTTACCGATAAAAAATTCGATTTTATTAAATTTATGCGGCTCTGCCTCTCTGAAAATGAACGTCGTTTTGCAGGCTATGATAAACGTCTTTTGCGTCCTAAGCTCGCCCCTTGGGCAGCAAAACGTGCTATCGAAGCCGTCAGCACATGGAAACAACTTAAATGGGAAGTGACAAGCCTCTTTCCTAAGGCGAAAAACGCTTAACTGCTTTTCAATGCTCTACTTTATAAAGTAGAGCATTTTACACTTTAAACTTTATAAAAAATCAGGAAGAAGCCTCCCAAAGATGAGGTCGCTAGAGAAGTAGATTATCTTTAAAGACGCTGGAAAATGTTAGGAAATTTCTTAAGCAAGCTTCTTATCAAACTATTCGAGGACTATTCCTGGATACAGAATTAAAAAATAGCGATCAAATATCATCGGCACCTTTCGAGTGCGTGAATATGCCGTCTCTGCTAAGATGTAGAAAATTATAAAACCTCATTAAAATATTTCGCCATTCAGCGCATCAATAATCCCGCAACCTGAGATTTTACCATTTGGGCATTGTTTTATAAGCGCTTTTAGATTTTTTTCTAAAGCTTGCAGCTCTTTGAGCTTATTTTCAACTTCTTTAAGCTGTTCTTGAGCAATTTGACGCACTTTTGTACGGCAAACCGCTGTTTCTGATTCCAAACCAAGTAAAGCCTTGATCGTTTCGATATGAAAGCCAAGTTTTCTTGCCCTACGAATAAAACTCAAACGTTGAAAATGTGCTTTCCCATAAAGACGGTAATTCCCTTCAGAACGTGGCGGCTTAGGCAATAAAGCAATCTTTTCATAATAACGGATCGTTTCAACTTTTGTATCGGTCAATTTTGCCAAACAACCAATAGAAATACTTTTTTCTTCTGAAAAATTTTCTTTTTTCATCTAATGATTCCTTATTGACCCTGTAGTCACTACAAGGATTATATTCTTCTCAACACTTAAAAATAAAGCTTTTTCTCTTTAATGATTTTTAAGTGAATTTTTGAATAGGAAATGATCATGACAGAAGTAAAACAAAAATCATGCAATTGTGGTTGCAGCGCGAACTGCTCTGGTGGTGCGGAATGTAAATGTGGCCCCAACTGTAATTGCGGTCCAGATTGCAGCTGTGGCTGCCGTAAAAAATAAAAGCAAAAGCTTTTTAGTATGCTTTTTGAAGAAACCTCTGCTTTTCAGTGGAAAAACAGAGGTTTTTTATGACTTCTCTACTTACAGAAAATAAAAAAAAAGCTACTATAAACCTCTTTTCTTTCTTTCTGATTTCATTTGATTTATGGCTCGATCCTCGTCTTCTAAACGCTCTCGCCCAGCCCCTGCGCGCTTTGTGAGCGGTAATATTGCCAAACATGTCTTTGTCATGGCTGGCACGGGAAGCATCGGGCTTATCGCCATTTTTATGGTGGATTTGCTGAATTTCTTTTATATTTCAGCCCTTAAAAACCCTTCTTATACGGCCGCCGTTGCTTTTGCAGGATCATTAGGATTTATCCTCTCCGCTATTTCAATCGGAAGCTCCATCGGGATCTCTGCTACCGTATCACGCCTTATCGGCGCAAAAAAACGTGGCAAAGCCAGACGCTACGCTGCCACTTTTCTAGCCGTTATGTTGTGTATCGCAACCCTTCTCGCCGCTTTAAACTTTATCTTTTCCCGCCAGCTCGTCTCTCTCATTGGCGGAAAGGGCGAAGCCTTGGAGGGGGCCGTTCTTTTTCTACGTATTCTTGCGCCAGCCTTCCCTCTTCTTTGCCTTGTAATGGCTATTTCTGGCCTCTTACGTTCTCTTGGTGAGGCCAATGCCGCCATGCGTGTGACGTTAAGTGGCGCAGTATGTGCGGCCGTTTTAGATCCTATTTTTATTTTTGGATTAGATCTTGGTTTAACAGGCGCAGCACTTGGCACAATCTTTTCCCGCATTCTCATTTGCGCAAATGGATGGTATCAGCTGAGCAAGCACGATATTTTAGCATTTCCCCGTTTAAAAGAAATTAAACCCGCCTTAAAAGCCATCGCACCAATTGCACTCCCTGCCATTGCGACCAATCTTGCGACCCCCGTCGGTAACTTATTTGTCACCCGTACCATGTCCCATTTCGGGAATGATGCCATTTCTGCATTATCGGTAATTGAGCGCTCTGTTCCTATTTGTTTTGCCTTTATTTTTGCCCTCACAGGCTCTATTGGCCCTATTATTGCACAAAATTTTGGCGCCCGTATTTTTGAACGGGTTAAAGAGACCTACCGCTGGGCGCTTCGTTTCACATTAGGCTGCGTTGCACTAATTTGGCTGATTTTTTTCCTTAACCAAAATCTCTTGATTAAACTTTTTCATATTCAAGGAATTGGTATACCGATCATACATTTTTTCTGCGATTATCTCGTTGAAGGCTATGCCTTTCTTGGTCTGCTTTTTGTTTCAAATACCGCTTTTAATAATTTGGGATTTGCCTTTTACTCTACCTTTTTTAATTGGGGACGCGCCACTTTAGGAACGATCCCCTTTGTATTAATTGGATTTTACTGGGGACCTGAAGGAATTTTAACCGGTATGACAGCCGGCATGGCGCTTTTTGGCACACTCGCTTATTTCAAAGCCAAAAACGTCATTCACAATCTGCATCTTCGCTTTCCTGAAGCGCTTGCTTAAAGACTTTTTGATAAAAATGCCTTTCCCGATCAAGCGCATCCATAATGATTTCAGGATCTCTAAAACCGTGACCTGCCTCTGGATAAAGATGAAATTGCGCCTTAGGAAGTTGTGCAGCCAAACGCTGTGCTTGCGTTACGGGCACAACCCGATCCTGGCCGCCATGTAAAAATAAAACAGGCGCCTGCAAGCGCTCTGGCCATGAAAGAGGGGATCTCTTTTTGTAAATTGCCTTCTTTTCTGGATATTTTCCAACAAGTTTCTCAACATAATGCGCTTCAAAACGTGGACCACCACCAACCAATGCGGAAAGATCTGTAACACCATAAAGGCTACAAGCTGCTTTAAAAGGGGAATTTTCAAGACTTAAAGCCGCCAAAGCCGTTAAACCACCGGCACTGCTTCCTCGAATGACACATCTTTGTGAATCTGCAAGATTTTGGTCGAGAAGAGATTGAGTGGCCAAGCAGCAATCTTTAACGTCTAAAACACCCCACTCGCCATTCAAAGCTTCACGATAAGCCCGTCCATATCCGGCAGAACCACGATAATCCACCTCTAAAACAGCAAAACCACGACTTGTCCAATATTGAATTCTTAAATCCAAAGCACCTTGCGCAGAACCTGTTGGCCCGCCATGAACTTTTACAATCAAAGGGGGTTTATTTTCCCGTAGAAGCGTTTTACTTGCCGCAGGATAATAGAGCACTCTTAAAGGCGAAAAAGCGTCTAAAAGAGGTATTTCGATCATTTGTGGTGTTGAAAGTTCTTTTCTCGAAAAATTTTTTGGAAAATTCCAAGCACTTCGGATCGTTTTTTTCTTTTCAATTTTTCCCTTTTCAGAAAAGGAAAATGTTAAAATTGAGGCTGGTAGATCTGCGGCTGCATTTAAACAGCAAAAATCCCCATTTTTAAGCGGTTCAGGAATAAAACTAGGAAAAATAGATGTGATTTCCTGCCAGCCATGTCTTTTTTCAAAATGCCATATTTTTCCAACGCCTTGCGAAAGGGAACGCCCTAAAAATTCATCTTCTGCTAAAATATGAAGGGAATTTTGAGACAACTGCCATGCAGGCATCCCGATTTCCGCCGGGCAAGAGGGGAAGTCTTTTCGTTTTATTTTTAAATCTTCTTTTGTTTTTGAAAACTCAAAAGAAACAGGATTCCAAGCTCCCTGCTTATCTGAAAGCGCATATAATTTTAAATGATTTTCATCCCAGTGGGGTTCCATTAAGCTTTCCTGAAACCTATCTCCTGCGACAGAAATGATTTTCGTCTTAGAATTTCCCAAAGACAATATTTTCAATTCTGTTGCCGTCCAAGGCATTTGATCTGTTTGCCATTCAATGAAAGCTAAATATTGACCGTCTTTTGAAGGGCGAGGAGCGGCAAAAAAACCTTCGCCTGAAATGAGAATTTTTTCTTTTATTTCTCCCGCTTTTGCCAGCGGAAAATAAACAATTTCATTTT
The DNA here is from genome assembly GCA_004843165.1 of Acetobacteraceae bacterium. NCBI lineage: Bacteria > Pseudomonadati > Pseudomonadota > Alphaproteobacteria > Acetobacterales > Acetobacteraceae > Acetobacteraceae bacterium. Next base: position 1,022,109 of record CP039459.1, read on the forward strand.
TTTCAACGCCGTTTGAAAAACGGCTTTCTTTAAGAGAAAAAACTCCTTTTTTTGCAAAATCAATTGCAAAATCAGCATAAAAAACGGTTTTATTTTCGGAGACTTTTTTCCTCAGCTGAATTTCTTCATTTTTTTCATTCTTTTCAGGGAAGAAGGAAGACTGCCAGACACCACCTCTTTTTACATCTGCATAAATAAAAATAAAACATTCTTTCTCTACATGCCAAAATCCTGCCCAGGAGCCACCGCCATATTCATTTACCTTAGACCCAATGTCGGCATTTTCCGGAGATAAAATACATACTGTTAACGATTTTGCCTCTTTGGAGAGGTCGCACCCAAATAATTTTCGTTTTCCCTGAGATTCAGAAGAATGTTCAAGCCAAATGACCCAATTTTCAATCGTTTTTAATTCTGAAAATTGTCGTGTTTTGCCCTTTATTAAATCAGATGTAACCCAAGAATGAGACATAAAAATCCTGCTTTTCCGTGTTTTTCTTTATTTTTTAAAAATAACAGTTTTTTCATTTTGTGACTTCCTCTAAAGATATTTAGAGAATGTTAACAGCATAAAATGACACTAAAATTAGTTTTACGGAGAAATATTCTGCATTTACATCTGCCTAATTTAAGTGCTCTTCTCCAGCCTTATTTTGAAAATTATGGTTATTTGGTTGTTGGGATTATCATTTTTTTAGAAAGCATTGGCTTGCCTCTTCCAGCAGAAACGCTTGTCATTGCCATCTCTCTTTATGCGGCGATAACCCATAGTCTTAACATTTTTATTATTGCTCTTTTAACGATTTTAGCCACTATTTTTGGAAATATTATCGGCTATTTTATCGGCAAAAAAATAGGGCATGTTGTTCTTAAAAATTTTGGTAAATATATCGGCTTGAATGAAGATCGCCTCCTTATTGGTCGCTATCTTTGCCATCATTGGGGGGGCATTACGATCGTTTTTAGCCGTTATTTTGCCCTTTTACGTCTTGTTGCCTCTTTAATCGCCGGGGCATTACATATGAATTTGCGGCGTTTTCTCATTGCCGATATTATCGGCGGTGTTCTCTGGGGGCTTACTTACACACTCGGAACTTATTATTTTGGTGAACATCTTTTAAAACTGCCCGTTTTTGAAATCATTTTGATTGTCACCATCATCATTATCGGTTTTGGCATCAGCTTCTTTTTTCTCAAAAGAGAAGAGAAAACCTTACTTCGAAAAGCCCGCATTTTCTTTAGATACCAAATTTTAAAAGATAGTTTCTCTAAAAATTAAGGTCGGATACAAATCATAAGCACAATTATCATCATTAAAAGCGTTGGGATTTCATTGATAACACGATAAAAACGCTCTGTTTGACGATTGTTTCGTCCTAAAAACTGTTTCTGCCAATGAAAACAAAAGCCTTGAAAAATAATTAATCCCAAAACAGAGACGAGTTTTACCCACCACCAACAGCTATCCCAAACAATAACCCCCGGCATTGTACTCATTATGGCACCTGTTATGAGAGTAAAAACCATTGCAGGCGCCATAATTTGACGTAAAAGCTTATGTTCCATGACACAATAACGTTCATACGCTTTTGGTTCTTCTGCTTCACTCACTTGACTGTGATAGACAAAAAGGCGGGGGAGATAAAAAATCCCTGCCATCCAAGCGATAAAACTCATAATATGAAAGGCTAAAAGCCATGGAAGATAGGCCATAAGATCAGCTTTTTCCTGTTACAGCCGCAAAAATAATTTTTTCAACTTCTGCTATATTATGGGCTATAGCGACCTGACCTTCTTTGAAAAATCCTGGTGCTTTCTGTCCTTCTGAACGTAAAAGAATACACCGCATACCAGCATTAAAAGCAGCCTTTGCGCCTGTATCACTATCTTCTACAACAATGGTTTTTTCTGGTGAAATTCCTTCTTTTTCAGCGCCTAACAGATAAACAGCCGGATCTGGTTTGGGCTGTTTCATATCTGCGGCAGAATGAATGTGATCCTTTTTAATATCCTCTGCGATTTTAGAAGCTTCAAATTTCACGACCATTTCTTTGAGAGAAGAATTAGAGCCAATATGAAAGGGAATATTTTCTTTATTCAGCCTTTGTAATAAAGATTTAACCCCGGTAAGCGGCTTCGCCTTTTCTTTCATCAAAGAAATAAAGAAATTTCTAAGCTCATCTTCTGCATTTTCTGGAAGTTTTTCTTTTGCCATTTCTGACAAAATATTTACAATTTTAGGCATTGCATGCCCTAAAAAATGTTCTTCAGCCTCTTTGACTGTTAAATGAACACCATATTTTGCCGCAAAATCAACGGTTGCTTGTTGTGCAACAGGTTCACTATCGACCAAAACACCATCACAATCGAATAAAATTAGCTCTGCTTTTGGAAAAGAGAGAAATTTTTCAAGATTTTTTTGCTCTAAATCTGTCATTTTATATTTCTCCTTTTAAGATTTTTTGGATAAAGAACGGATTGTTTCTACCAATTCTTTAACATTTTCCGGTGGTGTATGTTGCGGCACACCATGACCTAAATTAAAAATATGCGGACGATTTTGAAGCGTTTGGCAAATTTTCGTTGCCCTCTTTTTCATTTCTTCACCACCACAAAATAATAAAGCAGGATCTAAATTTCCTTGCAGAACAATTTTATCTGAAATTTGAGGGGCAATTTGCTCTAAATCGGCAGAAACATCCAAACTGACCGCATCAATTTCCGTTACCTGAGCATATTCAGGTACCATTGATCCACCCAAACGTGGAAAGCCAATAACTTTAATATGCGGATGGGATTCCTTGAGTGCTTTTCTAATTTTTCTTGTTGGCTCAATAACAAATTTTCTAAAATCTTGAACAGGTAAAATACCAGACCAAGAGTCAAAAAGCATAACCGCCTGCGCTCCCGCATCGATTTGCCCACGGAGCATTTGAACCGTACCCTCAATAAGAATATTCATCAAACGTGCATAGCGATCTGGATGATGAATCATCATTTTTCTTGTTTCTAAGAAAGTTTTTGAACCGCTTCCATCGATCATATAACAGGAAACCGTAAAAGGACTGCCAGCAAAACCGAGGAGAGCGGTTGTTTTGTCTTTTAGTTTTTCACGTAAAATTTTTAAAGCATCTCGAACAGGTTCCATCAAAGAAAATGCTTCGCCGCTTTTTAAACGTTCTTCACATGCTAAAAGGTCTTTTTCCTCTCTGACGGGATTCATAACAGGGCCAATTCCTTCAGGAAATTTTAAATTTCTTCCTAATGCCCAAGGAAGAATCAAAATATCTGAAAAAAGAATAGCGCCATCCATACCATAACGATCAATAGGTTGGAGCGTTAATTCCGCAGCAATATCAGGCGTTAAACAGCGAGTTAGAAAATCTGCTTTTGTTCGCCATTCTCTAAATTCCGGTAAATATCTTCCTGCTTGACGCATGAGCCAAATAGGCGGTGGCCAAACTTCTTGACCAGAAAGTGTTTTTAACAAGGGAGAATTTGTGGAGCAATTCATGAAAGGCTTCTGACTAAAAATTAAAAATGATGCAATATTTCTGTAAAATCCTGCTCTCTTAGAAAAGATTTTTTTTGGCTGTGGATCAAGAGAAATAAACTCTGGGGAGTAAATTTCTTTTTTTATTCTTTAAAAGAATCTTTAAAAAGAAAAAGAATAAAGACATAGGAAAAGTGGGGTACCTAACTATCCTTTAATTTATCCACAAAAATATCCACAAAATTCTCAATGAATTTATTAGGATATTGAAGGGATTTTGAAATTATTTTCCCTTTTTCACAAAAAAGAAAATGAGTTATCCTCAACGGAATGACTCAATGCATAGATGATGAGTTATACACGGGCAATTATAAAATGTGAAAAGTAATACACATTAACTAAATTTTTATCCCAGAGTCATTCACAGTCTTATCCACAGATTTTGTGGATGGTTTTGGAATTAAAGTTGGAAAAGGAAGGTATAAAATGGGATTTCAGTTTTCTTTCCCAATCAAAAATCCCAGAATTATTTTGGCAAGCGGCTCTCAGACCCGATTAAAAATTTTAAAAGATGCAGGGATTATTCCGCATGTTTTTTCTGTCGATTGTCCGGAAGAAACGCTTAAAAAAGATTTTTTAGCAAAAAAATACGCTTTAAAAGAAATTTCAGCTCTTTTAGCGGAAGCAAAAGCAAAAGCAGCGTTAAAAATTTTGCAAAAAAAAGCAGATTATTTTGAAAATCCACCTTTAATTATTGGTGCAGATCAAATTTTAGAATGTGAAAATAAACTTTATAATAAACCTAAAAATATGGCGCAGGCACGAGAACAGCTTTTTTCAATGCGTGGAAAAAGACAATTTCTGCATACTTCTTTTTGCCTTATTCAAGAGGGAAAAGAAATTTTTCATTATACAGAGAGTCCCAAATTGAAAATGAGAATGTTTTCTGAAGAGATGTTAAGCTCTTTTCTTGCATTTGAAGGGGAGGAGCTTCTTTTTTGTGTGGGAGCCTGTCGTATTGAGGGCGTTGGCGCACAGCTTTTTGAATTTGTTGAAGGGGCAAAAGAAACAATTTTAGGTTTGCCGCTTTTTCCACTTTTGACGCAATTAAGAGAAAGAAATTTTATTCCGGATTAAAAAAAATCTTGCTTTAAAGGATAAAATACAGATATAGAACAAAGAAATGAGATCGGATTTGAAGTAAATCCCTTCTACAGATGGGGCCATAGCTCAATTGGTAGAGCGCTTGCATGGCATGCAAGAGGTCGTCGGTTCGATTCCGATTGGCTCCACCATCTTTCCAAAAATAGAAAATTATGGCGTATTTGATTCTATAATAGAATGATTACCATAAACACCAGGTTCGGAAGGTCCGCCTGGGTAAGGTGGTGGTAGAGCTGCTCCTGGCTCTGATACTGTTTTCGCACCGGGATAAGGTTCTAAAAGAGGAACATCACCGTAAGAAGGAAATGCTGCTCCTGGAAGATTTGTGATACCGTCTTGGGGATTACGGCGTGGTTTAGGAATACCAAGGGCACGATCAAGAATTTTTTTATTTCTTTTTTTTGCTGGATTTCCATGAAGTTGATAATAAGCCATAGGTGCTTCTGTTTCGCTGTGACTTGAAGAATGTGCAGCATTTGCCGCAAAATCCTCGCCCATAACAATGGCTTCAGCTTTACCGGTAGTTAAGGCTGAAAAGCAAAAACATAAAGTATAAAAATACAATTTTTTTGGTATAAAGCTGAAAATAATTTCAGTCCATTCAAGAAAAGAAAAAGGCTTTTTAGAGATTATTATTCGTAATTTACAAGAGAGTGTCAGATCAATAAAGCACTCTATTGCGGATAATTGATAATCTTTGGACGAGGGCGCGGAAAAACGCGGCCATTTCGGCAAATATACATAAATCCGTCAGAGCCGTATTCGCCAAGAAAAACATCATTAAAATCTGTTAGTCCGTATTGTTGCATGTCTTCAATAAGCTCCTCTTCTGGTTTTCCAATATCTTGAAGGGCAGAAGTTCGCAGCGCACCATGATAAATGACAACAATGGCAGGGATACGTTTTTGATCGCAGGTTACGGTTAGAGAACCATTTGGTTCTAATTGCGCATAAGCAACTTCACTAAAAGAAAAGATTCCCTGAAGGTTAAGCTGAGAGGCAATATTTAAAATATCAATATTGTTATTTTTAGAGGTGATGACATCCATTAAAAAATGCCCATCACGAATAATTGGGATGGGATCACCGACAGTCACACGGTAAAAAAGATAAGTATTTTGGTAGAGATAATTTATACAAAACAAAACAGTGACACTTAGAAAAAGTGCAATGAAAAAGCTAAGACAATCTGGCGAATAAAGCCCACCACCAATAACACCGCCGATAATAAAATTACCAATAAGGTCAATGGCGTTCATCTGTGAAAACTGTGTTCGTCCCGTATATCGTAAATAAGCGAGAATAATAGAAAATCCAAAAATAAGTTTTATGAGTATTTGAAAGTAATAAAGAAAATTTAAAGAATAAAAATAATTTATAAAAAGAGAAAACATATGATTTAAAGAACTTAAAATAAGAAAAATACTTAAAGAGTATAGAATTTTGTAAAGAAGAAGACGAGTAAGAAGGACAAAATTTTAGTGCTGGAGATGAAAATATCTAAAGAATTAAAAATATTTCCAAGCTGCCTGTGCGGCAGTGAACAAGATGGCATAAGAAATATTATGGGAAATACTTTTCTAAGCTGCCTGTGCGGCAGTGAACGCATTTATTTTATCGACAGAAAATCAGCTACTTTTCTAAGCTGCCTGTGCGGCAGTGAACCTTTATACATATTCAGGCCATGTGTTTTGTCATTTCTAAGCTGCCTGTGCGGCAGTGAACCAAAGTTCAGGAACTTTATTTGCACCGTCACTTTTCTAAGCTGCCTGTGCGGCAGTGAACGGGTGAAGCGTGCAATAAGGAAATGGTCATAGTTTCTAAGCTGCCTGTGCGGCAGTGAACATACGCATCTGACGAAGCGATAAGTCGCATAATTTCTAAGCTGCCTGTGCGGCAGTGAACAACCACCTGACGGCTGGTTGCTATTAGATGGTTTTCTAAGCTGCCTGTGCGGCAGTGAACTTGGGCGTTCTTTAGAACTTTTTTTAGAGCCATTTCTAAGCTGCCTGTGCGGCAGTGAACTTAGAGACTGGATCGCAGACGCACCCAATGTATTTCTAAGCTGCCTGTGCGGCAGTGAACTTGTTTTTGGTTTTCATTCATCATGCGCCAAGTTTCTAAGCTGCCTGTGCGGCAGTGAACCTGAATTTCGTTAGTTCTGCTTGGTCTTTGAATTTCTAAGCTGCCTGTGCGGCAGTGAACAAAATACTTGCCCTCAAAAGTGTTGATTCTGTTTTCTAAGCTGCCTGTGCGGCAGTGAACAATGGGGTGAGGATGCCATGCAAGGGCTTGTTTTTCTAAGCTGCCTGTGCGGCAGTGAACCCACCAATTGAAGTAGCGAATGATTGAGACCAATTTCTAAGCTGCCTGTGCGGCAGTGAACGCCTGTTGTTTTAAATGTTTTTGAGCCGTCTTTCTAAGCTGCCTGTGCGGCAGTGAACAGGTTAGGCTAGAATACCTAAAGCGCCATTTATTTCTAAGCTGCCTGTGCGGCAGTGAACACAGGGACACCTGAAAACAAGAAGCTAAGAGATTTCTAAGCTGCCTGTGCGGCAGTGAACCGCCGAAGATAGTTCAGAGCTTTATCGTCAGGTTTCTAAGCTGCCTGTGCGGCAGTGAACGAGGATTTGTTAGCCTATAAGGCTTGGAAATTCAGCGTTAAGGTCGAAATAACGTATTTTACCCCTTTTTAAAAGCTTTTTTGGAAAAGCGCAGAAATTGGGACTTTTACTTAAAGCGTAAAAAAAAGGGTAATTTTTTTAGGATACTTGCTTTTCTTTTAAAGCAGGTTTTTAATCGCTTTTATACCGTAAAAATAAACCTTTCTTTTAGAATTAAAAATGCCATTCTTAATTTTAGGATGAAATCATATGGCGATTATTTCAGAACAGGATCACAAGAAGAAAAAACGTAAGAAGCCGCCTTATATTGCGCCTTCTGAGCTTAAAACAATCCTACATTCCAAGCGGGCGAATATTTTTTATCTGGAATATTGCCGTGTTTTGGTAAATGGCGGCAGGGTGGAATATGTTACCGATGAAGGGCGTAAATCGCTTTATTGGAATATTCCGATTGCTAATACAACAACGCTTTTGCTTGGAAATGGGACTTCGATAACGCAGGCGGCGGTGCGTGAGTTGGCCAAGGCCGGTGTGATGGTCGGTTTTTCTGGGGGTGGTGGAACACCTTTATTTGCTGGAACAGAGCGGACGGATATTTCGGAAACAATTGATTTGGCCTGGCTCTCACCACAAAGCGAATATCGTCCGACAAATTATTTACAGGCGTGGGTTTCCTTTTGGTTTAAGGAAGAGGGGCGTTTAGCCGCAGCAAAATCGTTTCAAAGCATGCGTTTGGATCGGGTTGAAAAATCGTGGCTGTCCCGTGAGATGGCGATTGCGGGATTTTTTTTGGATGAGCCGGCATTTCAGACTGCTCTTAAAATTGCACGGGCAGAGATAGATCAGTCGGAGACGACAGAGGCGCTTTTAATGGCTGAGGCACGTCTGACAAAATCCCTCTTTAAACTGGCGGCTCAAGCGACAAAATACGGCGAATTCACCCGTAAGAAAAAAGGAACCGGTAAGGACGATGCGAACCGGTTTTTAGATCATGGCAATTATCTCGCTTACGGGTTGGGTGCAACGGCAGCTTGGGTGTTGGGTTTGCCTTTCGGTTTCGCCATTTTGCATGGAAAGACACGGCGGGGCGGGCTGGTTTTTGATATTGCGGATCTTATTAAAGATTCCGTGATTTTACCTCTCGCTTTTATTTCTGCCAAAGATGGCGATGAAGAGCAGCAATTTCGGGGGCGCTGTATTAAAAAGCTGATTGAAACCGAAGCGCTTGATTTTATGATTGATCAAACGAAAAAGACAGCGGAGGAAACGGCTTTTGCTTATGGGCTAGGTGCGTCGGAATAATGGAAATTTTACTCGTCTCTCAATGTGATCATAAGGCGTTAAAGGAGACACGCCGTATTTTAGATCAGTTTGCTTGCCGAACGGGTGAGCGTTGCTGGCAAACGCCGATCACGATGGCCGGCTTAAAAACGCTTCATAAAATGCTACGTGCCAGTGCCCGTAAAAATACTTCCGTTGCTTGCCATCTCATTGGTAGCAGAAGCGAGCTTTTATGGATTGTCGGGGATGCTAGCCGCTTTGATATGCGGGGACGGGTGCCAACGCAAAGCACAGCGAGAAATATGCTGAGGCAAGAAGATGAAAATGACTGGGATACGGCCGAAGCCGTCAGGTTATTGGCAAGAATTTCCGGGCTTTTACATGATTTAGGGAAAGCGAGCGCTGCCTTTCAGGAAAAATTAACCGGCAAAAATACGGAGAGAAATCTTTGGCGGCATGAATGGCAATCTGCACGTATGTTTGCTCATTTTGTTAAAGCATCTGGCGAGCAAGATGCAGACTGGCTGAGACGTTTGGAAAGCGGTGAGGGAAAAACACCTGAAAATTGGCTACCAATTGAATGGAAAAAGCAGGAAAGCTGGAAATCGGAAAATGCAAAGACACCACTGGCGGATTTACCGCCTTTGGCGAGAGCTGTTATTTGGCTCATGGTTTCGCATCATCGTTTGCCGGTTTCTCCGAATAGTGAATATTTTGGTGCTAAGGCAATGGATATTCGGCTAGATTTACTCCGTGATCCCTTGTCTTCTGTCACGGCGGATTGGAATGACAAAGTACCAGAGGATTTATTTTCTAACAAAAAACTGCTTAGAAAATATATGGATTTTACAGCGCTCGAAGGGGTTTTAAAGCAATCTTCTTTTTCAAAAATGCTTAAAAATACGGCAAAGCGGCTTTTGAAATTTCAGGACAAGACGCAAAACTGGCAGCATTGGGAAAGTGATTTATATATTTTGCATCTTGCCCGTCTTAGTTTGATGTTGGCGGATCATCATGTCTCTTCTTGGGGAAGGGAAAAGTTGGAGCATAAGGCCGGAGAGGCGCTGGCCAATACCGATAAGGATAATCAGCCGAAGCAATCCCTGCATGGGCATTTAACGGAAATTTCTAAAAAAGCAGGCGCAATTGCCAATTTCCTAGAAAATTTCACCTTGCCGCTGACGCTTATTCCCTTACAGCGTCTTAAAAATTTCCGAAAAACAATTGGGACAGGAGATTTTGCCTGGCAGAAAAAAGCCAGAGAAGCCGCTTTGGAAATTCAAGAGAAATCTCTTAAAGAAGGTGCTTTTATTGTTAATATGGCCTCAACAGGCTGCGGAAAGACAATTGCGAATGCGAAAATTATTGCATCGCTAACGCCGGAAAAAAAGCCGCTGAGAATGACATATGCGCTGGGCCTAAGGGTACTGACACGTCAAACAGGAGACGCTTATAAGGCATATTTGGATTTAACAGATGAAGAGCTGGGCGTTTTTGTTGGCGGTGCAGTCAGTAAAGAAATTGCCGATTTTTTAGAAGAAAAAGCAGAGAAAAGTGGTTCTGAATCTAAGGCAGATTTATTTCCCGATGAAATGGGGGAGATTTTCTTTGAGGCGGATCCATCACGGAATGAAGATTGGGAAAATCACCCTTTGCTCTCTGCCGTTTACGGTATCGGTAAAGAGGGGGGACGCAAAAATCAAAAAGAGCGTAAATTCATAGATGCGCCGATTTTGGTCTGCACCGTGGATCATTTGGTGCCGGCAACGGAGGCTTGGAAAGGCGGTCATCAGATTAATCCGATGTTGCGCTTGATGTCTTCGGATTTAATCTTGGATGAGCTGGATGATTATTCTCTCGAAGATATGCCGGCATTGATGCGTCTGGTTTGGTTTTCCGGTATGCTGGGAGGTCGTGTTCTGCTCTCTTCGGCGACTTTGCCGGAAACTTTGGTGCGGGGCATGTTTTTGGCCTATCGGGCCGGGCGGGAGATTTATCTTAAAAATCATGGGGGTTATAGCGGCGCACGTCCACAATGCATTCCTGAAATCCCTTGTCTATGGGTAGATGAATTTAAATCCGAACCGGTTATTTGTCGGCGGGAGGCGGATTTTAAGGAAGCCCATGCGATTTTTGCGCAAAAAAGAGCAAAGAAGCTTTTGGAAAACGCCGAGCGCCTTCCTTTACGGCGGGGCGAAATTATCGGACAGGCTGTTTTAAAGGAAAATTTAGCTAAGGAAGAAATCCCGCTTGTTTTGGCGAAGCTCTTTCGGGATCATGCGTTAAAACTGCATGAGGCGCATGGGGAGGTTATTCCAAAAGGGGCCTATCAAGGGAAAAAGGTTAGTTTCGGCATTATTCGCATGGCGAACATTGCGCCGCTTTATCAGGTTGCGATTGAAATGTTTCAGCAGGGATGTTCTGCGGCAGAAACACAAATGCATTTATGTGTTTATCATTCCCGTTTTCCGCTCATTTGCCGCTCTGCGATTGAAGCTGGATTGGATCGGGTTTTTAATCGTAAACAAGCGAGCAAGCCTTTTTGGGAAAAGGAAGAAGTTCTGGCGGCTTTGTGCCAAAGCAGTAAAGAAATTAAAAATCATCTTTTTGTCGTGTTGGCCTCGCCGGTTTGCGAAGTCGGGCGGGACTGGGATGCGGATTGGGCGATTGCGGAACCTTCCTCTTTGCGCTCAATTATTCAGCTCGCTGGAAGGGTGCAAAGACACCGTAAACAGGTAACGGATAAGCAAAAGCCCAATATTCTTTTGCTCAATAAAAATGTAAATGCCCTAAAAGGCCAATCGCCAGCTTATCAGCGCCCCGGCTATGAAGGGGGGAATTGGGCTTTAAACACGCACGAACTCGAAACGCTTTTAAGAAAAAGCGAATATGAGATCATTACTTCTATTCCGAGATTATTAACGCCAGAGCTTCGTACATCTACTGAAGAGATAGATAAAAAACAGAAATTGGGCGATTTGGAATTAGAGCGGACAAAGGCCGTTGTTTCACCGAAACCTAAAAGATGGAGCAGAATAGGGAACGGAGAAAATATTGGGCAACGAGATGCGGCTCTTTGCTGGTGGCATGATTTTTCTCAAACCGCATTGACGGGGCTTTTCCCTCAAAATCAACCATTTCGAGAGCAACCGCTGAAAGAAACAGATTTGGCTTTTGTTTGGGATGAAGAAAGAGAAAGATTAAGCCTGAATCAAGCTGTTCCACAGAGCCGAGGGCGAGATTTATACGTAGAGGTGAATAGATTATGCCATTCAGTGCCACTTATAGAAGGTAAGCATATTTCTTTTTGGAATCAGGCCAATTTAGAGATTTTATTAAAAGATTGGTTGGAAAACTATGGTGGAAAAGAGAAGGATTCTCAAAAAATGGAAGCACGACGGGTCACATCACTTTCGGCATATGAGGGCGATGGCACCCAAGGGTGGTCTTGGCATGAGGCGCTTGGCCTGACGTTAAAAGTAGAAGCGATAAGGGAATAAAGAATTGGAGTTGTAAAATTAAATCTCATAAAGAAAAATTTTTGACCGTATGCTATCAAATGGGTCCATATCTTTATAAGTTGTTCTTTGATTATAATTTTTCTTAAAAATTTTAAAAAAGTATAAATTTCTCCCTCAGAAATAATTTTATCCATTAGAAAATAAGGGATAAAAACGATATGAATGTGAATGTATTCAGGTAGACTGCCGCATAGGCAGCTTAAAGATAAAAAATAAGTTTTAGAAAGAGACATTATGAGCGATAGATCCCGCCAGCGTATCTTTGAAACGGCCATTGCAGAATTTCTGAATGCTCGACGTGAGGAAAAGCTTAGAGGGAAAGAAAACCCTTCTATTTCAGCTAAATATAATAAGTCAGACTGGCTCGAAAATACGGCAAAAATTTTACAGAAAACAAAAGTGCAAATTGGCACCCATTTGCCCAAAGCGACGCATTCGGATGTGCAGGGCGGCACAATTTTAGCAAGTTCTCTGCCAGAACGCTCTGAAATTGGCACGCATCTTTTAGGGAGCGGATTTATTGTTGATGCGACAGGGAATGGGGCTGAAAATGCAGCGGTTCTAGACGGCTGGAATTTTCTTCACCTTTTTGTTGAAGTTGATGGAAAAAGGCGTTTTTTAAAAGACTGGTTGCGAGATAAGGATGAGGATGCACTTGCAGCTTTAAGCGAGGTTAAGAATAAAAGTGAAAATATAGCCTCTCGTTTCCTTTCTTTTATAGAGCGTGAAGAAAAACGTTCCAAAGAAGGTGTTTCGGATGGCAATGCAAAGCAGATTTATTGGTTAGCAGAGGGTGAAGATGCTTCTAAGAATGAAAATTTCATTTTACTTCAACCGCTTTATCCAACCTCTTTAGCGCATCTAATTCATGCTACTCTTTCAGAAGCCCGTTATGGTGAAAAGGCAAAAGAAGGTCGAGAGGCACGGCGCAAAAATCAGCCTTGGGATGGCGTGTTAATGGAATTTAGAGGGCTGGCGAAGCGTAGTTTGGGCGGAAGTAAACCTCAAAATGTCAGCCAGCTTAATTCTTTGCGAGGTGGTGCGATGTCGCTTTTCTCTTCTGCTCCGCCACCAGCTTTAAGGGGTGGAAGAGGTGCCCCTTTGTTGAAGACAAAAAAATCTGTTGTCCGTTGGATTATGCAACAGCCTAATATTTATTGGGCCTTAAGTGAGTTGATAAAATTATTGAAAAATAATCAAAATGCGACGGATATTAGCCGTATTCAGAAAGCTCGTGAGGGATTGGAAAATTTTATTGCCGAAGAAATTACGCATCAGGCGGCTAAAGTTCGTAATGCACAATCTGCTGGATGGTCTGATCATCCAGAATGCGAACTGCCAGAAGAAGAGCGTCTTTGGCTTGATACGGGTAGAGTGGAAGATGAAGACAATTTCAATTCTCAAGCGGACCAGGATTTTCGGGAAAGATATCACTGGGGGGATTGGCCAGACTTGATTGCCAATCGAATGGCCGCTTTTATCAATCATTTTTTAAGAGCAAAAGGAAAATTCGCTGTCGGTGATGTAGAACATTATCATTGGGCACGTATAAGTGCTCTGGTCATTGATACCTCTTGGCCTGTTCCGTTTCAGCGGAAATCAAAATCCCAAAGGGATGCAGATTTAGCCCCCTATCGGGAGAAGCAATCATGAGTTCATTTTTTTCTAAAAAGCTGACGGATTACCTGATATTGCCACATTTGCGTATTCAAAATGCGAATGCCATTACGGGACCTTTTACACATGGTTTTCCTGCCATTACAGCCTTTATGGGTTTAATGTGGGCGTTGGAGCGTAGATGTCAGAAAGAAGGACTGGAAATTGCCTTTAAGAATGTTGGTGTCATTGCCTATCAAACTCAAGAACTTGTGAAAGAAGATAGATATAATCCGGCTGTTTTTCATTTAACGCGTAATCGTGTTCGGGCTAATGGTACCCCGCTTCCTATTCAGGAAGAGGGGCGAATGCATTTAGAAATTTCTCTGATTTTTGGTGTGAATATTGCGGATGCATATCTCTCAGAGGATCGTCGAAAAAAGCTGGCAAAAGATGTTCTTGCGGTTGTGCATTCGATGCGTATTGCTGGTGGAATTATTTTGCCAAATGTTTTCCCAAGTGCTTTGCCAGCCTATCAGACAATGCCTTCTCTCATCGGGCGGGAAAAGTTTGAAAAAGAGTGGAAGCGTCAGCGTAATCGTTTCTTACCTGGTTTTGCTTTGATTGAACGGGCGGATTTAATTGAAGCACGTTTAAAAACACTTCAGGAAGAACACAGAGACGGGGAACCGAACCCAACAAAGCTTGATGCATGGCTTTCTTTATGTGCCATCAATTGGCGTGCTGACGAAGTAGAGGAGAATGGCGAGGTAAAATGGTATCCTGACCGTCAAAAAGGAAGTGGCTGGGTTGTTCCAATCCCTGTTGGCTATGCTGCAATCTCTCCTTTGCATGAAGCTGGAACAGTAAAAGATTCCAGAGATGATAAAACGTCTTTTCAAGCTGTGGAATCTCTGCAGTCTATTGGAGAGTGGAAATTTCCGCCTACCATTAAAGAGGTTTCAGAACTGCTTTGGGGGGTAGAGAATGATTTGGAGACAGGCCTTTATCGTTGCCGCTCTTGGAAAGAGATCTCTGAAAAAAGAGAGAGCTTATTAGACGAGGACGACGATGAACTCTCAGGCTGATGATTTCTAGCATTAAGGTTTCAAGTTTAGAAAATTTTTTAAAGATTAAGGGAATTTAGGTTATGGCAGGAAAAGATTTAAAAACAGCATCAGTTTTGGCATTTGAACGCAAATTGGATCTTTCAGATGGTCTCTTTTTCTCAGGAAATTGGGATCAGCGTTTAGAAGAGAAAAAATTCTCTCCGATAAAATTACGTGAAAAAGCGGTGCGGGGTACAATTTCCAACCGTCTAAAAACAAAAGATCAAGATCCCGCAAAATTAGATAATTCAATTAATAGTCCTAATCTCCAGACCGTAGATGTAGCAGCCCTCTTTCCAGAAGATGATGCGCTAAAGGCAGTTTTTACATTCCGTGTTCTTCCTGGGGTTGGTAAGCCTTCTGCCTGCAATCATCATGGATATGAAAAAAAGCTTCTGGAAACGGTTTCTGCCTTTTTTCAAGGTAATGGCATTGAAGATTTAGCTTGGCGTTATGCATGGAATATTGCTTCCGGTCGCTTTCTTTGGCGTAACCGTTTAGGGGCACAGCAAATTGAAATTCAGGTTGTACAGATTGAAGGCGGAGAAGCAGTTCAAAAATGGGTTTTCCCGGCTTTAGACTATAGCTTGAATGGTTTTGAACA